>DATNLS010000171.1:0-14429 GCA_035602775.1 Candidatus Acidiferrales bacterium | reverse complement strand
AGGCGCCGACCGGCTTCGGCGGCGCGTACCTGGTATCAGTCACGATGGCGACGGTTCCAAATGCGACGGTTCCGAATTCCACGATGGCTACGGTCACTGGATCGGTAACCGTCAAAACCGGCACAGGCACGGCCCCTTCGGGGAAAGTCCGCAAATTGGCAGTGACCGCGGAAGCGATCGGAACCAACACGGCAGTCGCGACCGCCAACGTAAAAAATGGGCAGTACACTATCTTTCTGCCCGCCGCGGGCGGTACGGCGCCGCCTGGATTTGGAACGCTGTATGACCTTGCGGTGGCCGGCGGCGATGATACCTACGCGGCGGAACGGTTGTTGCCGGTTTACCCTGGGCAATCACTGAGTACTGCACCCAACTTCACGATCACCGGCAATCAGTCGCTGGGCGATATCACCGGGCAAGTTACTGACAATTGTACCGGCAGAGCGATCGTCGGCGCGACGCTGCAATTGCTGCTTCCGCCCATGAGCAACAGTAGTGCTCCTTGCCTGACGAACCCCGAACAATGCGTGAGTGTCGCGACGGCGTTTACCGACAATGCGGGCAACTTTCCGCTGCCGGGGACGATCACGATTCCCGCGGCGTTCGACAACGTGCCGATACTCCCTAAGAACAACAGCTATGTGATGGAGGTCACGGCGCCGGGTTACGACAATTTACTGGTCTCCGCAGTTCCCGGATCGTCCATCAGCCAGAGAAACGGGGGAAAGTGCACATCCGGCCCCACCGACACCACTTTCGCCAAGTGCAAACTTGGGATGAACACGAGTTACCTCACGGGCAGTATCCCGATAGTCCCGCCGAATTCGGGGCAGACCGACCTGATCCAGGTTTTTGCCGAAACTTCCGGGACCAACGATGTTCAGAGTGCACTGCCGATGCCGGTCACTGTCAGCAGTTCGAATCCCGGCATGTTCAATTTCACCCTGAACGTCCCGCCCTCGATTCCTACCTTTGATTTGTTCGCCACAGCGATCGACCTTTACCAGGGTCATTCCGATCCATATCCAGGCCACACCGTAGCCGTGTTGTCAGGGGTTGCAGGGCCGGGAGCCGCGTGCGTCACCAGCCCCGTGGTGGATTTCCCCACGGACCAGACGATCACCTGCATCGGTCATGGCAGCGTCACCGGCACGGTGGCGAATCCCGACCTCGGCACGACGATAGTTTTGTCGAAGGACAACGTGCAGCTGATGGACAGCATCGTGCAGAACCAGGCTCCAAATCAGAGCCCGACCAGCAACTATTCGTTCTGCGTTCCCGCCGACACTTACCAGTTGCAAAGGAATGAACTGCCGACGCCCGATCCCAGCAACACACCGTCTGCATCGCCGACCTCGACAGCTGTCGGCGAACCCATCAGCGTGACGATTCCGCCGGCGCCGGTCTTCAATGGTGGTCCAACACCGACTCCGACTGGAGCACCAACTCCGACCGCGACTCCGACCGGCGGGACGCCGGTGCCGACCGCGACCCCGGTTGTAACGTGCCCGACCACTTGCACGAATCCCGACGGTACGTGCCCGGCCGTGTGCAACAACGTGATTGTGCCGGTACCGTGATCGCGATGGGGGAAAGGACGATCCGGCGTTTGTTGCAAACCTTGTCGCTGAGCGCGATTGGTGCGGCACTCGCGATTTCAGTCGCGGGCTGCAACAACCAGACCGGATTTTCCGGCAGCGTTGGCAGTACGCCCAACGGCCCGAAGCTGGCGTTGTACGAAATTCTCGGCACCGTCGGCACGCCGTTTACCGCGACCGCATCGGACTCACGATCATCGTGGACGTTTCAGGGCAACGTCCCGCTCAGCGTGGTAATCTGTAACAACACCCTGCCAGCCCGAATCGTCGCGACCAAAACCGACACCAGCAGCAACCTGTTGAGTCTCGAAATAATCATCGGCAACCACGTGGACGATCTCCAGTCCACCACCCAGCCTTTTGGCAACGTGTCGGCGCAAATAGGCGGAGTCCTCGCCACGCTCTCCCCGCCGGCCGATCCGGACCTACGCATTTTTCTGAGCGGTCCGCTCGATCGACGCTACCAGGCGCTGGTCGAGGACATCGACAAGGGATTCATAATTCATTCGCGCGCGCCGACGTTGATCCTGTTCGACAACCCGGACGGAAAGGTGGACGCGACCTTTTTCGGCGGTCAGGACTTCGGTACTTTCACTGCCAACATGACGCTCGGCAACATTGTGGTCGCGACGGCAATGCAGGGTCCCAACCTGACGATTCGCCAGCCCTGACTCACACGCCCCGTTGAGTCAGCACGGGTGCGCGCTGTGCGATTCGCTGTCGCCGCATCCAATCGTCCCGCGACGTTGACAGCATCATCCATTCGTCATACTTAGCCTCTGTAGCAAGTGAGCGATTCGAGAAACGCATCTGAATCTCCCCGTCCCTGAAATATTCCTATGAACTCGCAGCTCGTGCGCCGGGTACTGTTGATTGTCGTGATCATCGCGGCCGCCTTCGCTGCGATTCCCGGTTATCGCTACTATCGCTACCTCGAAAGCCACGTCAGCACCGACGACGCCTACGTCGATGGCACCGTAGCGCTGGTTTCCTCGCGCGTCGCTGGCACCGTCACCAACGTTTACGTCGAGGACAACTGGACGGTTAAGGAAGGCCAGTTGCTGTTGACGCTCGATCAGCGCGACTTCGACGTGCGGGTCGATCAGGCGCAGGCTCAGCTCGAGCGCGCCAAGCAA
Organism: Candidatus Acidiferrales bacterium; assembly: GCA_035602775.1. Classification (GTDB taxonomy): domain Bacteria; phylum Desulfobacterota; class Binatia; order Binatales; family Binataceae; genus Binatus. The sequence goes on along the minus strand of DATNLS010000171.1, from coordinate 11,695 downwards.
TCGGTCGACGAATTGTACGCGGGAGTGCAGGCCGCGCGCTCGGGTGTGGTACTGGTACAGTCGCAGCTCAAGCAGGCAAGGATCGATTTCGAGCGCGCAAAGAAGCTGAAGGAACAAGGCGTCGTCTCCGCCGAGCAATACGATCAAGCCGACACCGGGCTGCGCATCGCGATGGCCGATGAAGCGCTGGCGGAGCATCAATTGACCCAGGCCGAGGCCGCGCTCGGAAGCCAGACCGACGACCAATCGCGCTACGCCCGTCCGGTCGTCATGCAGGCCCAGGCCGCTCTGGAAGCCGCCAAGCTCGATCAAGGCTACACGAAATTGACGGCGCCGTTCGCGGGAGTGGTGACGCATAAGACGGCCCACGCCGGCAATCGCGTACAGTCCGGCGAGCCGCTGCTGGCGATCGTTCCGCTGCACAAGCTCTACGTCACGGCAAATTTCAAGGAGACCCAGCTTACCGACGTGCGCGTCGGGCAGAAGGCGGAGGTCGTCGCCGACATCTATCCCGGCTACACCTACCAGGGCCACGTCGATTCGATCAGCATGGGCACCGGCGCGGCGTTCTCGCTGCTGCCGCCGGAGAACGCGACCGGCAACTGGGTCAAAGTCGTACAGCGCGTGCCGGTCAAGATTGTGATCGACGGACAGGTGCCCGAGGACAAGCCGCTGCGCCTCGGACTGTCAGTCGAAGTAGCGATCGATCTCGGCAATGGCAGCGGACCGTTGCTCTCCTCGATGGTGCAGGAGCATTACCAGAAAAACGGTCAGACGCTGCCCAACGAGACCCTACAGATGCCCGAGTCTCATCCGTCGGCCGCACCCGCGCCCGACACCAGCACGCAGCATTCGATGCAACTGCCGCGTTAGACCTGACACGCGTGTCAGGTCAATTGCGCCCGATTCCAAGCTGTACTACGCTGCGGTTCGCGCGGATTCTCCGCCTGCGTTTGTCCAATGATCGACCCTCACGACATCGCGCAACGCCTATCCACCTACCTCGGCGCGCCGATCGCGCGCATGAGCGTGCTGGCCAGCGGATGGGAGACGACGGTCTTCGAGTTCACGCTCGAGGCGGTGTCGAAACGGTTCCCGTCGATCCCGGTCGGCATCCCGATGGTTTTGCGCTTCTACCAGGGCTCCGCGGCCGACGCCAAAGGTAACCGCGAACGCATCACGATCGAGCGCCTGTTCGCCGACGGCTATCCGGTCCCGCGACCCTACGCCTTCGAGAGTGACCATGGCGCGCTGGGCGCGCCATTTCTCATAATGCAGCGGCTGGCGGGCGGCCCGCTGTTCGCCATCCGCAGCTTTCCGAGCGCGTTCAAGACCTTTTCGATGGCATTTTTTTCGTTCGTCCGCGCGCAATCGAAACTCCACAAACTCGATCCAGCCAGTGCAGGACTGCGCGAGATTCCGCGCGCATACGCGCCCATCGGCGACGCCGCCGCCGACTCGCCGCTGCTTGATCGAGTGCTCGCGATCATCGCCAATCGGGTCGAGACCGGCCCGCTGCCGGGACTTCGCGAGGCGCTCAACCTGGTCACCGAACGCGCGCCCAAATTTCGCCGCAGTCCCGACTCGCTCGTCCACATGGACTACCATCCGCAAAACGTGGTGGTGGATGGCTTGCGGGTGACCGGCGTGATCGACTGGGTAAATACCGACGCCGGCGATCGGCATCTCGATGCGGCGATGACGGCCGTAATCCTATCGTCGTCCGCGATGGAGCACCCGCGATGGATGCGCGACAACCTCGCGGGCAACGGGCTGCGCGCGAGTTTCGCGGCGCTGTACATGCCTCTCTACCATGCGATGGCGCCGATGGACTTCGAGCGTTTCCGCTACTGCCAGGCGGTCGCGGCGCTGCTGCGGCTCTCGATGATGGGGATGATGCGCGCGCGCGGGCCCGAGGCCGTCGGCTTCCGGCGCGAGGCGATGCACGAAGTCACTCCCGCGGTCGTGCGGCTCCTGAGCCGCTACGCCACCCGCAAGAGCGGCGCGGCGGTCCGCCTCGACGCGGTCGCGCCGCAGCCGGCGTGAGTAGCACAGACCTATCGCATTCAGCCGAAAAAATCGGTAACTGATTGGGCATGCGAAAGTGCTATGCAACCGCGTTGGTGTTGATTAGCTGGTACCTTATGATGCCGCCGCCGGTTTTTCCGCCGGTTAAGGACGCGTCGGGCGACTACAAGATGAACACCACGGCGCCGATGTCGCAGTGGATCAAGTTCAAAACCCTTAAATCCGAACTTGGCTGCCAGGCACAACTCAAGAAGGTGCAGCCTTTCTACAAATGCGTCGCAAGCGACGACCCCGCAGTGAAAGGTCTCGCCGCTCCAGCGGGCGCCCCGAGTATCTCGACAATCTCCGGCGCCACCAGCCACACGCAATAAGCGCGCTTTCTGTTTCTGCCCCTCTCCAGAAGGGAGAGGGGCTAGGGGAGAGGTTCTTCAGACACCTTACGAAGGGCGGCGCGGGCGAGGATCCGCGTCGAGTCCAGAATCGGCAGCGGAGAGTCAGCGGAGCTGATGAGCAGCGGAATCTCGGTGCAGGCCAGCGCGACTGCGTCACACCCGCCGTCGGCAAGCTCACGAATTACATTCTGAAAGTAAGCGCGCGACCCCGGAACGATACGCGCCTGCACTAACTCATCGTAGATGATCTGATTGATACGCGCGCGTTGCTCGCTATTCGGAACTCGGTGCTCGATCCCCGCCGGCGCCAGGCTGGTTCGATACACGGGACCTTCCATCAGAAAGCGCGTGCCGAGAATACCGATCCGCTTGAAGCCGCGCCGCCGAGCTTCGCGCGCCACTTCCTCGGCGATGTGAATCCACGGCGCCGGTGAACGCCCGCGCACAAGATCGAGCCCCTGATGAACCGTGTTGTCGGGACATATCAGCAATTGCGCGCCCGACTGGACCAGCTTCATCGCCGACTCGAGCAGCATCTCGCCGACCGCATCCCAACGGTCATCGTCGATGAGCCGCTGATAGCCGGCCAGCGAGAATCCATGCAGGGTGATCTCGGGATGATCGTGCGGCCCGAACAACGCCGCACCCTCGAGACAGATCGTGCGGTAACAAAGCGCGGCGCCTTCCGCGCTCACCGCGACGATACCGACGTGCTTCATCACGCGCGAATCAGTTCGCGCAGCACGAATGGCAGGATCCCGCCATGCCTGACGTACTCGACTTCCTCCGGCGTGTCCGCGCGCATCGTCACCTCGAACTCGGTAGTCTTGCCGCCCGATTCCGCGCGCACCTTCAACGTCTGCCGCGGCTTGATTTCCGCCTTCAAGCCAGTGATCGAAAAAACTTCCTTGCCCGTCAGTCCGAGCTTCTGCCGATTCTCGCCCGCCTTGAACTCGAGCGGGAGCACGCCCATGCCAATCAGGTTGCTGCGATGGATTCGCTCGAAGTTTTCCGCGATCACCGCACGCACCCCCAGCAGTTGCACACCCTTGGCGGCCCAATCGCGCGACGAGCCGGTGCCGTATTCCTTGCCCGCGATCACGATCAACGGGACGCCTTCCTTGCGGTACCGTTCCGACGCGTCGAAAATCGTCATCTTCTCACCGTCCGGCTGATGCGCGGTGAAGCCGCCCTCGACCCCGGGCACCATCAGGTTCTTGAGCCGGATATTCGCGAGCGTCCCGCGCATCATCACTTCATGATTTCCGCGGCGCGCGCCGTACGAATTGAAATCCTTGGGCTGCACCCCATGCTCGATTAGATATTTGCCAGCCGGACTGTCGGCGCCGATCGAGCCCGCCGGCGAAATATGATCGGTCGTGACGCTGTCACCCAACACCGCCAGCGCGCGCGCGCCTGTGATATCGCTGAACTCGCCAACCTTCGCCGTGACTCCGTCGAAAAACGGCGGCGCTTTCACGTACAGCGAATCCTCCGCCCAGCGGAACAGGTTGCCCTCCGGCACCTTGAGACTCTTCCATCGTTCGTCGCCTTCGAACACCTGCCCGTACTCGCTCTTGAACATCGCGGCGTGAACCGATCCGGACGTCGCGCTCGCGACTTCCTCCTGCGACGGCCATATGTCACGCAGGAACACCGGGCGTCCGTCGGAACCGGTGCCGAGCGGCTGATGCTCGACGTCGATATCCATCGTGCCCGCAATCGCGTACGCGACCACCAGCGGCGGCGACGCCAGGTAGTTGAATCGCACGGCGGGATTGATGCGCCCTTCGAAATTGCGATTGCCGCTGAGAATCGCGCACGCCACCAGGTTGCCCTGCTTGATCGCGCCCGCCAGCGCCTCATCTATAGGTCCGCTGTTGCCGATACAGGTCGTGCAGCCGTAGCCGACCAGGTTGAAGCGCAGCTTCTCGAGCGACTCAGTCAACCCCGCGCGCTTGAGGTACTGCGTGACGACCTTCGAGCCGGGCGCGAGGCTGGTCTTCACCCACGGCTTGACCGTAAGCCCGCGCGCAACCGCCTTCTTCGCCAGAATCCCCGCCGCCAGCATCACCGACGGATTCGAAGTGTTGGTGCAGCTGGTGATCGCGGCAATCACGATCGAGCCATGCGTCAGCGGAAACTTGCCCGCCTCGGATTGCACCTCGACCTTGTGCGCGACATGGCCGAGCTTCGATTCGAGGATCGTCCCATCGCCCGCGGCCGCGCCGTTGCCGCCTTCAGCGACCCACTTCGCCAGCTCGTCGCGATCGACGCTCGGGTGCTCCTCGAATTCCTTGGCCAGCTCGCGTCGGAAATCCGCCTTCGCCGCGGTCAGCGCGACTCGATCCTGTGGACGGCGCGGTCCTGCCATGCTGGGCACGACGGTGCCCAGATCGAGCTCGAGCGTATCGGAAAATTTCGGCTCGGGCGCATCGGGCGAATGGAACAGTCCCTGCGCCTTGCAGTAGGCCTCGATCAGTTTGATCTGGCTGTCGCTGCGACCGGTCAGCCGCAGATAAGTGAGCGTCTGATCGTCGACCGGGAAATATCCCATCGTCGCGCCGTACTCGGGGGACATGTTGCCGAGCGTTGCGCGATCGGCGACCGGCAGCGACGCGAGCCCGGGCCCGAAGTACTCGACGAACTTGCCGACGACGCCTTTCTTGCGCAGCATCTGCGTGACCGTCAGCACCAGGTCGGTCGCAGTCGCGCCGGGACGCAGACTGCCGGCGAGGCGAAATCCGATCACTTCGGGAATCAGCATTGGCATCGAGCGCCCGAGCATCGCCGCCTCGGCCTCGATTCCGCCGACGCCCCAGCCGACCACGCCGAGCCCGTTGATCATCGTCGTATGGGAATCGGTGCCGATCACCGTGTCGGGATACGCTTCGCCCTTTTCCGACGCGAAGACTACGGGCGCGAGGTACTCGAGATTTACTTGATGCACGATTCCAGTGTCGGGCGGCACCACGCGGAAGTTGTCGAAGGCGCCCTGCCCCCAGCGCAGAAAAAGATAGCGCTCCTGGTTGCGATTGAATTCGAGTTCCGCGTTGGCCGCGAACGCGCCAGCGGTGCCGAATGAATCGACCTGTACCGAGTGATCGATCACGAGGTCAACCGGCTGCAGCGGACTGATCTTGTCGGGATTGCCGCCGAGCTTTTTGATCGCATCGCGCATCACCGCCAGATCGGCGACCACCGGCACGCCGGTGAAATCCTGCAGCAGCACCCGCGCCGGCATGAACGAGACCTCGCGCTCACCGCCCTTGCCGTTCCATCGCGCGAGCGCCTCGATCTGTCCGGTCGTCACGATGACGCCGTCCTCGCGCCGCAGCACGTTCTCGATCATCACCTTGATCGAGTACGGCATGCGCGCCATCGAGAACCCATGCTTCTCGAGCGCGTCGATCTTGTAGATCGTGTATCTCTTGCCATCGACCGTGAGCGTCGAACGAGCACCGAAACTGTTAGTCGCCATTGATTGAGCCCTGCCCTGCTGTTGTGGATGATGAAGTGGACGCCGGATCCGAACCTGACGCGCCAACCAATCCGATTCAATTTGTTATGGCTTCAGAATAGCGCGCGACCCCGCCCAATCAATGGCTCGTTTTGATGATGGCGACGGATCTTGTTTTCCGGTCCCCCTTCCCGCTCTGATGCCTCGCCCGTTACTTCACGGGAGAGGTTAGGTGAGGGTTCTGGATGCCACCACAAAGCGCGCCTTCAACCATCACTTTAACTTCGCCTGCCGCGATCTCGCAGGCGCCGGCCCATGCAATCCATCGAATACCAGCGAACGGCCATCCGAATGGAATCGCATCGCCGCCAGCATCCCCACTCGCGGCGACTCGAGCGCCGCCACGCCATCGATCGAATCGATCGCGATCTTCGCCTTCAACGTCATCAGAGCCGCGACTGCCGCGCCGAAACTCTCGTCATCGACTTCGCTTTCGCTTTCGTTGTCGCAGCCCGTGATCATCGCGCGTCCCTGCAATCCCGCGACGACGCGACCGCCGCGCAGCACAATCACGTTACCAGCCTCGCGCGCGATCCCGCATCCGGGAATCACGACGCCATATGGATTGGCTGGATCGATCGCGCTGAGTGCAACCGGCTTCTCGCGTGCGGGGATTAGATTGCGGGCAGCATGCAGCATCTCGACAGCTTCGGGCAACGCATACTGCTCGCCCGAAAGCGATCGCACGAACCATCCGCGGCGAATCGCGCCGCCATATTCCAGTCGCCGCAGCTCGAACGCAATCTCGCTCCAAGAGATATGCGTCGATTCGATTCCGAGCATCTCCCGCGCGAGAATCCCGTGCCGCTCGAGCAATTTGAGCGCGAGCTCGCGCGCGTCGCCGGCATCGTCACCGGCGCGCATCAGCGACCAGCGTCCCGCGAGGCTCGACTTCAGCCGCGCGCGAACCGCGGCGTCGTGACGAGTCGTCACGCGGCGCGCGACCGACTCGAGCGCGCGCTCGGCGCCGCGATCGTCGGCGAACATCCGAAGCGGCGCGAAGTTGTCGTTGCTGACGCGGCCCTGCGCCGCCATCCGCCACAGCGCCGACAACGCGTCGCGCTCGGATACGTTCGCGCGCTCCGCGACCTCATCGAGATATTGCGCGCCGGCGGCTCCTAGAGCCTCCAGCACGGCCTGCTGCTTCGCATCTTCGACGGCTTGCACTTCATGCGGCACGAACAAACTCGCCTTGCGCGCGACGAACGTAATCCGCGACGGCACACTCGCCGGATGCGCACCCTCGACACTCTCGCCCGGCACTGCGACCCACTTCATCTGGCCGCTCATGCAGACCAGGTCGAGCATCTCGGGCCGGTAGCCCGCGATTCGCGCCGGCAGTATGGCGTGTTCCCAAATTTCCGGCGTCGCCGCGATTCCTGAAAGTTGATCGAGCACCGTCGCGACTCCGCTCTGATCCGCGGGAAGCTCAGTGCCGCCGACGTGCATCCATCGGAGCCGGAACGCCGCGTATTCGTGATCCGCGCATGGCTCGATTTCGGCGCGCACACGCGCCAGCGTCATGCGATGGATCCGTTCGAGATTGTAGCGGTCGCACCACTGAATCGTGTCGGAGCGCGTGAAGTGACCGCGAAAAATCGCGCCCTGCCCCTCCAACGCCGCGAGACTCTGCTCGACTGCCGACATCTTTATGCTCAATCGCGTGGCGACCTCATCGGCAGTCGTCGGCCCGCTAGTCTTCAACGCACGGCGTACCAGTTCGGCACGCGCCGCCTCGTCGTTGGGTCCTCCATCGTATGCGGCGGCGAAGATTTGTTTATCCTCGCTGACGATAATTCTCTCCACTGATTCGCCGGCCAGACTGACGCGCGCGATTCTTCCCTCAGTGTCCAACTCCGCCAGCATCGCGCGCGCACCCTCGCCGACGCGTTCTTCGACCTCGGCCAGCGTCAACGAGCCATGCGCGCGAATCAATTCGTACGACTCATCGCGCGAACGCGGCTTGCGCCCGGCTGTGCGCCCCGTCACTTCGGCAACGACCGCATCGACCGCTTCCGCCGAGAGCAAGTCCGACAGGTCCTCCTTGCGGAACACGTCCTCAGCCATGCCGCGATTCATCGTCACGGTCCGCGAACGCCGATTGGCGCGCTCGCCGTCGTCGAGAAATGAGTAGTCCCACGCAAGCAGCAGGCGATGCGCAAACACGGACGGCGCGATCGCATCAACGGCGACCGTGCGAATCGCGCTGCTCTCGATCCCTTCGAGTAGCTGGATTGTGCGCGGCAGGTCGGTGGATTCCTCGAGGCATTCGCGAATCGTTTCCTGGATCACAAAATGGTCCGGCAGTTCGATCGCGCCCGGCCGGTTCTCGAAACAAGCCTGCTGGCCGGGAAAAATCGACGACAGCAGCTCCTGCGATCGCAGGCGTTGAATCCAGGCCGGCACCTTTTTGCCGCGCGACGAACGCATGACGGCGAGCGCGCGCGTCGCGACATGCCGGAACCGTACTTCGAACATCGGCGCCGCCAGCACTGCCTGGATCAGCACGTCACGCGCGTTGCGCGCCTTCAACATGCTGAACAGCGTGTCGAGCGGAAAACTGTGGCGCGAATTCAGCGCGAGCAGCACGCCGTCATCGATCGCCGACGCCTGGATCTCAAAATCGAACGACTGGCACAGGCGTTTTCGAATCGCGAGGCCAAGCCCGCGATTGAGGCGAATCCCGAACGGCGTGTGGATGACGATTTGCGTGCCGCCGAGGCCATCGAAGAAGCGCTCGACGACGACGGTCTTATCGTCGGGGATCGCGCCAAGCGCTTCGACTCCGCGGCGAACGTAGTCGGCAGCTTGCGTCGCCGCGCGCTCCGACATCGCGCATTCATCCATCAGCCATTCTTCGGCCGACTCGTTGCGCTCGAGACGATTCCAAATCTCATGCCGCAGATCGCTGATCTCCGCCGACATCGCCGGTGAGCGGCCGCCCGCCTCCGTCAGCCAGAACGGCAGCGTCGGCGCCATCCCGGGCGCCGGCTCGACCATCAGGCGTCCGCGCGAACTGCGCTGAATCTGCCACGGCATCGATCCGAGCGAGAACACGTCGCCGCGCGACGACTCCTGCGCGAAGTCCTCTTCGACGTCGCCGACCTTGCGGCCCTCGGACTCGATCACGACGTCATAGTTGCCGGCTTCCGGGATCGTGCCGCCCGACGTGATCGCCGACAGCCGCGCGGATCGGCGCGGGCGCACGCGCGCGTTGACCCGATCGAAGAAAATTTTCGGCGCCGCGCCCATGACTCGCTCGGGCAGTTCGGCGGCGAGTTGTTCGAGCAGATGCCGCAGCTTGGCGGCGTCGAGATCGCCGAAGTTGTACGCGCTGCGAAGCACGCGCAGCAGATCGGCTTCGGAGATTTCGTCTTCCTCGGCGGCGATCGCCACGATTTGCTGCGCCGCGATATCGACGCATCCCATCGGGATTTCAACTTCGTCGAGATGCCCGCGGCGAATCGCGCGCACCGCCGCCCCGCATTCGAGCAAATCGTCGGTGGTGAGCGCGAAGAAGCGGCCCTTCGGTGTGGCGCCGAGGCTGTGCCCCGATCGCCCGATGCGCTGAATCGCGGCCGAGATGGATTTGGGCGTATCGAGCTGGCATACGAGCTCGACCGCGCCAACGTCGATACCAAGTTCGAGCGACGCGGTCGCGACGATCGCTTTCAACTCGCCGCGCTTGAGGCGTTGCTCGGCGATCAATCGCTCGCTGCGCGCGAGGCTGCCATGATGCGCCATCACGGCGTCGGTGCCGAGCCGCTTCTGCAGATTGAGCGCGACCCGCTCCGCGTGGCGCCGGCTCAGCGTGAAAACCAGCGTCGTGCGATGCTCCCCGATGAGCCGCGCGACCTCGTCGTACATCGCTTCCCAATGCGGATGCGTCGCGAGCGGTCCAAGCTCGGGCCCCGGCGCGATGACCTGCAAATCCATCTCGCGCACGCGATCGTCGGCGCGAACTATTTTAATCGGACGCGGCGAACGAGCGCCGTCGCGTGTCACCTCGTAGCCGGCCAGGAATCCCGCCAGCTTCTCGATTGGATTCAACGTCGCCGACAGCCCGATTCGATTCGGCCGCGCATTACCGCGACTCGTCACGAAGCGCTCCAGGCGCTCCAGCGTCAACGCGAGATGCGCCCCGCGCTTGTTTCCCGCGAGCGCATGGAGTTCATCGACAATCACGTGGCGAACGCCGGCGAGCTTCTCGCGGAACTTGGGCGAGGTCAGCAGGATGAACAGCGACTCGGGCGTCGTGACCAGAATATGCGGCGGCCGCCGGAGCATCGCAGTGCGCTCGCTGGCGGATGTGTCGCCCGTGCGCAAGCCGGCGCGGATGCGCGAAAGATCGAGGCTCGACTCGGCGCCGGTGTCGCGCACGCCGTGCAGCGGCTCTTCGAGATTGAGCCGGATGTCATTGGCGAGCGCCTTGAGGGGGGAAACGTACAGCACCGAAACTTCGTCGCGAAGCGCGTCGCGCGCCGCATCGATCACCAGGCCGTTGATCGCCCACATGAACGCGGCGAGCGTCTTGCCGCTGCCGGTCGGCGCGCACAGCAGGACGTCGAAGCCGGACGGGTCGATGGCGGCGCCGATTACGGGCCATCCGAGTTCCTGCGCCCGCGAGGGCGCATCGAAGCGCCGCTCGAACCACGCGCGAACCGCAGGATGAAAATCGTCAAGAACGGTGGGCATCCAAAATTTATATCACCGCCGCGCGCTCCAAAAGAAATTTATAATGCGAACTGCCGCAGGATTCACGATTCCTTTAGTTGCCGCCGGACGGGCCGCCACCCACAGGACCAGTGCCGATTCCAAACTCCGTCTGCAGGATTGACCCGATCAGATAGTCGTTCAACACCTCGCCATAGCGCGCCACCTGCTCTATCGGCACGCCTTCGGTGACCAGCGTAACTTCTTCCTCGAAGATCAACAGCTCGTTGAAGAATATCTCCTCGGGCGGAATCGGTTGCGGGATCGTCCTGACATTGGGCGGTATGACCACGAGGTACGGACACGGATTGTCGTCCAGCGGGTTCTGATAGTTTTCGAAACGGAACCCCAATCCCGCGAAGAAGGTATCGAGCAGGGGCCCATACTCGACCGTCGAATCGCCGCCAAAGAGGTCGCTGGTGTTGGCAATCTGCGTGTCGCCGAAATGCCAAACGCATGAAACCGCGCCGGCGCTCGCGGTCGAATAAATCGGATAGAACGCCGCCCCCTCCGGCGGATTGGTGCAATTCACGCCAGTTGACGTGACGCACATTTGAGCGTCAGAACTTTCGAATACCGGCATGTCGGCCTCGAAGGCGACGCCGTCGTATTGTGCCGATCCGCGCCCGCCGGTAGGCACGAATTGCGGACTGGGGAACGCGATCGAGGTTGGATGTACGGTGGAATCGATCGACGGCGGCAAACTGCCAGGCCAATCGTGCACGTATGAGGGTCCCTGGAAGGTGGTGTCGCCGTAGGTTCCGCCAGCGTAGCCGCTCTGGGTCTGATGGCCGATTTCCATCGAGAAGGCGACGTTGTAGGTATGCGCGGTCCAGACCCGTGTTTGCGGGCTCGAGGTCGCAAACATAGCACGGAACGTATACGGATTGGTGGTGCAGGACTCGGCGTTCGGATCGAACACCACCTGCTGAAACCCATGCGCCGCGTTGGCTGTCATCGTGCCCTGCTGCCCGGTGCTGAAGTCGGTGATCGACACCTGCACACCAGCCGTGGTGTCGCTGATGCTTACCGCCAGTTCGTC
>DATNLS010000370.1:0-11305 GCA_035602775.1 Candidatus Acidiferrales bacterium | reverse complement strand
TGCAAAAGACAGAATCTTGAATCGCGCGCTAAAGGCGCGCTGTAAGCGGACCCTCACCTTCGATCCTCTCCCTCACAGGGCGAGGGGAAGATTAGAACCGACTTCTTCGCTTCTCTCTGACTGACACGAGGACAAGAACTGCTTCTGCCCTGAACGTATCCGCCACCAACGAGAGCGGCGCGGAAGCGGAGCTCGCCGGCATTCGCCGCCCAACGCCAGCCGATTCGCGTTTCGTTCTCCTGAACTAAAATACCGTTTCACGTGAAACACTTTCGCTTTATATCGCAATAATCAGGCGGCGTTTTCCGCAAAACAGGCGAAACCCCGACGGGCGCAGCAGTCACAGCCGCGAGAAATAGTGCGGGGCCGATCACAGCGCCGGAATTTTTCCCCTTCGGCAACGCTCAGGGCTTCGGCTACTGGGATCGGAGCTATTCAGACGCCCTCTGAATGACACCGGAAAAAGAACCTGAGAGCAAAAGGGCGTCCTCGCCATTTTGCGATTAGTACTGGGTGCAGGGGTCACCCCTGCCGAAGGAAGCGTGAAACCCACCGCGCGTTTCACATTCGATAAAGTGATTTGCCCTTCCCCACTGCCGCCGACGCGGTGCTTGGTACACGCGTCGGCTTTGTGCTGAAATCTCTACGCGAGGCGAACAGCTATGACGATCGACATTGTATACGGCGAACGCGCCACGACTGGCGTCGATGCGGAATCGACGGCAGGCGGCTTATGGCTTTCCGCCGACGACCTCAATCGCGTCAGCGGATGGGAGTTCAAGCCGCAAGGATTCTGCAAGGGCGACGTCTGCGTGCCGGTGCCCGATGCGCGCAAGAGCGAGTTCGTCGCCACTCAGCGTTACAATCTCGCGGCGCTGGCCGGTCTGCTCGGACAGCCCGTCGTGACGGACGGCGAGTTCAACGCATGGTGCTTCGGCGAGGCCGCGGCTGAGCGAAGACGGACACTGACGTCGCTCGACGCCCCGGATTTCAGCCTGCCCGATCTCGACGGCAAGATGCATTCGCTGTCCGACTATCGTGGCAAGAAAGTTTTCGTCGTGTCCTGGGCCTCGTGGTGAGGATGCCGCTTCGACCTGCCAGTCTGGCAGGCCCTTTACGAAGAACTCGGACCGAAAGGATTCGTGCCGATCGCGATCGCCTTCGACAGCGGCGGCAATGCGGCGACCGAGCCGTGGATCAAGGCGGCGAAGCCTAGCTACCCCTGCCTGATCGATCGGCGCCATCTGGTCGCCGAGCTCTACGACATGGTCAATGTGCCGACCGCGGTCTGGATCGATGAGCGCGGCAAGATCGTTCGGCCCAGCGAGCCCGCCGGCGTCACCGACGCATTCCGCAAAATGAATCGCACGAACTTTTCGATTCCCACTGACGCGATGGCCGAGTTGCAGGCGAAGCGCAAGGCCTACCTCGACGCGATCCGCGATTGGGTGGCGAATGGTCCGGCGAGCCGCTTCGCGCTCAGCGAGCCGGAAGTTCTCCGGCGGATGCACACGCCGGACGACGCGCAAGTGCGCGCCGCCGCGAATTTCAGGCTCGGCGAATTTCTGTTCGAACGCGGACAAGCGGAGGCGGCCAAGAAATATTTCGAGGAAGCCAAGCGGCTGCGTCCGGAAAGCTGGAACTACAAGCGGCAGGCGTGGGCGCTCGAGGATCCGATGAAGCCGGGCGGTCCCGAGTTCTGGGCGGCGGTCGATTCGCTCGGTGAGCGCAAGTACTACCCAGGCCCGGAGGATATCTAGCAAGTCAGCATCGCGCAGCCGATCGCTTGATTGCGCCGCATCCGCCTACTAAGAAGGCATGAGGAGCCAGTCGCACAGACGGCTCACTAGCGGAGACTGTCGATGCTGCACACGCCGATTTGCGATTACTTTGGAATCAAGTATCCGATTCTGCTCGCCGGGATGGGCGGCGTCGCGATGCACAAGCTGGTCGCCTCGGTTTCCAACGCCGGCGGCCTTGGCGTAATCGGCGCCGCATCGCTGAGTCCCGAGGATCTGCGCACTGAAATCCGTAAGACGCGCGAGCTGACTGACAAGCCGTTCGCCGTCGATCTGCTCGCGCCGATTCCCGACATGATGCGCCCGCACGTGCCCGTGATGATCGAAGAAAGGGTCAAGGTGTTCGTCGCCGGACTTTCGGTGCCGCAGGAATTCGTCAAGGTGATGCACGACAACGGGATGAAGATCGTCGTGATGTGCGGCAAGGTGCATCACGGGGTCAAGTCGCAGGATGCCGGCGCCGACGTGGTCGTTGCGCAGGGCACCGAGGCGGGCGGGCATACTGGCGAGATCGGGATGCTCTCGCTGGTGCCGCAGATGATCGACGCGGTGCGGCTGCCGGTGCTGGCCGCGGGAGGAATCGCCGATGGCCGGCAGATCGCGGCGGCGCTCACGGTCGGGGCGCAAGGCGTCGTGATCGGCACGCGCTTTATCGCGACCCCCGAGGCGCAGGCGGCGCAGGGTTATCGCGAGGCAATCGTCAGGGCGCACGAGGATTCGACCCTGCGCACGCGCGCGTACACCGGCAAGACCTGCCGCGTCATCCGCACCGAGTATGCGCTCGAGTGGGAGAAGGACCCGTCGAAGATTCAGCCATTCCCGCTGCAGGCGCAGACCTCGTCGCGCAACGGCGTCATGAATTACACCGGACGCGGCGGCGGCGACGTCGACCCCAATCGCACCTTCATGCCGACCGGGCAGGGCGCGGGATTGATCCGCGAGATCAAGCCGGCGGCCGAAGTGTTTGCCGACTTGCTGCGCGAGACCGAGGAGGCCCTGCGCAAAGCGCAGCAATTGATGTCGGGTGATCCCGTGCGCCAGCATTCCGCGGCGCCGTCGCGCTAAGCGGAGTGATATATCAACTAGTCTCCGGGGCGTTTTACTTCTGCCTCGGGTGCACGGCGTTGTAGTCGCGGATTGCTTTGAGGATTGCGCCGCCGGCTTTTTCCATCAGCTCCGCTTTGTTGGCGGTTACGCGCGCGGCCGACGCTTCGATCGGCTTGATCAGCCCCTGACATCGCGGCATCACATAGCGCGCGAGCATCTCGTAGCTGCGCATCATTTGTGGACGCGTCGCCCAGTCGTGCGCGAAACTCAGGATCGTGCCGAAACCGCCCGAGAGTTTCTGCAAGCGTGCGATGCGTTCGAGCGCGTCCTCCGGCGTGCCGAAAATAGCGCCGCCGTATTCGCTCATCCGCTTGGCGGTCTCGTAACCGTCGGGGAAGGTGGGCCGATTCGGCGTGCCGAGAATCCCGACGATGTACTCGTTCTGCCATTTCTGGAGTCCGGCCGCGACTTCGCGCATCGCCTGCTCTTTCGATTCCGCCAGGTGGAACGGCATGACGATTCGCCAGTTAGCGCGATCGATCGTATTGCCGTATTCCTTGGCCGAGGTCTCGCCGAAATTCCACTGCGTCGGCAGCGCCATCAGCCCTTCTTCCGAGTACGAGGCGACCGACAGCACGCCAGCGCCGTATTTGCCGGCCGTCTTCATTCCCGACGGCGAAATGGTCGACGCGACCGCGAGCGGAATTTTTTCTTGCAGCGGACGAATCTGCAACGCGGCGTTGTGCAGTTCGAACCACGAACCCTTGTAACTGAACGGCTCGTCCTCGGTGAGCAGGCGGATGATCACGCCGAGGCCTTCGTCCATCCGGTCGCGCTGCGTCATCGGATCGATTCCGAGCATGACGGCGTCCGACGGCAGCGCGCCGGGCCCGACCCCGAGCATCGCGCGCCCATGGCTCAGATGATCGAGCATCACGATGCGTTGCGCGACGTTGAACGGATGATGGTACGGGATCGAGACAACGCCGGTGCCGAGTCTGATTCGCCTGGTGCGCTCCGCCGCTGCGACCAGGAACATTTCCGGCGACGCGATAGTCTCCCATCCGGCCGAATGATGCTCACCGACCCAGAACTCGTCGTAGTGCAGTTCGTCGAGCCATTGGGCGAGTTCGAGATCGCGCTGAAACTGCAGCGTGGGATGCTCGCCAATAGGATGATGCGGCGCGAGGAACACGCCAAAACCGAGACGCTGGGTCATAACTACTCCTGTTTCTTTTTCAGAATTTACGGCGAGCTTCTATTGCACTACATGCTCGTCGCGCTCGGCGCGGCCGTAGGCTGTACGGTAGGAATCGGCGTCGGCATGCTGCCCGCGCTGGTTGCAGGCGCCGATGGGGTACCGATCAGCGGGGTCGAAGTCGCTAGCGGAGTCGGCACCGACACGGTCGGAATCGGTCCAGCGCTAGTAGGCGCCGACTCAGGACTTGCGGCTTCGGACGGTACCGGAGCGGACGCCATCAGCGCCGTGCCCGCGCCGTAGTCGAATACGAGCACACCGCCGAGATGCCCTTGGTAGCCCAGCGCCACAATCGCCACGAGCGCGAAGATAAGATAAAGGGGGCGGGTCCCCGCCACGAAGCCGAATGCCTGTATCAGGATTCGCCACAGCGCGAGCACGCCGAAAGCAATTGCGAGATACGTGCCCAGCTGCGCGTGTCTGTGCAGAACATCTTTGGCGGGCTGACCCAGCGCGTTCCAGATGCGGTCGGCCTCCATGTCGCCAGTGAAATACGAAGCTCCAGCCGCGATCGCGCCGAGGATCATCAGCAACAACGCGGTGTAACGAAGCCAGATGCGATTCGGCGCCGTGCTCGCCACGAGATCGATCAACACGGCGACTATCAGCAGCGCCATCGAGAAATGATCGACGACCGGATGAAGTTGGTAGGGTTCCAGGAATTTCACGACAGCGTCCATCGATGCTCCTTGAGTTGAGACCGGATTCGAGTTCGCGCGAGCAACGGGAACGGCAAAAGGTTGCGGGTTGCGCGGTCTGAGCAGTTTATCGCAAAGCAGCACCCTGCACGCAAGAATTCAGAACGCGCCGACCTGAACCCCTGACCGCTCCCCGAGAGGGAAGGGGAATCAGAAAAGGGGCACGGTAGGTGTTAGGGGTTATGTTCCTTTGCAGGCTTCGACACGACGATATCGAGATTGCGAATCTCCACATCGCTCCACGCGCGTTGCGTGAAAAAGTATTCGAGCGCACGCGCCAACGTGAGCTTGTGGAAATCCGGATTCCACCACTCCTCAAATCCAAACTCCGGCGAGTCCGGGTTGCCCGCGACTGCGCCGCTTTCGGTCTTGCCAATCGTCACGACTATGTTCGCGCCGGCGGGCGAATCGGTCTGCGTAAAATCGCGCAGGTACCATTGCACCTGCGGCGCATCGTCGGGAATCATCGCGCTCGCGCCGGCCGGCGAAACCGCATTTCGCGCCCGCTCGCATTCCTTCACCGTTCGAATCGAGGTCGCCGGTTCGGACCAGAACAACAGCGCGTGCCGGCGCCACGGCGCTTCGCTCGTGTCCGGCGCCGGATAGACAAAATTGACCGCGAGCTGAACGTAGATGGTGAGTGCAACCGCCGCCACAATCGCATAACGAATCGAGTTCCATCGCTCCGACCGATGCATCCAATCGACCGCGTAAGCGCCAACCAGCGCCTGCGGCAGAACGAGCGCGACGACCGCGTCAGCTCCATTCGCGCTCACCGCCGCAATCGTCGCGAGGCTCACGATTGCCCACACGACCGACCACGCTGCAAAGCGGTCGCCGATTCGTCGCGAGACGATCGCGACAGCGCCGACGATCGCGAGAATCACGGCCGCGAATTCGTAGAAGATCAAAATCGGAACCAATCTCTGAATTGCACGGTGGAAGGCGATGGATGGCGGCGCGAATGCGGCATGAAAATAATATTCGACTGACGGCACCAGCGGTCGGTGAAATAACGCTGTCGTCAGGACCAGCCATAAGCTAATCGCGACGATCGCGGTGACTATGACCAGCACGCGGCGACGGTCCCACCATACGCGCAAGCGCAAACGCCGATGGTCGATCCGCACGGCGTCCACTGCGCCAACCAGAATCAGGGACACGATTATCGCCGCGCCGGTGACGTAGCCGATCGGGTCGGCCGTGAGGCACATCGCGATCGCGACGCCCAGTCCCGCCGCGCGAATCACGCTCGGTCGCCGCCGCATGCTCTCGGCGATTGCAATCGCGATCATCGTGAAGGTCAGCGATGCAATCGCGGTCGAGCCGCCGAGCGAAAAATAAGTGATGCTCGGTGAAATCGCGATCAACGCGGCAAAGGCCAGCGCTCCCGCGCGTCCCAGCACCTGGCTCAGCGCAAACCCGGTGGCGATGAGCAGCAGGCCGCATAGCGTCACGACGATTCGCGAGCTCGCGTCGGACGCGCCGATCGCCGCGAAGATCCAGCCCTGGATGATCGTCACCCACGACGCATCCGAGAGCGCGTAAGCAAGCCGGCCGTGCTGCGCGATGAGGAAACTGGTGAGCGCGTCCGTACTCTGCGCCGCGTCGAGCGGACGCGCTCCCAGAGCGATCGTGCGTGTGATGAGTGCGTACGCCGCGACCATGTACCAGCCGAGATGCTCGGCCGTGACGACGTAAACGGCGCGCGAGAGCCGTGCGTGACTGAGGTCGAAGGCGAGCTTGGTGGTCACCTGCGCGGCGGGCGGCTCATGCTCGCCGGGCTCGCTGGATTCGTAGTCGAGCCGCCACTCGTCGTCTGGAATTATTTGCGCGCCTGCCATTTTTTTATGTTCTTGCGCTCTCGCTATTGCGCGCAGCGCGCGTTGTCAACGCCGGCGCGCCGAAAAATTAATGCATCCGAAATACGGTTTGCCCCTTGAGCGAACCGACGGCGCGGCTATGCTGGAAGATTCGGGTCACGCGACAATGCCCAGGATCGAAATAAATACCCGCCGTTTGATCAACGGCACGCTCTCGTTTCTTGCGCTCGCCGCGATTATCGCGCTGTTCTTCGCGTATCGCAGCCACGCTCCGCATTTGATCCCGCACAAGGTCCCTGTCTCGATCCGCCATCTTCCATACTACGCGTTCTGCTCGTTTTACCGGATGCTCGCCGCGTATATCATCGCGCTGATTTTTTCGATCCTCTACGGCATGGCGGCGGCGCGCGGCGGGCTCTACGAGCGCATCCTGATTCCCGCGATCGACATCGCGCAGTCGGTGCCGGTGGTCGGGTTCTTCCCGGCCGCGGTTTTTTTCTTCGTCGCGCTGACGCATGGCAGCCGCCTCGGGGTCGAGATGGCGGCGGTCTTTCTCATCTTCACCAGCCAGGCGTGGAACATGGCGCTCGGCGTTTACGAAGCGGTCAAAACCATTCCCGACGATTCCCGGGAGGCGCTCGAGACCTTCGGCGGCCGTGGATGGCTCAAGTTCAAGCGTCTGCTGCTGCCCGCCAGCATTCCGAAGCTGGTGTACAACTCGATTCTGTCGTGGGTTGCGGGGTGGTACTTCCTCATCGCGTGCGAAATTATCACGGCCGGTCCTGCCACCTACCGGCTGCCGGGGCTCGGCAGCTTTCTGTGGCAGGCCTCCGAGAAAGGACGCAACTTCGATCTGGCCGCGGGCCTGCTCACCCTGCTCGCGATCATCGTGCTGATGGACATGATTGTCTGGCAGCCGCTATCCACGTGGGCGGAGAAGTTCAAGTACGAATTCGCGGCGTCGTCCGGCGCCGTGCAATCGCTCGGGATGTTCGACGCGTTGTCGGGCGTCGGACCCGCGGTCACGCGCGCGCTGCGCCTCATCCTGGTGCCGCCGCTCCGGACGATCGGCCGTGCGTTGAACGCCCTCCCGAGCGGCCCGCAGCTCACGCCCGAACAAAGCAAGCGCGTCGGCGCGATCGTGCGAACGGTGATCATCGGATCGATCGTGATCTTCACGAGTTGGGCGTTGTTCCGCGGCCTGGTCGCACTTATCAGAACGCTATCGCAGCCGTGGCCATCTGACGCGAAACAAATCCCCGAAGCGATCGTCCTCTCGACCATTCGCATGACGATTGCCTACGCGATCTCGCTGGCGTGGACGATACCGTGCGCGCTGGCCGCCAGCGAGAGTCCGCGTTTTAACCGAATCTTGTCGCCGGTCGCGGAAATTGTCGGATCGATGCCCGCGACGGCGCTGTTCCCGATCATCGTTGCCGCCTTCATCGAATTTACCGGCGGGATGAATGTCGCGTCGATCGTGCTCATCCTCACCGGCATGCAATGGTACCTGCTGTTCAACCTGCTCGCAGGAATCAACCAGGTGCCCGAGGACTTGAAGGAAGCCGCGCGCGCGTTCGGCCTCTCACGAGTCGCGCGATGGCGCAAGCTGATTCTACCGGCTGTGGCGCCGTCGCTGATCACCGGCAGCATCACAGCCTGGGGCGGCGGATGGAACGCGCTAATCCTATCGGAATATTTTGTGTACAACGGTCAGACCCACCAGGTTCTTGGAATCGGATCGCTGCTGGACGCTGCCACCTACAGTAACAATGGCAACAGCGTGATGATCCTGCTGAGCCTCCTATCGATGGTAGCGGTAGTGCTAATGTTGAACCGCCTCATGTGGCGGCCCTTGTACAACCTTGCCACGGAGCGCTACAGGCTGGACTACTGACGCGTCCCACAATGTGCGATTCGGACTCATCTGACCCATGGCCTTCCTCGAGCTTAAAAACATCTCGAAAAGTTTTGCCCACGCAAAAGGCACGTTACTCGTGCTCAACGACATCAGTTTTAACGTCGAGGAGGGCGAGTTCGTCGCGATCGTCGGCCCCTCGGGCTGCGGCAAATCAACCTTACTGCGCATCATCAACGGCATCGTGCCGATGACTTCCGGACAGGTGTTGTACCGAGGCCGCCAGGTCGACGGGATCAATATGGAATGCGCGCTCGTGTTCCAGTCGTTCGCGCTGCTGCCGTGGCTGTCGGTCAAGGCCAACGTCGAGCTCGGTCTCGAAGCGCAAGGACTGCCGCCGGCTGAGCGCGAGAAGCGTGCCGGAATCTATATCGACAAAGTCGGCCTCGACGGCTTCGAGGAAGCCTACCCGCGCGAACTCTCGGGCGGGATGAAGCAAAGGGTCGGGTTTGCGCGCGCGCTTGCGGTCGAGCCCAAGGTGCTGCTGATGGACGAGCCGTTCTCCGCGCTCGACGCCCTGACTGCGATCACGCTGCGCGAGGAGTTGCTCGACATCTGGCAATCGCCCGACATGCCGGTGAAAAATATCGTGCACGTCACCCATATCATCGAGGAGGCGATCGAGCTTGCCGATCGGATCATCGTGATGGCGGCGAGCCCGGGGCGCATCGTCAAGGATCTCAAGGTCGAGTTGTCGAGACCGCGCGACCGCCGCACTGAGGCTTTCAACGCCCTGACCGACAAGGTCTTCTCGCTGATCGAGGAGCGCGGCTGATGGCGACGCCAATCATCGCTCCGCTGCCCGATTGCGGATTGACGCTGGTGTTCGGCCTGCTCGAATTGCTCGAAGATCGCGGCGGGCACGAGGACGGTTATAAAATCGCGCGCGATCTCAATTTCAAATTCGGCGATTTGCTCAAGGTGATGAAGGCCGGAGAAATTCTCGGCTTGGTTTCGACTCCGACCGGAGACGTAGTGCTCGAGCCGCTCGGAAAACAATTTCTCGAGGCGAAGGTCAACGAGCGCAAGCTGATTGTGCGCGAGCAGTTGAAGAAACACAGTCTCTTCAGCTACTTCACTCGGCTGCTCAAGGGGCAGGAGGATAAGTCTTTAACCCGGGAAGTCGCGCTCGAACACCTCGCAATGCTCCTGCCGAGCGAAAAGCCGGAGCGCCAATTCATGACGATGGTGAACTGGGGGCGCTATGCCGAGCTGTTCGGCTATAACAAGGACGAAGACCGCTTCTATCTCGACAACGAATAGGGAGAACCGCAATGGCGACGGAAGCTGAAAAAATCGTGACCGATTTCTGCAACGCATGGCCGCGCAAGAACGTCGACGAATTGCTCGGCTTCTTCACCGACGACGCCGTCTACCACAACATCCCGCTCGAGTCGGCCAAGGGCAAAGACGCCATCCGCAGCGTCATCAATACCTTTCTGCCGATGGCCAAGTCGCTGCATTTCAAGGTGATGCATACCGCCAGCGCCGGCAACGTAGTTTTCAACGAGCGGGTCGACGTCTTCGATCTGGGCAACGGCAAAACGATCTCGTTGCCGGTAGCCGGCGTGTTCGAAATCACCGGCTCGAAGATCAGCGCATGGCGCGACTACTTCGACATGGCGATGTACACCAAGCAGATGCAGTAGCTCGCTCCCGCACCGCTTCATGCCGGTATAACATCGCTGGATGGCCCCGCCCACCACCCACGCCATCATCGGCACCGCCGGACATATCGATCACGGCAAGACCGCGCTCATCAAGGCGCTTACCGGGCAGGACACCGATCGTCTCAAGGAGGAGAAGGAGCGGGGGATCTCGATCGACCTCGGCTTCGCCTACTTCACGCTGCCCGACGGCACTCGCGCCGGCATCGTGGACGTCCCCGGCCACGAGCGCTTCATCCGCAACATGCTTGCCGGCGCACACGGAATCGATCTTGTGCTGTTCACCGTGGCCGCCGACGACGGCGTGATGCCGCAGACTGAGGAGCATCTCGACATACTGCATCTGCTCGGCACGAGACGCGGCATCTTCGTGATCACTAAGGCCGACCTCGCAGACGCCGCGCGACTTCGCGACGTGCACGACGAGATCGAGCTGCTGGCCGACGGCACCACGCTCGCGGGCGCGCCGGTTATCGAGGTGTCGTCGATCACCGGCCTCGGCCTCGACCAACTGCGCGATGAGATCGTTCGCCAGCTCTACGGCTTCCAGGCGCGCCGCGCCACCGGGATCTTCCGGCTGCCGCTCGATCGCGCGTTCGTCATCAAGGGACATGGCATCGTCGTGACCGGCACCGCGATGGGCGCCGAGGTCCGCGTCGGCGACAAGCTGCGCGTGCTGCCGTCGAACGCCGAGGTCCGCGTGCGCTCGATCCAGGTGCATTCGGACTCGGTGGAGAGCGCCGGCCTGTGCCAGCGCGTCGCGCTGAATCTCACGGGCGCTGAAAAGCTCGAGCTGGCGCGCGGCGACGTACTCGCCGACGAGCGGCTCGAATCCGCAACCACGCGCTTCGACGCATGGCTCGAGATTCGTCCGGCCGCCAAGCGCGCGCTCAAGAACAACACACGCGTGCGGCTGTTCATCGGCACCGCCGAAACTATCGCGCGCGCGATCGTGCTAGACGAGGCGGACGCTTTGGCGCCCAAAGCGGCGGGCTTCGCGCAGCTGGTGGCTGAGGGCGCCGTCGTCGCGCTGGCGGGCGACCGCTTCGTCATCCGCGACGAGACCAATTCGCGCACACTCGGCGGCGGCATCGT
>DATNLS010000272.1:0-4697 GCA_035602775.1 Candidatus Acidiferrales bacterium | reverse complement strand
AGCAAAATCATTACTCACTGAGAAACCGACTGACTATTTTCACAAACTCACTTGAATTCTCAATTTCAGGCCGATGCCCCGCGCCTTCGATCGTCGCGACCTGCGCCCCCGGTATCGCCTTCTTGTATTCGTCGATACATCCGCGCGGCACTACCCGATCCTTCGTCCCCCACACCAGCAGGGTCGGCACCTTCGTTCCGCGCAGCAGGTACGGCAGCGCCGGATTATGCATATAAGGCTCCCACCCAATCCGCGCCGATTCCGCCCGCGCATCCTCGAACGCCTCGAACTGCTCGGGCGTCATCTCCCCGCCATACAGCTTCAAAAACTCCGGCGTCCCATGCGGATCTGCGACGGTCGCTCGCAAATGTGTCCGCATAGTGATCGGAAAAATATCCATAATCTCGCCTTCGGTAGGTTTAATCCCCATCGGCCCTACCAGAACCATTCTGGAAAAAATCCGCGGATCCGCCGCCACCATCTCAGCCGCAATAAACCCACCCGCCGAATACCCAATCACATCAACCGGATCGAGCTTCAACTCCCGCAGCACTTGCGAATAGAATCCCGCCAGATCGCGATAAGTCCTTACCCACTCGAGCTTCGGCGTCTTCCCAAACCCCGGCTGCAGCGGAATGAACAACTCACGCTCATGCCCCAGCGTCTCATTCCACGTCATCCACCCCGGATACCCAAGCTCATCATGCAAAATCAGCAGCGGCTTCCCCGACCCGCCTTTGACCATCGCCAACTGAGCACCCGCAACGTGCACAGTTTCTTCAGCCGATTTGATCACAACATCTCTCCTCTCTGTCTCCTCTCCCTATTAGGGAGAGGACGAAGGTGAGGGTCCAAATACAGCGCGCGATTTTCTCGCGCGCGATTCAAGATTCTGCTTCTTCTCTGTGAATTGGATACCGCAGTGCGCATCGCCAGTACAAGAAGCCCACGCGCCGACGCACCGCCTCAAACAAACGAGCGCTGCGCGATCTCAAAACCGGAACCGGCTTCGCTGCCGCGAAGCTGTCCGAGATCCTTCCTGCCGCTCGCTGTTGCTCGCTTCGTCAGGATGACACGCAAGCGCTCGCGTTGCTCGCTCCGTCAGGAGGACAACACTCCGCTCGCTCCGCTCAGGACGACAAGTACCGTCGCCCGTCCCTTCTTCCCGCTGCGCGGATCCGCCGGCGCTCTCGCCCGTAGTCCATTCGCCACTTCCGCGCCGCGTACACCTGCCGCAGATCATTCGCCCCGCCGCGATCCGTTCGCCGTCCGCGCGGAGAGGGTCGCCCCTTTCGCTTTGATCAGTTCTAACAGGGATAAAGTCCCGCATCTTAACACTGGGTGCAGGGGTCACCCCTGCCCAGGGAGGTGCGGAACCCACGGTGGGTTCCGCATTAAATCAAGTGATTTACCCTTCCCCTCTGCCCACGCTCCTACCACGCGGACCCTACCAACTATCGATGTACGGATATTTCTTCCCGTTGCGCGGTTCCGGCGGCGCACTCGACCTCAATCCCGCCGCGATCCATCGCCTCGAATCCGCCGGATCGATCACATCGTCAACTCCAAAATGCGACGCATTGTTAATCGCCTTCCCGCGCTGATACATCGTCGCGACCATCTCGTCGAAGCGCTTCTTGCGCGCCGCCGGCTCCGCGATCGCCGCGAGCTCGTTGCGATACCCCAGCTTCACCGCGCCCTCGAGCCCCATCGGCCCGAACTCGCCCGTCGGCCACGCCACCGTGAACAGCGGCGCGTCGTAACTCCCGCCGGCCATCGCAATCCCGCCTAACCCGTAGGCCTTGCGCAGCACGATCGTGAAAAACGGGACGGTCGCATTCGCCGCCGTCAGGAACATCCGCGACGAATGCCGCACCAGCGCCGTCTTTTCGATCTCGGGCCCGACCATGATCCCGGGCGTGTCGCACAAAAACAAAATCGGAACGTCGAACGCGTCGCACAGCTGGATGAAGCGCGCGCCCTTGTCGGCGCCGTCGCTGTCGATCGCGCCTGCCAGATGCTTCGGGTTGTTCGCGACCACGCCGAACGGATGCCCCTCGATCCTGATGAACGCCGCGATCATCGTCGGTCCGAAGTCGCGTCGAATCTCGAGCACCGACCCTGTATCCGCCATCGTCTCGATAACCGTGCGCACGTCGTAAACGCGAAGCCGGTTCTCGGGAATGATATTGCGCAGCAGACGCTGATCCGCGCACGTCCAATCGCTCACAGCGCCCTGGAAGTACGAAAGATATTTGCGCGCGACCTTCACCGCATCCGATTCGTCCTCGACCACGATATCGACCACGCCGTTGGGCACCTGCACCTCCATCGGCCCGATTTCCTCGGGACGGAAGATGCCCAGGCCGCCGCCTTCGATCATCGCCGGACCGCCCATCCCGATATTCGAACGCCGCGCCGCGATCACCACGTCGCAGCATCCCAGCAACGACGCGTTACCCGCGAAGCAGCGCCCCGACGTGATCCCGACCAGCGGCACCAGCCCGCTCAGCTTCGGAAAATCGTGAAACGATCGCGAATTGTGAAAACCGCCATCAGTGTCGCCTGGCCGCCCGCCGCCGCCCTCGGCGAATAGCACCAGCGGCAATCGCAATTCGCGCGCGATCTGGAACATCCGATCTTTCTTGCGATGGTTCTGATGCCCCTGCGTGCCGGCCAGCACCGTGTAGTCATACGACATCACGACGCATCGCGAGCGCTCGGCGCCGAACAAATTCCCGTTGACAGTGGCGAGCCCGGTGACCAGCCCGTCGGCCGGCGTATTCTTGATCAGGTCGTCGATCTCGCGCCGCCGCCGCTGCGCCGCGACCACGATCGGCCCGTACTCGACGAAGGTGCCCGCGTCGCACAGCTCCTCGATATTCTCGCGCGCCGTGCGCTGACCCGTCTTGCGCCTGCGCGCGACCGCGTCGGGACGCGCCGCGTCGAGCCCGACCGCATGCCGCTCGAGCACCTCCGCAAGATCCGCCCGCACGCTCTCGACGTCTTCGTTTCGCGAACCCACGCCCGCAGCATAGTACCGAAACGCCTCAAGGCAAAAACTCTTCTATTGATGAATTCGATCCACTATTGTTCGCGCACCAGCGTGAACACCGGCGATCTTAAAATCATCCGTCCCGCCATCGGCCTCACCGCCCGCATCCTGTTCACGCTGATTTTCTTTCTCTCCGGCATCACCCATTTCACTTCGATGCAAAGTTACATCGACCTGATGCCCGCGCCGGTTCCGTTCCGCGCATTCTGGGTCGCGATTTCCGGCCTCGTCGAGCTCGCCGGCGCCGTCCTGATCCTCTTCAACTACCGCCCGCGCCTCGGCGGCTGGCTCATCGTATTGTTTCTCGTCCCCGTCACGTTCGTCGTCCACGGCACCGCGATGCTAACGCTCGCCGACCCCGTCATGCGCGCCGTCAACGTCTCGATGTTCCTCAAGGGCCTCGCGATGATCGCCTGCGCGCTCTTCATCACTCAGTTCGGCGTCACTCCCGCTGACCCTCAGTGAAAAAGATCACACGCTCCCGCCGATCCAGATCACTCGCCCGATAATCTTCACGCTCGCAACTATCATCGATTCGTATTTCGGATTGTCGCTGCGCACCAGCATCTTCCCATCCGGCCGCCGCTGGATTCGCTTCACCTCCAGCCCGCCGTCATGCCGCAGCAGGTAGATTCCGTCCTGCCGGAATCGCGGCTCCGCCAGATTGGCCAGGATCAGGTCCGAGTCCTCGACCGTCGGCGCCATCGAATCGCCCACCACCTCGATCAGGATCAAGTCGCGCGGCTCCGTATGCAGCACCCGCTTGACCCAGTCGGCGCGAAACGCGATCGAGTCCACCACCTGCTCGCTGCGCAGTATCCCTTCGCGTCCGCTCGAAAATCGAATCCGGTTGCGCGGCATGAAAATAAAATCGCCATGTTCGACCGCGCTCGCCCCCGCCTGCGCACTCGGCTGCGACTCCGCGCCCGTCGCCAGCCATTCCACCGACACCCGCGCTGCGCGCGCCAGCGCCACCAGGTTGCCGACACTCGGCTGCCCTCTGCCAGCTAGCCATTTGTAGATCGCATTATCGGAAACCCCGACCGCCGTCGCCAACGCCACCACTGATCCAAACGACTGGATCACCTGAGTCAGCCTCGATCGAAATGCGGCGTCAACCACTGTAGTTGACATAAATCTCCTAGTGTGAAATAAGATTCTTAAAGCGCATGATCCCGTCTCAAGCAAACTACCCCCGACTCAGAACGAAGCCCCCGCCTACGCCGGCCCCCTCGACCTCTCGCCGTCACTCGATGCTTTCTATCGTCTCCCCGCACGCTGCTCGCTCTCACCGGCTACCCATCTTTAGCTCAGTTCGCGCCCGCACGCCCGTGCACGAACGATTTTTTGTTTTCATCGTGTCCGTCCGGTCCGCTCAGTCCCGCTCGTTCAGCTCATCGCCGCACCGCCCGCTCCCCACCAATTTCGCGCGGAGGATTTATGGAACCCGCGACCTCACTCGTTCATCCCACCGTTGCTAGCCGTCTCGTCAGTTGTCTGTGGTGTCACGAAACCACCACCCACCACGACGTGACCCGCAACCACGGCCTCTGCCAAAGCTGCGTGCGTGACAACGTCGAGATCAGTTGGCGCCTGATTTACGATCGCGATCGCAACATCGGCTCGATTCCTTCCAATCTTC
>DATNLS010000150.1:0-8066 GCA_035602775.1 Candidatus Acidiferrales bacterium | reverse complement strand
GTTCGGCGCGCTCGACGCCAAGGTGCGGCAGGAGCTGCGCCGATGGCTGCGGCGGCTGCACGACGAGATCAAAATTACCAGCGTGTTCGTCACGCACGATCAGGAAGAGGCGCTCGAGCTCGCCAACCGCATCGTCGTGATGAACCAGGGGCGCATCGAGCAGATCGGATCGGCCGAAGAGGTCTATCACCATCCCGCCAACGCGTTCGTGTACAACTTCCTGGGCAACGTTAATTTGTTCCACGGGCGCATCGAGAACGGCCGCGTTTTCCTGGGCGATACCGCGGTCGAGCTCGAGAATACGCACACCCATGCGCATCCCGACGAGAACGGCAAGGCGGTCCTCTACGTGCGGCCGCATCTGCTGGAAATCGTGCTGAAGCCCAACGGCAAACAGACCTTTCCCGCGACGGTGAAGTCGATCAACCCGGCCGGCCCGCAGGTCAAAGTCGAGCTGGTCGCCGAGTGGGGCGACATGGTGCAAGTCGAAATCAGCCACGAGCGCTACGAGGTGCTGCGCCTGGAGAACGGCGCGCACGTGTTCCTGCAGCCCAAGGAACAGAAGCTGTTCGTCTATCAGATTTAAGCTGCGCGCACATCGCAAACATTCAGCAATACCAGGACGCTTGAACTGCCGTATATGATTACGGCACCTGATGCTGGTATGATTTACGGCATGAAAGCCGAGCGGAAGATCACAGTTCACGTCCGCAGCGAGTTGTTGAACAAGGCGCAAAGAGCTGCGCGCGCGGGTATCAGCGAAACCGTTCGCAAGGGTCTGGAGTTGTTGGCCGCTAGTGAAGCCTACGACGGGTTGCTGAAAATGCGCGGTAAGGTGAAATTCTCGATCAATTTGCGCGAACTGCGACAGGACAGAAGATGATTGCGCTCGATACCAGCTCCGCTATCGCTTTCCTTTCCGGCGAGCGCGGCAGGGACGTGACCGCGGTCGAGGAAGCATTGAGGTTCCGGCAGGGTGTTTTTCCCCCGGTGGTCGTTACCGAACTGCTGAGCGACCCTTTGCTTCGTTCAGAAGCTGGGACTTTGATTCGCGCCGTTCCGCGGCTTGAAGTTCTCGACGGTTACTGGGAACGCGCCGGAGAACTCCGTGCCCGGCTTCTGCGTCGGGGTCTTAAGGCACGCCTGGCCGACACTCTCATCGCACAGTCATGTATTGACCACGAAGTGGCGCTGGTAACGCGCGACCGTGACTTCCGCAACTTTGCCACTCATGCCGGTTTGTCTCTCGATTAGCCCTGCTCGCCAATCGTCCTGAGCCGAGGCGGCCAGATCTCGCACGAAGGTACCCCCTTCCGAGGCATCGGGAACTGCCAACGCTGCGAAATCGTTTCTATTATGCAATGATCACGACAACGGATCGAAAATTGGCCAAAGGCAATAGCAACTCCAATAGTCAGAACGCGCCCATTATCGGGCGGCGGGCGTTCGTTGGCGCGATTGTCGCGATACCTGCGATTATCGCATTCGGATACGCCGAGAGAGTCGTCACCGCCGATTCGTCCGGCGATTCGCCGGATGCGGGCGCGTCGGGTATAGTCAAAGTATCGATCGTTGAGTTCACCGATTCCGGACAGAGAAAGGGACTTGTCATGGTAGATAAAGTCGTCAAAACGGACGAGGAATGGCGCAAGGAACTGACCCCGGAGCAGTACGACGTTACGCGCAAAAAAGGCACCGAGCGTCCGTTCTCAAACTTGTACGCCGAGAATCACGACAAGGGCCTCTATCGGTGCATCTGCTGCGGCAACGCGCTGTTCAGCTCTGACACCAAGTTTGATTCGGGCACTGGATGGCCGAGTTTCTATCAGCCGATTGCGGCCGAGAACGTCAAGACCGAGACCGACCGATCACTTTTCATGAAGCGGACCGAGGTGCTGTGCGCGCAATGCGACGCCCATCTCGGCCACGTGTTCGACGACGGCCCGCGCCCAACCGGCCTGCGCTACTGCATGAATTCCGCGTCGCTCAAGTTCATCAAGGGCGACGAACCGGATAAGACCTGAGGCGCGCTACTCCTCGTTGCGCGAATCGCGATCGTAGCGGTCGCTCTTTCTGTCGAGATAGGGCCGAACCTCCGGATTGGTTCTCAGAAATTCGCCGATTTCAGGCTCGTCGCTCGCCAGGTTCGAGTCGTTGACGATATTCGGATTCTGGCGGTAGCGATCGGCAAAATTGGGATTTGCCTCCAGCTCGCGATGCCACTTCTCACCGGGCCGCGTATTCTCGTTGTAGTCGCGGACGGTCTGATAGACGTAATCGCGTACATCGGGATGGTTATCGAAGAGCTCACGAACTCCCGACCACTGATCCATTTCACGCGGGTCGCGAACGATATTGGGATTTCCGCTGAATTGGCGGGCAAAATCCTGGTTCTCATCTCGCTCGAGAAAACGCTCCCAGTGCCGGGCCGGCCCCTGGTCATAGTCTGAGCCGCTTGGATTCCAGTCCCGGTCGCTGCTCGCATACTCCGGCGCATATGCGGGATCGTAGTCCTGAGCAAAAACAGGGCTGAGCTTTCCAGCTACCAGCAGCGCGGCGGCCGAGAACAGTGTAAGAAAAATTCCGTACTTCATAAATTTTTCTCCGTATTCACCAGCATTTCAGGCCGGAAAAACCGCTAAGCGAGCAACGCGCAAACCCTATGCCAGCTCACACATGAATTGCGGCGGGAATTTTGATTTTTCGGGAAAAAATTACGTGGTCAGCGAGACGCGTCAGCGATTCGTGAGCTTCCACTGAATCAGCGTGAAGCCCTCGGGGTGGTCTTCGAAGACGGCCTCGACTGGGGCGTCGAAGGGCACCTCAAGTTGCGGGTCGCCGAGCAGATTGCCGACCATGCGAACGTTGCCTGCGTCGGGGAGTTCCACCACCACCACAAGATAGGGGCAGGCGGACTTCAGTGCGGGATGCGCCGGATGCCACACGCGCTCCCAGCTGTAGACGCGCCCGCGGCCGGATACGCGATGCCATCCGACATCGAGCGTGTGGCACTTGTGACAAATCCATTCGGGGCCGAATTGGAACGTCCCGCATGAATTGCATTTCTGCACGACCAACTCGTGACGTTTGGCCGCGTCCCAGAATTCGCGATCCAATCCGTCGCGCGTCGCTTCGGGCGCCGGCATCCCGGTGGGCAAATATGTTTTCGATTCGTCAGCCATCGCGATTACCTGCGCAGGATCAGATCGCTCACCGGCGCGACCATCGGACCCGACACCACCATCGAGATTTCGGCGTCCTCGACCTGGCACGTCGACGTACCTCGGACTTGCCGCGCCGCTTCGATGATCAGTTCGAGTCCGTGCATGTAGCACTCGGCCAGGTTTCCGCCGCTGGTGTTGATCGGCAGCCTTCCATTCGGCGCGGTCAGATTTTCGAAGGTGCAGAATTCCATCACTTCGTCCGGGTGACAGAAGCCGTGCTCGACGATACTCGTCATGACGGCGCCGGTGAAATTTTCGTACACTTGCGCGACGTCGACGTCCTTGGGCTCGATTCCGGCCATCGCGTACAGGCGCGGCGCCAGCGTTTTGAAATTCGAGGTCGCGTAGTCGGGACCATTCTCGGCGGTCGCGCCCTGACGGAAATCGGAGCCTTGCGCCGACGCCATCACGTACGCTGGGCGCTGCTTGAGATCGCGCGCCCGCTCGGCGCTGGTGACAATCACCGCCGCGGCGCCGTCGTTCTCGAGGCAGCAGTCGTAAAGATGAAACGGCTCGACGATCCATCGCGACTCGTCGTATGCCTGCCGCGTCAACGGGCGCCCGTACATGATCGCGCGCGGATTCGATTGCGCATGGTGATAGCAGGCCATAGCGATCGCCGCGAGCGGGTCCTGCGTGATGTGGTGATCGTGCATGAAGCGGCGCGTGCGTAGCGCGATCCATTGCGCCGGCGTGGACATCCCGTACGGCCAGGTGTACGCGATTGGGCCGGAAATCGTGCGCACCGGGGGTGTCGCGCCGAAGCGGCCGAACTGGCCCTGCGCCAGCGCGCGATACACGACCACGCAGGTGGCGAAGCCGGCGACGATCGCGGCCGCTGCGTTGCCGATCGCGCCCGATCCTCCACCGCCGCCGCCGCCCCAGAACATGTTGGTGAAGCGCAATTCCGGCAGTCCGAGCGCGGTCGCGACGCGAACCGAATCGTTGCGGTCGTTGCTGTAGGACGCGATACCGTCGATCGCGGTCACCGGAATCCCGGCGTCGTCGGCGGCGCGTTGAATCGCCTCGAGCGCGAGCCGGAATTCGCTGACCGGGGCAGCGCCGCGTTTGTAGTACTGCGTCTCGCCGAGTCCGGCGATCGCGACCTTGTCCTTGATTGTGAACTCGCCCATCGTTGCGCCGCTGCTGATCGGCTTAGCGAAACGCGCGCAAGATTCCAAGCGGAATCGACGCTATACTCGACGGCCGGTATGGAAAATCGCGACATGCTGATCGACGCGCGGAACTATCGCGTGGACGCCGTGACGCTCGATGGCACCGCGATCTGGATTCGCGCGATTCGTTCCGACGACCAGGAGCGACTGCACGATCATTTCAAGGGCATGAGCGAACAGTCCATCTATTTTCGTTTCATGGGGATACGGCGCGACCTGTCGCCGCAGGATCTGAAGCAGCTGACTGAGCTCGATTTCAAGAATCACGTTGGCTTGGCCGCGACGTTGACTGAGAACGGGCGCGAGCGCTTCATCGGTGTCGGCCGTTATATCCGAGGCGCCAATCCCAGTCGCGCGGAGGTCGCGTTTGCGATTCTCGATGGCTTCCAGGGGCACGGCATCGGCACGCTGCTGCTCGAACACCTGAGTCTCATCGCCGATGCGAACGGTGTCACGGAATTCGAGGCCGACGTTCTCGGCGAGAACCGCCAGATGCTCGAGGTGTTCGCGCACAGCGGTTTCGAGAGCCACAGCGCTTTGGATTCGGGCGTCGTACATCTCCGTTCCTCAACGAGCAAAATTTTGAAGAAAGCAAATTTGGTCGATCGCAGTTAAAGCCGCGGGAGGTCATTCGATGAGCCTGGTCGAGTTCGAAGTCGAGAACGAAATCGCAATCGTGACTATCAACCGGCCTGAGGCGCGCAACGCCGTCGATCGGCCAACCGCCGCACTGCTGGCCGACGCCTTCCGCCGCTTCGACGCCGACGACGCGCTCGCGGTCGCGATCCTGACTGGCGCGGGCGGAACGTTTTGCGCTGGCGCGGATCTGAAGGCGGTCGCGACCTCTCGCGGCAATCGCGTGACTGAGAACGGCGACGGGCCGCTAGGATGCACGCGGATGCTGCTCGGCAAGCCGGTGATTGCGGCGGTCGAGGGCTTCGCAGTCGCGGGAGGAATCGAGCTCGCGCTGTGGTGCGACCTGCGGGTAGCCGCGCGCGACGCGACCTTCGGCGTGTATTGCAGGCGCTTCGGCGTGCCGCTCTGCGACGGCGGCACGATTCGATTGCCGCGCCTGATTGGGATGAGCCGCGCGATGGACATGATCCTCACCGGCCGCGGCGTCTCCGGCGAAGAAGCGTTCACGATGGGCCTGGCGAATCGCGTCGTCGAGCCGGGCACGGCGCTGGCGTCGGCGCGCGAGCTGGCAAAACAAATCGCAAGCTTCCCGCAACGATGCATGCGCGGAGATCGGATGTCCGCCTACGAAGCGTGGACGCTGCCGCTCGACGACGCGCTGAAAAACGAGTACCGCTACGGCATCGCAACGGTCGAATCAGGTGAGACGCGCGCAGGCGCGGAGCGATTCGCGTCGGGAGTGGGGCGGCATGGGAAGTTCTAGAGGAGAGGAACCTTGATTGTAGTGAAACCCATCCTGGTTTTCAGGCTTCCCTGGGCAGGGTTAAACCCTGCACCTTAGAACTAAGGAGCGCCGAATGGTCAAATTCGATCACATGACTCTCCCCGTTTCTAACGTGCGCAGGTCGCGTGACTGGTACTTGAGCAAACTTGGTTTCAAGGTTGAATTCGAGCGCGGCGGCATTGCTGCGATCCAGGATTCGTCAGGCTTCACGATCTTTCTGCGAAAAGCGAGTAAGCGTTTGGTGGGAGACAAAGTAACCGTCACCATCCAACTGAAGAGCGTCGATCGCACGTATGCCAAGCTTTCGAAAAGTGGCGTCAAGTTCGTGAATTCGCGGCAGCGCCTGTTCTGGGGGTACGGGGCAGAACTGCTGGACCCTGACGGATATATGCTCAATCTCTGGGACCAGGTGACGATGCGTCAAGCAAACCGCGAGAACCAGAGCGAGACTTGACAAGTATGTTGGAACGAGCATCGGCGGTCATCGAACACGGAATCAAGACTCGCCTTCATCTCGGCGCGCAGCTTTACGTCTCGCGCGACGGTAAGACGGTCGGCGATCTCGCGTTCGGTGAAGCGCGCGAAGGCGTCGTGATGCGTCCGGACACGCTGATGCTGTGGATGTCGTCGATCAAGCCGATCACCGCAGTCGCGATCGCGCAGATGTGGGAACGCGGCAAGCTGGGGCTGGACGATGTTGTCGCGCGGCATATTCCGGAGTTCGGCGCCAAGGGCAAGGAGCGTGTGACCATTCGCCACGTGCTCACGCATACGGGCGGATTTCCTGGCGCGGTGATTCAGTGGTCGACCGACCAGTGGGAGAAAATCATCGCGCAGTTATGCGACGCGCCGCTCGAGCCCGGATGGGTGCCCGGTGAGCGGATGGGCTATCACGTCGCGTCGGGATGGTACGTCCTCGCTGAGATCGTGCGGCGACTCGACGGCCGGCCATACTCGCAATACGTGCGTGAGGAGATCTTCGAGCCTCTCGGGATGCGCGACACGTGGCTCGGGATGCCGCTCGAACGTCATCGCGACTACGCGGCCGAGAATCGAATCGCGCCGATGCACCTCGCGACCGGCCTCATGAAACCGATTCCGCACAGCTACACGTTTTGGAGCAACAGCGCTGAAGCGCTCGGAGTATGCCGTCCTGGCGGCAGTGCGCGCGGACCAATTCACGATCTCGGTAAGTTCTACGAGGCGATGCTGGCCGGCGGAGGCAACGTCGTCAGGCCGCAAACCGTCGAGGCGATCTCGGCGCGCCATCTGGTCGGGATGCGCGATCGCACGTTTGGCTATCCTCTCGATCGCGGACTTGGAGTAGTCGTCGATTCTAAGCAGTACTGCAACAGCGCGACGTGGTTCGGCACGCGATGCTCGTCGCGCACCTGGGGTCACGCAGGCTACGTCTCGTCGGTGGGATTCGTCGATCCGCAGAACAGAGTCGTGGTGACTCTCGTATTCAACGGGATGCTCGAGTCGCAGGAAAACCGTAACGACGCGCGCATGATCTCAACGCTCGACGCGGTCTACAGCGACCTCGGTCTCGCATGATCTGATCTTCTTTTTCTTACGCTGGGTGCAGGGGTCACCCCTGCCGAAGGAGGTGTGGAACCCACCGCGGGTTCCACATTCAATAAAGTGATTTATCCTTCCCCACTCCTCGGGTTGCGCCCTGACAACCGTTGTCACTGCTGTGGAAACACCGCGGCGCGGCCTCTTGCGAGATACGATCGCCGGGGACGACGATAGTGATGTGGCGCGGCATCGAGTCGCGCCGCGCGGATGCCAGCTTCTCGTGAAATAATAATCTCCGAGCGCGCCAGCGAACGAATCACCGCCGCCCGTGCGTGGCTCGAGTCGCAACCAGTGGCCAGCGAAGTCCTCGTGATTGCGTCGGTCAAGGAAGCGGCCGACGACTTGGTGCGCGCGTTCGCGCTGTCGCGCGGCGCGATGCTCGGCGTGCATCGACTCACACTGAACCGTCTGGTTGGATTGCTCGCCGCCGAAACGCTCGCCGACGCTGGCCTCGCTCCCGCTGACGGACTCGCGGCCGAGGCCGTCGCCGCCCGCGCGGTCTTTCGCCTGGCGCCCTCGGGTGCGCTCGCGCACTTCGCGCCGGTGCTGAATCTCCCGGGCTTCTCCCGCGCGCTCGCGCGCACGCTGCTCGAGCTTCGATGGAACGACATCGCGATTGACGATTTGCGCGCGCTCGGCGGCGCGGGCGAGGCGATTGCCGCGACG
>DATNLS010000391.1:0-5504 GCA_035602775.1 Candidatus Acidiferrales bacterium | reverse complement strand
CGCCTCGTTGCTATTCACCGGCGATATCGAATCGGCCGGCGAGCGCGCGATGCTCGAGCACGGCGCCGAACTTCACGCGACCATCCTGAAGGTGCCGCATCACGGCAGCGCAACTTCCTCGACCGCGGCATTTATCGCGGAGGTGCATCCCGAGGTCGCGGTAATCTCGGACGGGTATCTGAACAACTTTCATTTCCCGGCGGACTCCGTCGTCGAGCGTTACGCGGAGGATGGCGCCATCGTGATGCGCACCGACCTTGACGGCGCCGTGATGGTCGACGCCACCCCGTCCGGGATGACCGTGCAAACCTTCCGCGCGCGCGGGACTTCCATTCGGGTCGTACCTGCTACGCACTAGCGTGGCGTGAGTAATCAAAACGACCGTTCAGAGCGCGACGTAAAATCCGCGCGCGATTCTATCGACCTCGCCTATCACTCTAAGCTACAAATGGATTGGGATGGATCTCGAACTCACTGAAGCACAACGCGGCGCGCGCGACGTGGCCCGCCGCTTTGCCCGCGAGAAGCTCGGGCTAATAGGCGTCGAGGCCGACCGCTCGCATCGATACCCCGCTGCGGCCATCGACGAACTCGCGCGGCTCGGGATGCTCGGCATCTTCATCCCCGAACAGTATGGCGGCGCGGGCCTCGATCACGTCGCCTATTCGCTGGTGCTCGAGGAGCTTGCCGTCGAATGCGCTTCGACCGCGGTCATCATGTCGGCGCATTGCTCGCTCGCGTCGTGGCCGATTCTCGGACTGGGCACCGCGGAGCAGAAAATTCATTTTCTGCCGAAGATGGCGACGGGCAGTTGGCTCGGATGCTTCGCGCTGACTGAGCCGCAGGCCGGCTCCGACGCCGCCGGTCAGAAGACGCGCGCGGTGCGCGACGGCGACTCGTACGTGATCAACGGCACCAAGAATTTTATTACTAACGCGCCGCAATCGAAGGTGGCGATCGTGTTCGCAATGACGCAGCCCGACAAGGGACATCATGGGATCAGTGCGTTCGCGGTCGAGACCGATACGCCCGGATGGGCGGTCACGCGGGTCGAAGACAAGATGGGAATCCACGGCGCGCATTCGGCGCAGCTGAGTTTTTCCGATATGCGAGTGCCGCGCGAGAATCTGCTGCTCGAGGAAGGGCAGGGCTTCAAGGTCGCGATGAAGACACTCGACGGCGGCAGGATTGGAATCGCGTCGCAGGCGCTCGGGATCGCGCGCGCGTCGCTCGAAGCGTCGTTGAAGTACGCGCAGGAGCGTCTGACCTTCGGCAAGCCGATCTCGCAATACCAGGCGATTCAGTGGAAGCTCGCCGACATGGCGGTTGAGATCGACGCGGCTCGTTTGCTGACGCATCGCGCGGCCACGCTGAAAGATCGCGGCGAATCATGCACCAAGGAATCCGCGATGGCGAAATTGTTCGCCGCCGAAACCGCGATGAAGTCCGCGACCGAAGCGGTGCAGATTCACGGCGGTTACGGCTACACCAAGGAGTTCAAGGTCGAGCGCTTTTTCCGCGACGCCAAGATTACCGAGATTTACGAAGGCACCTCGGAGATTCAGCGCCTCGTGATCGCGGGCAGCGTGCTCGAAAGCCGGTGAGATCGTGAGCAACAAAAAGAAATGGCTCGAAACGACCTACAAGCAGGCGAGCGAGCGGCCAGTTCGCTTTTCGACCGTGTCCGACATGGAGCTCGACCCGCTCTACACGCCACACGACGCGACCGGCTCGTACGACGACACGCTCGGCAACCCTGGCGAGTTTCCGTACACACGCGGTGTGTACGGCTCGATGTATCGCGGGCGGCTGTGGACCATGCGCCAGTTCGCCGGCTTTGGCCTCGCCGAGGACACCAACGCGCGCTTCCACTTCCTGCTCGGCCAGGGCCAGGACGGACTCTCGACTGCGTTCGACATGCCGACGCTGATGGGTTATGACGCCGACCACGAGCGCGCGCTCGGCGAAGTTGGACGCGAGGGGGTTTCGGTCTCGACCGTCCACGACATGGCGGCGCTGTTTGATCGAATTCCGCTGGACCGGGTCAGCACCTCGATGACCGTTAATTGTTCGGCGTCGATCCTGCTCGCGATGTACCTGGTGGTGGCCGAGCGCAACGGAATTCCGTGGGGCCGCGTCGGCGGCACGATTCAGAACGACATGCTCAAGGAGTACATCGCGCAGAAAGAATGGATTTGCCCGCCGCGCCCGGCGCTCAGAATCGTCACCGACATGATCGAGTTCTGCGCGCGCAAGGTTCCGCGCTGGCACGCCGTGTCGATCTCGGGCTACCACATCCGCGAGGCCGGCTCGACCGCCGTGCAGGAGCTGGCGTTCACGATTGCCGACGGCATCTGCTACGTCGAGGAGGCCGTCAAGCGCGGCATCGCGGTCGACGACTTCGCGCAGCGGCTGTCGTTCTTCTGGAATCTGCACAACGATTTTCTTGAAGAGGTCGCCAAGCTCCGCGCCGCGCGACGGATGTGGGCGCGAATCATGAAGGATCGCTTCGGTGCGAAGAATCCGAAATCGATGATGCTCCGCACCCACGCGCAAACCGCGGGCGCGTCGCTGACGGCGCAGCAGCCGATCAACAACGTAGTCCGCGTCGCGATCCAGGCGCTGGCGGGAGTGCTCGGCGGCATCCAGTCGCTGCATACCAACTCCATGGACGAGACGCTCGCGCTGCCGACTGAGCAGGCCGTGATGGTCGCGCTGCGCACCCAACAAGTGATCGCCGAAGAGACCGGGGTCACGAATACTATCGATCCGTTCGGCGGCAGCTACGCGGTCGAGGCGCTGACCGACCGGATGGAGCGCGAGGCCAACGACTACATCCGGCGCATCGACGAGATGGGCGGAATGGTCAAGGCAATCGAGACCGGCTATCCGCAGCGTGAGATCGCCGAGGCGGCGTTTCACTTTCAGCGTCAGCTCGAGCAGGGAATCAAGACGGTCGTCGGCGTCAACAAGTATTCGATTCCAGAGGAGATCCCAATCGCGACGCTCAAGATTGATCCCGAAATCGAAGAGCGTCAGATTCAGCGGGTGCGCAAGGTCAAGCGCGAACGCAACTCGGTGGCGGTCAAGGAAGCGCTCGCGCGCGTGTCCGAGGCGTGCCGATCGGGCGAGAACCTGATGGATCCGATTTGCGAAGCGGTGCGCCGCGACGCGACGGTGGGCGATGTTTCGGATATCTTTCGCGCCGAGTTCGGCGTGTACACAGACCCAGGCTGGATTTAGGCGATGGCGGAAAAGAGACTCAGAATTCTGGTCGCGAAACCCGGGCTCGACGGTCACGATCGCGGCGCGAAAATTATCGCGCGCGCGCTGCGCGACGGCGGCTTCGAGGTAATCTACACCGGGCTTCATCAGACGCCCGAAATGATCGCGGAGGCCGCGGTGCAGGAAGACGCCGACGCCGTCGGGCTGAGCGTACTGTCAGGCGCGCACATGACACTGTTCCCCGAGGTGATGCGCCTGCTGAAGGAGCGCGGCGCCGCCGAGGTCGCGGTCTTCGGTGGCGGGATCATTCCCGACGACGACGCCGAGAAGCTTAAGCAAATGGGCGTGCGGCAAATCTTCACCCCCGGCGCGTCGACCGAAGACATCGTCAAGTGGGTGCGCGAGAACGTCGCGGCGCGCAATTAGGTTCCGATGGATTTCGATCTGACCGAAGAGCAGCGGCGCATCCGCGAAACGCTGACCGACTTTGCCGAGCGCGAAATCAAACCGCACTCGACCCAGTGGGACAAGGAAGAGAGCTTCCCGCGGCATATCGTCGAGCAGCTTGGCCAGCTCGGATTTCTCGGCGTCAGTTTCCCGGAGAAATTCGGCGGTGGCGGCGCCGACACGCTGTCTCAGGTGCTCGTCGTCGAAGGGCTCTCGCGCTACGACGCGTCGATCGGGCTCACCTGCGCCGCGCACATGTCGCTCTCGACCGGGCACATCGCCGGCTTCGCGTCCGACGATCAACGCAATCACTACGTTCCGGAGATGCTGCAAGCGAAGAAGCTCGGCGCGTGGTGCCTGACCGAGCCGAGCTCCGGCTCCGATGCGGCTGCGATGCATACCAAGGCAACCCGCGTCGGCGACAACTATTCAATCACCGGCTCGAAGATGTTTATCACCAACGGCACGATCGCTGACGTCTATGTCGTGATGGCGATCACCGACCAGGCGCGCGGTCGCGACGGCGTGTCGGCATTCATCGTCGATCGAGGCACGGCCGGACTCACGAACGGAAAGAAAATCGAGAAGCTGGGACTGCGCGCGTCGGACACGGCCGAAGTTATCTTCGAAAACGTCACCGTGCCGGCGCGCAACCTGGTCGGCGAGCTCGACGCCGGCTATCGGCAGACGCTGAAGGTGCTCGAGGCGGGACGAATCGGAATCGCGGGATTCGCGGCGGGAATTGCGCGCGGCGGATTCGAGGAAGCGCGCGCCTACGCGCTCGAGCGCGGCCAGTTCGGCAAGAAGATTGCCGAGTTCCAGGCGATCCAGTGGATGTTCGCCGACATGGCGACACGAATCGACGCGTCGTGGGTGCTAATCTGCCGCGCCGCCGCGCTCAAGGATGCGGGCAAGCCGTTCGCGCGCGAGGCTGCGATGGCGAAGCTGTTCGCGTCGGAGACTGCGATGTGGTCGACGATCAAGGCCGTGCAGATTCACGGCGGCTACGGCTACGTCACCGATTTCCCGGTCGAGCGCTACATGCGCGACGCCAAGCTCTCGGAAATCGGCGAGGGCACCAGCGAAGTACAGCGGATGATCATCGCCAAATCGCTGCTGCGCGACGGCTACCTGCCCGCCTAATCGATCAATCTTCCAGCAAGACTTCGCGAATGGTGCCTAGCTCGGCTGCGTCGAGGCCGATGACCTCGCGCATGAAGCCTTCGATGCCGCCGTTCTCGTCGATCAGCTCGAACACCGGGTCGAGTTGCTCGGCCGCGAGTGGAATCTTCTTGAACACGAGGTTGCTTTCGAGGAAATCCGCGACGATTCGGTCTCGCTCGACCCCGAGCATTGATAGGAGCATCGCGGCGCCGACTCCGGTGCGGTCGCGGCCGGCGGAACAATGGAAGAGCAGGGGATAGACGTCGCGCTCGGCCAGCAGTTTGAAGAAGCGGCGCCAGTCCTGTCGAAAATGCATCACGAGCGCGAGGTGCTCGCGGCCGGGCTCCGGTGGAACGCGTGTGTAGCCCTGGTCGTTGAACCATTCGTCGCCCATCGGAATGTGTTCCCATCGTATGCCTTGACGCGACGCCGGCACGGGCGCGCCCAGGTGCTTCACTTCGGCGCGGCTCTGGAGCGTGACGAGGGTGCGGAGCTCGAGTTGGCTGATAGGGCTTTCGGGTGGGACTTCGGCGAGGTGCGATGAGCGAAATATCCGCCCGGCGCGGACGCGGCGCTGGTTAGCGGCGGGATGTCCTCCGAGATCGCGGAAGTTCTGCGCGGCAAAACTTCGCAGCAGCTCGAAGTCGACAACGACGCGCGGTTGTTCC
>DATNLS010000014.1:0-4410 GCA_035602775.1 Candidatus Acidiferrales bacterium | reverse complement strand
GCCGCCGCGGAGCCCGTAGCCCGATGCGATATTGATAATCTTGCCGCGCTTCTGCTTTACCATCTGCGGGATCACCGCGCGACATCCGTAGAACTGGCTGGAGAGATTGGTATCGAGGCCAACGCGCCAATCTTCGTCGGTGATTTCCGGCAGCTGCTTGCCGCGGCCGCTGTCGCCGCCGCCGGCGTTGTTGACCAGGATGTCGATCTTGCCGAACTCCTTGAGCGCCGCCTCGGCGAGCGCATTGACCTGCGCGGAGTCGGTGACGTCGGTCGGCACGATGAGGCACTTGCGCCCGGTTTGCTTCACGGCGTCGGCAGTCTCGTCGAGCTGCGACTGGGTGCGTGCGGCGGCGACGATGTCGGCGCCGCTCGCCGCGAACTTCACCGCCATCGCGCGGCCGAGGCCGCGGCCGGCGCCGGTGATTATGGCGACTTTGCCGTCGAGCTTGAACGAATCGAGAATCATGGCGTCACCTCA
This sequence comes from Candidatus Acidiferrales bacterium, assembly GCA_035602775.1. Classification (GTDB taxonomy): domain Bacteria; phylum Desulfobacterota; class Binatia; order Binatales; family Binataceae; genus Binatus. The sequence continues at coordinate 3,930 of DATNLS010000014.1, read as the reverse complement.
ACTGAAAATCGCGCGCATCAGCTCTGCCAGCTAATTAACACAGCTGAGCGATTGCGGAAAATACGGTTTTTGACGGCGCATGAGCGTCGGTCTTATATTGTTTGGACGAGGATCGAGCTATGGCGCTGAAGATCGTGATGTTCTCGGATTACATCTGTCCGTTCTGCTACGTCGGCTTCGAGACGATACGAAGGCTGAAGCCTGAGTTCGATTTCCAGCTCGAATGGCGCGGCTTCCAGATTCATCCCGACTGGCCGGCGGAAGGAATTCCCGCCAACAAACTGCGCGAGGCCGGTGACGGCGCGTCGCGAGTCGCGCTCTGGGAGCGGATCAGCGCGATGGCCGACGCAGTGGGATTTTCGATGAAGCCGCCGGCCGTGCTGACCAACTCGCGCGCGGCGCTGGCAGCCACCGAGTTTGCGCGCGAGTCGGGCCACGACGAAGCACTCGAGGAGCGAATCTACCGCGGGTACTTCAACGACGGCGAGAATATCGGCGACGTGGGCGTCGTCGCGCGGCTGGCAGGCGAAGCGGGACTCGACGCGGGCGAAGTGGCGAACGCGATCAAATCGCCCAAGTACGAAATGCGGCTGAAGAATAATTCGCTCGCGGCACACCAGCGCGGAGTCAGCGGGGTGCCGACGTTTTTCATCGGCGAATATCCGCTGGTGGGCGCGCAGAGCCTCGACGCGATGCGCGCGATTCTCAAACGCGCGACCGAGAGATTCGCGAGTTGATGCTATTTTAATGTGAAACCCGCGGTGGGTTTCACGCTTCCTTCTGCAGGGCTGAGCCCTGCACCCTGTATTCGGAAAGAGAAGATGCGGGACTTCGTCCCTGTTGGGAAGTTGTTGGGGAAGAGGGGTACCTAGCGCTCGATGCGTAACTCGAAGATTCCGTTGCGCGCGGTCGATTCCAGAATTATGTAGCCCTCCGCTTCCGCGGCACCAGGGATGTCGCGAGCGCCGCGCGGATCGTCGAGCGTCAGTTCGAGCACTTCGCCGCGCGCCATCTGCTCGAGGCGCACTTTTGCGCGCGCCCAGTTGAGCGGACACTTGACGCCTCGCAGATCTAGGCGAACGGTTTCGCGCGCCTTCATACAACAATTCTTACCACACCGCGCGCGCCCATGAATCCGCCGCGCGGAATCGCTATGCTGGCGCGATGTTCCTTGAAAGTGCCGAGCTCTACGACGCCATCTATCACTTCAAGAATTACGCTCGCGAGTGCGAGATTTTGCGCGCTGTGATCGCGGTAGCGGCGCCGGGAGCACGCACGATTCTCGACGTCGCATGCGGCACCGGCGAGCACGACAAATTTCTGAAAGATCGATATGCGGTCGACGGCATCGATCTCAACGAAAACTATCTGCGCGCCGCGCGGGTGAAGAATCCCGCCGGCCGCTACGCGCGTGCCGACATGACGGACTTCGATTTGGCGACGACCTACGACGCGGTGACGTGCCTGTTCAGCGCGATCGGCTACGTCCGCACCGTCGACCGCATGACTCGCGCGGTCGGATGCATGGCGCGTCACGTAAAGCCTGGCGGCGTGCTCATCGTTGAGCCGTGGATCACTCCGGAAAATTGGAAACCCGGCAATACATTCCTCCACGCCGGCGAAATCGGCGCCGACAAGGTCTGCCGCATGAGCGTCGGCGGCCGGGAAGGCAATCTGTCGTTCACGCTCATGCATTATCTCAGGGCCACGCCCGATGGAATCGAGCACTACAGCGAGCGCCTCGAGCTTGGCTTGTTCACGCGCGACGAAATGACGCACGCGTTCGAGTCGGCGAACATGGACGTGCGCTACGACGATGAAGGTTTGATGGGCCGCGGTCTGTACATCGCGCACCACCGCGCAAGGTAAGACTCGGACGCAGGAACCTGACCCCTTCCCTCGAGGGAAGGGGAACAAGATTGTTGAGAGTAACCTCTCCCCTAGCGGGACAGGGAACGATCGCGAAGAGTGGATACGGCTCTTCCCCTTTCACCCTTCTAACAGGGGCGAAGCCCCGCATCTTCTCTTTCTTAACACTGGGTGCAGGGCTCAGCCCTGCCGAAGGAAGCGTGAAACCCACCGCGGGTTTCACATTTAATTGTTTCCTCGTTCGCTCTCGTTGCACAGTGCGGGTGTTCGCGTTACAAGTCCGCCGATGCGAGTAAATATCGGAGACGTGCGCCTGTTCTTCGACGTTGAAGGCGCGAAGCTGCGGCCCGACGGCGCGAAGATGCGCGAGGTGCCGACGGTGGTCCTGCTGCACGGCGGCCCCGGGTTCGATCATGCGACCTTCAAGCCCGACTTCTCGCGGATGGCGGAGATCGCGCAGGTCGTGTATCTCGACCATCGCGGCAATGGTCGCAGCGATCGCGGCGATCCGGCGAAATGGAATCTCGCGCAATGGGGCGACGATGTGCGCGCGTTTTGCGAGGCACTCGAAATCGAGCGCCCAGTGGTGCTCGGCGTTTCGTTCGGCGGGATGGTCGCGATGTCGTACGCGACGCGCCATCCTGCGCATCCCGCGAAGCTGGTGCTGAGCAGCACGGCGGCGGTATCACGGCAGGAACGATCGCTCGAGATGTTCGAGCAGCTCGGAGGTCCCGAAGTGCGCGAGGTGGCGCGGCGATTCTTCGAGAATCCGGGGCCCGAAGCGATGGCCGAATATCAGAAGAGGTGTTTGCCGCTGTACAACCGGACTCCGGCCGTGCCCGAGGCGATTCAGCGCGCGGTGATGAATCCGAAGTTGATGGCCGATTTTTTTCTGCACGAATCGCACACGTTCAACTTTCTGGCCGATCTTGGAAAAATAAAATGTCCGACGCTGATTACCGCGGGCGAACTCGATCCGATCCTGCCGGTGGCCGACTCTAAGGACATCGCGGCGGCGATGACGCCGGGGGTGGCGCGGCTCGAAGTGTTCGAGAACGCCGGCCACGGGGTGCATCGCGATCAGCCGGATCGTTTCTTCAAAATGTTCAACGAATTCATCCTGGCGTGAAGCGCGAGCGATGGTGACGCGCTACTTCACTCCTCGATTTTTCGAATTTCTCGAAGAGCTGAGCCGCAACAACAACCGCGACTGGTTTATCCCGAACAAACCGCGCTACGAGCGCGACGTGCGAGAGCCGATGCTCGCGTTCATCGCGGATTTTGCGCCGCGGCTCAGAAAGATCAGCGCGCGCTTCGTCGCGGATCCGCGGCCGGCCGGCGGCTCGATGATGCGCATCTACCGCAACCTGCGCTTCTCGCGCGACAAGACGCCGTATCACACCAACGCGTCCGCCGCGTTTGGGCATCGCGACGGCGCGCACTTCAACTCCCCGTCGTTCTATTTATCGTTGTCGCCGGCGGAGGCTTTCGCCGGGGTCGGCGTGTGGCATCCGCAGGCGGACACGGTTGCGAAGATTCGCGACGCGATCGTCGCGCATCCATCGAAATGGAAAAGCGTCATCAATGATAAAAAATTCCAGGCGCGATTCGACCTGATGGGCGACATGCTGTCGCGTCCGCCCAAGGGCTACGACGCCGGCCATCCGATGATCGAGGAGCTCAAGCGCAAGGACTTCGTCGGCGGCACGCAGTTCACCCGCAAGGAAGTCTGCTCGGCGGAGTTCATGGATTTGTTTTCGGGCGCGTGCGCGTCGTCGGCGCCGTTCATGAAGTTCCTGACCGAGGCGATGGGGTTGAAGTGGTAACTCTGTCTCCTCACTATTTGGGTACGTAGAAATAATAGTTGGCGGCATAAGAGACTCGCGCCTGCACACCTTTGTGCGATGCGTCGCAGCCGTTAGCGGGCGGTTTGCCGCCTTTCGTCTGCAAGCGCTGGATACTGGAAACGTTCTTCATCACACCATCGCCGCGGTGACCGGTCGCGATTAACAGTAGCCACGGAATCGAATCCGGATCGGGAGTAGCATTGGCTATAAGTCT
>DATNLS010000367.1:0-3253 GCA_035602775.1 Candidatus Acidiferrales bacterium | reverse complement strand
CAGATCGACGACGTCCACGCCGAGTTCCCGCGTTTCGACGAGCGGCTGGCCGGCCGCAAGCATCGCTATGGCTACTTCGCCGGCGGCAATCCCGGCTCGCCCGAGAGCGACTCGCACTTCAAGGCGCTGCTCAAGCGCGACTATCAGACTGACAAGCTCGAAGTTCACGACCTCGGGAAGAATTTCGCGCCCGGCGAGGCGGTGTTCGTGCCGCGCAACTCGAAAGCATCCGAAGACGACGGCTGGGTGCTGGCGGTCTGGTATGACGAGGAGCGCAATCGAAGCGAGATGGTCGTGCTCGACGCCCAGAACTTCGCGGGCGCGCCAGTCGCGCGGATCAAATTGCAGCATCGCGTGCCGTGGGGCTTTCATGGCAACTGGGTGCCCGCGCAATGAAGAAACCGTCGCAACTGGCGCGGGTGCTGGGTCGTGAACGTGCGCGCGAGGCTCCGAATAACGGGCTCGGCTACCTGCGGCGTCCTACCACCAAGGCGTCGCTTGATCTCGCGTTGCTCGGACTGATCGCGGAAGTGCCCGGCGTGTCGGGCTACGACATCATGAAGATCTTCGATCTGTCGATGGCGCACTACTGGCACGCGCATCCGACGCAGATTTATCCGACGCTCGATCGGATGGAGGAGTTCGGGCTGATCAAGCAGCGCCGCGTCGTGCAGCGCAACCGGCCGAACAAGCGCCTGTACACGATCACGCCGGCGGGCGAGCGGCTGCTGATCGAATGGCTCGAGAGTCCGTTCGAGGGAATCAACCTGAAGCATCCGCCGCTGCTGCGATGCCGCTTCCTGGGTCATCTCGGGGCCGACGGCGCGATTGCAGTGCTCAAGGAAGAGCAGAGGTCGTGGGCGATCCATCTGAAGCGTTACCGCGAGCTCGAGCAGAACTACTTCGCCGGCCGCAAGGGATATCGCGACGTGAACGCGATGTTCTCGATGTTTACGCTCAAGTACGGAATCGACTGGATGGAAGAAAACATTCGATGGTGCGAATGGGCTATCGGTGAGATCGAGCGCAACCGCGCGCTGTTCCCGGCGGAGAACATGCGGACCCAGATGAAGCCGCTGATTCCATTCGATCCGGTACGTCACGGACAGATGGCGCGCGATGAGATAGTTACGAGTATGAGAAAATCCAATCGCAGAAAGGCGCGCGCGGCGGAGAAGGGGACGCTCAATTAAATGTGAAACCCGCGGTGGGTTTCACGCTTCCTTCGGCAGGGCTGAGCCCTGCACCCAGTATTCAGAGGACACGCACCGTAACCTTTTCGGGGGATTGCGGTTTCTGTAGATAGAGGCTGATGTGTCCCCTCGAGTTGTATTCTTATGTGCGCGATCCGCTGCGCGCGAGGTCGGTCGCGCCGATCCGCCGGAGTCGGGTTTGAAGGCGCGGGGCGCATCCAGGATTGTGACAGACGCCGACTACTCGGCCGAGCGGGCGCTGATCGAGGCGACGCAGCGCGATCGCGGGCGCTTTGCCGATTTGTATGAGGCTAACTTTGAGCGCGTTTATGCGTACGTCGTGCGCCGCGTGCGGGATCGCGACGAGGCGCAGGATCTCACGGCCGAGGTCTTTCACCTGGCGCTGAAAAGTTTGCCGCGGTTTGAATGGCGCGGAGTTCCGTTTGCGGCGTGGCTCTTCAGGATTGCTTCCAACGAGATTGCCGATCGCTCCAAGAGCATCGGGAAGCGCCGTGCGCATGAGCGCATCTACCAGGAAACTGATGCAGGCGTCGAGGACGCCTCGAGCATCGACGAGGCTGAGCGGCGGGCGCGGTTGTTCAAGCTGGTCGAGCGGCTGCCGCGGGATCAGGCGCGGGTGATTACGATGCGGTTCGCCGAGGATAGATCGATTCGAGAAATTGCGACCGCGCTTGGACGATCCGAGGGCAGCGTCAAGCAGCTTCAATTCCGCGGCTTGCAGAATTTGCGGGCTCGGTTGGGTGATACGAATGGCTAAGGGGAAACTGATCGAACAACTGGACCATGCGGTGGAGACTATCGTGGCCAAGCCGAACGCCCCGATGCCGGCGTCCGATCCGCGGCTGGCGGCGATTTTGGCGATCGCGGGCGAGTTGCGCGATTTGCCGCGCGCCGGTTTCAGGAATCGCCTCAAATTGGAACTGGCGGCGCAAGCGAAGGAACTTGATGCGGCGCCGCCCGCCGGCGGCAAGCCGCTGATCACCCATCAGGATATCGAACAGCGGCTCGAGGAGTTGGCCGCGCAGCCGAAGTTTATCGTGCATGACGTGCGCGCCGCACTCAGCGATTTGCCCGAAATGTCAATGCGGTTTCTCGACTCGATGAACGACCATCTGCTGATCGCGTCGCGCGGCGACAAGCGCACCCATTGGGAGCGTCATCTGGGATCCGACGAAATGATCTATGTGATGGACGGCGAGACCGACGTCGTCACGCTGACCGACGGCGGCCCGGTCGAGTCGACGATTCATAAGGGGTCGTTGTTTGTGTGCCCCGAGGGTCTGTGGCATCGCCTGACGCCGCGGCCGTTCGTGTCGGCGTTTTACCTGACGCCGAGCAACACCGTGGGCTCCGACGCGAAAGATCCGCGGCCGAAGAGCGAGCGCGTCGCGCGACGGCCGATGCGCCGAGGGACTGCCGCGAGGCTGGCGGAGCATGACCTGCGCGCAGCACTGCGCGAGACGCCGCACCTCACGATCACGGCCGACACTACTGAAGCTGAAGCTAACGCGGCGGTGCGCAACGTCGCCAAGATCGGGAAGCTGACGCTGGGTGTGATGAGTTATACGGGGCAGACGCCGTGGGAGCGGCATCCGGACGGCGACGAGCTGCTGCTGGTGCTTGCCGGCGATCTCGAGGTGACAGTGCTGACTGACGACGGGCCGGTTACGCGCAAACTCCGCGCGAGCGATGCGTTCGTATGCCCGCAAGGATTCTGGCATCGGCAGCTCGCGGCGAAATCGGTGTCGATGCTCTACGGAACGCCGAACGAGACGAGTGAGGTTTCGTTCGCGGATGATCCTCGGATCGAGCAGAAAAAATCTGCCCACGCCGCCGCGAAAGTTTCACGGAGCATCATGCCGTTCCTGTATATCGAAGGAGCGGCTGGCGCGGTGGAATTTTATAAGAGCGTGTTTGGCGCGACTGTGTTGATGCGCGACGAAGAGCCGAGCGGGATCGTCAGCCATGCGATGCTCAAGATGGGCGACACGACCGTCATGCTTTCCGATGTCACATCCGCACACATAGAAGACCTTGAC
>DATNLS010000024.1:0-16471 GCA_035602775.1 Candidatus Acidiferrales bacterium | reverse complement strand
TAATCGTGTAGCGCGGAATCACGACGACGATTTCCGCGTTCGGGTCCTCGATGACAGCCTGGCATCCCAGCCGCGACGTCGGCGTCAGCCCCGGCGCCCGGTCGAGCAGGTCTTCTTCCTGGTCGCTGGACTCGCCGAGCTGTTTGAATCCCTGCTTGACGATCACGTGGCAGGTGGTGCACGCGCAATTGCCGCCGCATGCATGTTCCAGATGGACGCCGTGACCGAGCATCACGTCGAGAATCGAGCCGGGCTTGCCGTCGTGATGGAACGGCGCCTTGGCAGGGTCGAACTCGATCACCTTTTCGGGGTCGCCGTTTTCGAATTGGATTCGCAGTTTTGCCATCGGATTCAGATCATCATTGAGATTATGCGCTGCGTCACGATCGCGAAACCGTCCCGTAATAAAGTGACGTGGATTGCTTGCATCTTCGCCTGATTTTCGCCATCATCACCTCGTCTACCGGAGCAAGGGGAGAAGCTTTATGGCGACGCTGACCAAGCGGCAGAAGCAGCTAATCGACTACCTGAACGACTATATCAGCGAACACGGCTACGCACCCACGCTCGCGGAAGTTGGGCAGTACTTCGGGCTCTCGTCGCTCGCCACGGTGCACAAGCATCTGCACAACCTTGAGCAGAAAGGCTTCATCAAGCGTCAGCATAATCACAGCCGTGCGCTCGAAGTCGCCTTGTCGGAAAAGCATGAAGCGCCGACGACGATCCGATTGCTCGGCACCGTTGCGGCGGGTGCGCCGATCGAGGCGGTCGAAAACAACGAAACGATCAGCGTGCCCGACGATTTCATCCGGCGCGACAACACGTTCTGTCTGCGGGTGAAGGGCGACTCGATGATCGAGGATGGCATCCGCGACGGCGACTACATAATCGTCGAAGGCCGCGACAGCGCCGACAACGGCGAGACAGTGGTCGCGCTGATAGGCAACGAAGCGACCGTCAAGAAGTTCTACCGTGAATCGGGCGGACAGATCCGCCTGCAGCCGGCGAACTCCGCGATGCAACCGATCATGGTCGGCGAGGGCGACCTGGCGATTCGCGGCGTGGTGGTCGGACTGATGCGTCACTACCGCTGAGCGCGGGAACAAGAACAGAACTTTGATTGTAGTGAAACCCCTCCGTGGGTTTCACGCTTCCTTGGGCGGGGGTGACCCCTGCACCCAGTAATAAAAAAGAGCGCTTAGGTGCGGATCGGATGGGTTTCGGCGATTGGGTCCACGATCGGAATGATAACGACGAAGGCCGAGCCCTGCGGTAGTTCGCGCTTGACGACCAGTTTTGCGCCGAGGGCTTCTACATTCCGCTGAACTACGGCGAGCCCCAGACCCATTCCACGGTGACTGCGGACGCTCGAATGCGAAAGTTGTGCGCAGCGTTTGAACGCCTCCGCAACCAGCTCGGAATCGATACCGGGTCCCGTGTCACGGACTTCGAGTTCAATTGCCGAGCCGAGTTGCGCCAGGACGGCGCGGCGAATCGCGATAGTGACGCTGCCCCGATCGGTAAATTTGATCGCGTTGACCGCCAGGTTGAGCAGGATCGACCTGATTGGCCGGCGCTGCGAGCGAAAAACCGGCGGCGCGCCGTCGAGATCGAATCTGATTTCCAGGTGCTTGGAATCGTTGGCCGCCTCGAGTGCCGGAGCAAGGTCGCCGATCAGATCGTGCAGGCGGATTTCCTCTTCAGCTCTCACCTCTGCCATCGCGTCGGCGAGCGAGAAATCCATCACATTCTCGACCGTCTGCGCCAGGTCGTGCGCGTTGGCGTTCATGCGCTCGATAATCTGTCGATGGCGGACGCTCACGGCTTCGCTCAACTCGTCGCGCAGGATGTCGAGGTAGCCGAGGATCGCCTGCATCGGCGAGCGCAGTTCGTGCGCGAGGTTGGCCAGCGCCTCCATGTGCAACCCCTGATCCCATTGATCCGCCGGCATTGGCGGCTCGACGGGGGTCACCGGCGCGTGACCATTATTTGCCAGATTCGACAATCGCCTGTTTCCGCTCTCCGCTCCCTTAGATCGGTCAATGGCTGCGCTGCGCAATAAATTTTCGGTACAAGCTACGCGCGCCAATCGCCATCCAAGGTTGCAGCAAAAGAATGGCGGGGTGAATCGGAAGATCACCTAGAAGGGCCGGAAAAAGTACCTAGAAGGCAGGAAAGGAGTGCCTAGCCGGGATTCGCGGCGATCGCGCCGTCAAAATATGGTCGCCTTCAGCACTCAAAATGCGTTAAGCACTTGGTACGTCCTTGTCGCGAAGACGAAGACAACCTTAGGCTGGTGCCGAACCGCCATCTGGAGAACCCGCTGAACGTGGCTGAACCCAATAAACTCTCGCGCGTCGCAATCGGATTTGCCGCGTTCGCGCCTTGGATCCTCTACGGCTTTGCGTCGGGCTTCAATCATTGGCGCGTGGCGGCCGGCGGCGGGCTAATCCTGTGCCTGGTATTTCTGGCCGCAACGGCGCGCCGCGGCAGCACGATTAAGCCGATGGACTGGCCGATGCTCGTCTTCTTCGTGATCGCATCAGTGATGAGCATTGGCCTGCGCTCGACTGCGTTCACGGTTTACAGCGCGGTCGTCGTCTGGTCATGCTTCGCGATTACTGCGTGGGGCTCGGTCTTGATCGGCCGTCCGTTCACGGCCGTCTACGCGCGCGACAGCGCGCCGTCCGAATTCTGGACGCATCCGATCTTCATCCGGCTTAACCTGCTGATGACGCTCGTCTGGTGCGGATTGATGACCGTCAACATCGGGTTCGCCGCTATAGCTGTGGTAGTCGGCGGCAACCTGGCCAAGCCGCTACTGAGTTATGCGCTGCCGATGGCGCTGTTGATTGCGGGGTTCGCGTTCAACACGCGTTTCCCGGCCCGCTATCTTGCGCGATCCGGCTTTCAGATGCCCGTGGCCAGCGCACCAGCCGCGTAGCTAGCCGAGCGCAGAGACATAGCGTTTGATTTGTTCCACTCGTGCGGCCAGCTCCTGGGGCGCGATTCTTACGCATTCGTAACCCAATGAGCGATAGGTTTCTTCGTGAACTTTTTCAAATTTTAGAGAATCCTCGAAGCTGATTTTTCTTGCCGCGGTGGGTTCGCAGAATCCCAGGTTCTCGATAAAGAACACCTCCTTCTTATAAATCTGCGCTTTCGCGACGCGTTCCATCTCATCGGCGAGAGTCATCGAGATGGGAAACCCCAGCCATACGCTGAGCGCATAGGTGCATAGCGGCGACCGGTCGTAGAACTGCACTCCTGACGCCAGATCTGTTCGCATCTGCCGCTGCTTCTGCAGATTGATAATGTCGTCGATGAAAGATGGATCCATGTGTGGTTCGGCAATGCCCTGAGCCTGCCGCAAAGCGATAATGTCAGTCGCGGCTTCTTCGACAACGAGGTAGCCCGCGACTTCCAGCGATCGAATGATCGAAGTCTTCCCGCATCCCGGAGTGCCAGTGAGGATGTATCGTTTCATAGGAATCCTTTTCCAACGCGATTGTTCCCCTTTCTTCGAGGGAAGGGGTTAGGGGTTAGGTTCTTTGTATCGCGCCCAATGCCCGCGTCATCTTTTGTCGCGCCCTCGTCAGAGTGACAAAAGCCACGCGTCACCGCGTCGGGCGCAGGGCGCGCAATTCAACAACTATGTTGAAATCAGGGAGTCGAGCAGCAGCGATCAGGAAACTTTGTCGGGCTTGGGGGCTTCGGCGGCTTTCGCTTCGTCGGGCTTCGCGACCGTCTTCGACACGTCGTCGGGCTCGTTCATCGCGCGCTTGAAATCGCGAATCGCTTTACCCATCGCGCCGCCGACGTCGCCGAGCTTGCTGGGCCCGAAGATGACCAGGATGATCAGCAGAATGATCAGCAGGTGAGTTGGCGCAAAGAGGTCCATATTTTTCTCCGGGCGGCCCGCAGGCGACCTTCCACTTTTACTGTATATCCTTGACCAGCGGATTGGAACGGTTATTCCCGGAGCACCTGGCCCCCTCGCGCGCTGCAAGGGGGACCCGAAAAACGAAAGGTCACGCCGAGCGCGCGGGCTCCTGATGGACGGGCGCGCCATCGTCGAGATGGTAGCGCTGGACTTTCCGATACAGCGTCGAGAGGTGAATCCCCAGCACCTGCGCCGCCTTGACCTTGTCGTTCTCGACCTTGTCCAGCACGCGCTTGATATGCTCGCGCTCGAGCTCCTCGAGCGTCAGCCCGGTGTTCTCGATACTCGCCATCACGGGCGATGTGCTGCGCAGCTTGTCGGGCAAATCGTGCGAGTGGATGACGTCGGTCTCGGCCAGGATCGCGGCGCGCTCGATGGTGTTCTCGAGCTCGCGGACGTTGCCCGGCCACGCGTAGTTGAGCATCAAGCGCATCGCGCCTTTTGAAAAGCGCATCGCGGTGCGTGACAGCGATTTTTCGTATTTTCGCAGGAAATGGTTGGCGAGCAGCGGGATGTCGTCCTGGCGTTCCCGCAAAGCCGGCAGATTGATGTTGATGACGTTGATTCGGTAGAGCAGTTCCTCGCGGAAGCGGCCGGCTTTGACCTCGGCCTCGAGATTTTTATTGGTGGCGCACAGCACGCGCACGTCGAACGCCACTGGATCGTTGGCGCCGAGCGGGTAGGCCTCGCGCTCCTGCAGCGCGCGCAACAATTTCACCTGCAACGCGAGCGGCAGCTCGCCGATCTCGTCGAGCAGAATGGTGCCCTTGTCCGCCGCTTTGAGCAGTCCCACCTTGTCCTGTCCGGCGCCCGTGAACGCGCCGCGTTTGTAGCCGAACAACTCGCTCTCGAGCAGGTTCTCCGGCAGCGCGCCGCAGTTAATCGGCAGGAAGCGGTTGCTGGCGCGATCGGAACTGAAATGAATCGCGCGCGCGACCAGTTCCTTGCCGGTGCCCGACTCGCCGGTGATCAACACGCTCGAATCGGTGCGCGCGACTTTTTCCATAACGCGGAAGGTGCTTTCGATTGCGTCGCTTTTGCCGATGATACTCTCGAAGCGATACTTCTCGCGCAGTTCCTGCCGCAGAAACCGGTTCTCCCTGAACAGCGCCTTGCCCTCGAGCGCATTGCGCATCACCTTTTTCAGATGATCGTTCGCAAACGGCTTGGTGATGTAGTCGTAGGCGCCCTGATGCAGCGCCTCGACCGCCGACTCGACGCTGGCATACGCGGTGACGATGATGCCCATCACCTCGGGATCGAGCTCGCGCATCTTGCGCAGCACGTCGAGTCCGCTGCCGCCGCTGGTGAGGTTAAGGTCGAGAATCGCGAGATCGATTTTTTCTTTTTCGAAGATCTGCAGCGCGATTTCGGCGGCCGGGGCCTCGCTGACCTCGTAGCCCTCGCTGCGCGCGAGTTGCACGATGATCGACCGCATCAACGGCTCGTCTTCGACGATCAGCAGCCGGTAAGGTCCGCGTTCCTGTGCGGTCCATGAAGCGTCGTTGTTCATTGAATCTCAATCAGGATGCGGCCATTTCCGCGGCCTGTTGCGCGCGCACCGTTTCCTCGGCCGCGCCGAGCGTGATCGTGACCGCGGTGCCGCGGCCGACCTCGCTGTCGACGCGAATCGTGCCCTGGTTGGACAGGATCATGCGCTGGCATAGCGACAGTCCAAGTCCGACGCCCGCACCCGCGGGCTTGGTGGTGAAGAACGGATCGAACACGCGCTCGAGATGCTCGCGCGGGATTCCGATGCCGTTGTCGACGACTTTGATAAATACCCGGCGCGATTTGTCGCCGCCATTTCCAACCCGCTGGTTCTCGGTGATCACCTTGATGACGGCGCCCTCGGCGGGCGACGCGTCGGCGGCATTGAACAGCAGGTTGAGCAGGACCTGCTGAATTTCGTTGTCGTCGGCGTACGCGCGCCGGAGATCGGGCGCCAGAATCGGCTCGACCCGGATGCCGCTGAAGCGCTTGTTGTAAGTGATGAGCCGCAGCGTCTCGGCGATCAGTCCATTGACGTCCACCGGTTTGCGCTGCGCGGTAGTTGGCCGCGCGAAATTGACCAGGTCCTTGAGCGTGCTCGAGATGCGCGTGATCTGCGACAAGATGGTGTGCATGGTGGTGCGGCGCTCGGGGTCATTCTCGCCCGTGAGGATCGATTGCACCAGCGACGAGATCGACGCCAGTGGATTGTTCACCTCATGCGCGACGCCCGCCGCGAACGTGCCCGCCGCGGCCAGCCGCTCAGCCTTGAGCAACGAGTCGAGCATCTCGCGTCGCTGGGTAACATCGCGCAGGATCATCTGCACGAATTGCTTGTTGCCGTAGGTGATGAGCGCGGAGTTTACGTCGAAGAAAAACGGCCCGATTGGGAATTCCTGGGTCTGCGACAAACCGTCGCGCAAAACCTTCTCCAGGCTCTCAACCACACTCGGCCTCAGTTCCGGCGGCACCAAATCCGGGATCGCCCTCCCGATAATATCCGTCTTGACGTGGTCATGGTCGTGGTCGGCTTCCATCTGATGGAGCCGCATGGCCGCCGCGTTGAGGCCCATCACGACCCACGTGTGCGGTTCGATCTCGTACATCGGATCAGGCGCGTGGTCGATAGTGTTGCGATACTTTTCTTCAGACTCGCGCAGCAGCCGTTCGCGCGACTCGATGTAGAACTGCGAGACCATCAGGCGCCGCTCGTCTATTGCCGCCACCATCAGATCGCGCACCCGTTCCATCGCCGGACCGGTCATCGTCGATTTAATGTGATTGAGAACTATTTGCTTGAGCGCGATGTGAATGACGTTGAACTGCGACGGCTTGGCCCGCGCGAGCATCCCTTCCTGGCAATGCCGGCGCAGGTAAACGTACGTGCAAACATTGTCAGGATCGCGCAGATGGTCAAGGAATCGGATGAGCGAATTGACCATGTTGTCTGGGCGGCCTTTCTCGTCGAACTTCTGGTGCCCATGGACGATGTATGCGATCGATTCTCCCCACTGCTCCACGATGCCGTCGAAGTGCCGATCGATCAGGTCGGCGGCCTCGGAGCGAATCTGGATGCACTCGGGCGTGCGGCTCCAAATCGTCTCGCCCCAAAGACGCGACAGCGACTGCTCGATCTCGGCGAGTTGGCTTCTTATCGCCTGCAGCTCTTCGGGAGTTGGCTGAATCGGCGGGTCGTTCGTTTCACGATGTATTTTCGACTTTGACGGTCTGCAGCATCCACAGGCGAGCGATAGTTTCATTGCGTTACAACCCAGTGGGAGGATTTTCAGTATTGAACTCTAAAGTGACGTATAACATTCGCAAAATAACCAATCTAGCGTGTGCATTGCGGCGGCAACCTGCCTGATTTTACACCGTGCGAATTGCGGCGTCAGGAGGCCTCCGCGCAAATCGTACAGCGCCCCATCCCAATTGGTTTGTATGCGTCGAAGGTTGCTCAAATAAGCTAGATAATCGCTGAAGTTTTTTGATGGCACGGCTCTGGCAATTGGGTCCTCATCGAGAGGACATCCACATCCATGCTTACCAATACCTGTTCCAGCCAACGAGTCACCCCCCACGGTAAGTTCCTTTCTCGCGCAGGACAGAAATTCTTTTTCAAGGCGATGCGACTCGCTGATGTGAGCGGCTCGCTCGACTTCGGACAGAAACTCAAGCTCAGAAAACGTCTCGACGATCTGAAGACCGCGCACACTACCGGCCTGGTATTGACCGAGGCCAATTCGCAGCCATGCCTCGATATCGCGGCGCAGTCGGGGCTGGTCGCAATGATCGAATTGAGAATCACCGCCGATGAACTGACCAGCCGCCGTGGATTCAAATCCGTCGTCTCAAGAATCGCGCACACGGCAAATATTTTCGGGACGCATCCGGCGCTGGCCGGCTACATTCTCGATTGCGAGATCGGCCAGGACGCATTGCGCATAGGCGGACTCGAAGACGCGCAGCGCCGGATGCGTACCGTCGTGAAGACAATCAAGGGACGCGCGCCCGAAGCGATCGTCGGAATCAAGGTGCGGCCGGAAACTCGCGCACTTTCAATTTTGGAAGAAGATTTTCTCTACGCGGAAATTCCCGCGCTCGCGCCGGTCGAGATTCGCGATTTCGTCGTCGCCTTGCACAACATCGCGGAAGCGCGGCCGGTGGTGATCGAATTCAGGGATGCATCGCCAGGACAGGACGAGGCGGTTGCGGTGGCGTTCGGCACCGGTGCTGCTGGCGTGGTCGCGCCGCCGGTACCTGCGCCGGTTTCTCACGACTGGCTCGGTGTGCGCATGATGCGCGCGTCGGACCTGATGCCGTTCGTGACCCTTAACGGCACCTGCCCGCCGCGGCCCGCGACGATGCCGATGGTGTCCGTAGTGATTTGTGCGTACAACGCCGAGCGCACGATGCGGCCGTGCCTCGAGTCGCTCCGGCGCATCGACTATCCGAATTTCGAGGTCGTCATCGTCGATGACGGCTCGCGCGACAAGACCGCCGACATCTCGATGGACTTTCCGGAATTCCGCCTCATTCGCCAGCCCAACAAGGGGCTCAGCGTCGCGCGCAACGTCGGGATGCATGCGGCGCGTGGCGAAATAATCGGCTACACCGATTCGGACTGCGTCGTCGATCCGCATTGGCTGACGCTGATGGTCCGCTCGATCACCGAAAACAATTTCGACGGATGCGGCGGACCGAATTACGCGCCGCATGAAGACGGATGGATCGAAGCAAGCTGCGCCGCGTCGCCGGGCGCGCCGTGTCACGTGCTGGTCGCCGAAGATCGCGCCGAGCATCTGGCGGGCTGCAACATGGTCTTCTCGAAGGCCGCGCTCGCGAAGATTGGCGGCTTCGATCCGCAGTTCACGGCCGCGGGCGACGACGTTGATATCTGCTGGCGTATGCTCGCGGCGGGCTACAAGCTCGGCTTCTCCCCGGCGGCGTTCGTCTGGCACTTCCGCCGCAACACGGTCAAGGCTTACTACGGACAGCAGCGCGGCTACGGTCGTGCCGAAGCGATGCTCTATCCGAAATATCCCGAGCGCTTCAATGTGATGGGCCAAATCGCGTGGCGCGGCACGATCCCCGGCCTGGCGCGCACGATTCCCGGACGCAACCACAAGCGCGTGCTGTGGAACGCGACCGCCGGTGCGCAGTCGCTGTTCGATCCCGGCCTGACGCTCGCCAAAGTTCTGCCGCAGACGCTCGAGTGGACCGTGCTCTCGGCAGTCGCGATGGTCGCGTCGATCGTTCTCGGCGTCTCGATTATTCCTGCGGCTGCGATGCTCGCGCTGGGACCGATTTGGGCGCTCTACTATGCGTGGCATGCGCCGCTCGACAAGGCGCACAACAGTTTTATCGCGCGACTTCTGATCGCGTATCTCGCTTACACGGGGCCGATGGTGCGAACGATGACGCGCTACAAGACGCGGGCGAAAGCCCTGACCGGACTCGCGGGAATCGACGGCGTGCGCCAGCGCCCGACCGTCAACTGGCTCCGGCGCACCGTGCGGCTGGAATACTGGAACAACGAGAGCATCACGCGCGACCGCCTGATGGACAAGATGCTGAAGCTGTTCGCGCGCACCGGTCATGGCGCAATCGTCGACGCGGGCTGGAACGACTACGACCTTGAAGTGCGTCCGAATCCTTGGACCCGAATCGAGTTGAAGACCGCCGACGAAGAACACGAGGCGGGCAAAGTTACCAATCACGTCCTGGCGCGCATCAAGTTCACGCGAATCTCGACGATGGCCCTGGCAGCAGGCTTACTGAGCGCGGCGGTTGCGGCGATCGCGGGACTGCCTGAAGTCGCGCTGGGTCTCGGCGCGCTCACGATGGCCGGCGGCGTATGCCTCGCAGTAAAGATGGTCGAAGCGGCGCGCCTCGCGCATCGCGCAACCGAGCAATGCGCCACCGAACTAAACCTCGCCCCGCTGGGCGTCCTGATCCGTCAGCCCTCGACAGCAGAAGCGGCAACAGCAACGAGCAAGCCAGCCCGCGCCCAGTTGGCCCCGCAAGAACGCGCCGCCGAGTAAGGCCGGGCGCACCTCAGGCCTGAGCGCGCAGTCGCGAATTCTCAAAAGTTCGACTAGACTGTTAGGGCATGCAGGCGAGCAAACACGATTCTGTCAGAGAGCATGTTCTGGCAGCAGACATTGCTGCATTTGAGACAATTCGCCAGCAACTCGAACGTGAGCATCTCGACGAGTTTGCGGTGTTTTTTCAGGGTCAGCTGCTCGGCCTATATCCAGACTTCGATTCGGCGGGACGCGCTGCGCTTGCCAAATCAAAAACGGGTCCGTTTCTAATCCAGCAAATTGGAGGTCCCATCGGTCTGGATCCCGATACCGCTCGCCACCTCCATCATCGCTAGAACTTGCCGACGATAAATTCCGGTCCCGGCTCTTCGGTAACCTGGTTCAACAGGGCGCTACGATTAAGATCATTGTCAGATCGCCGATCGACGGTCGTGAAATCATGTTAGATGCCCTGATCGATACGGCCTCCCAAATGACCTTTGTCGAAAGTACCTATCTTCAAGGGTGGGCTCCGCTTTTGTTAGTGGCGCCCGCTCGATTCGCGGGCGCTGGCGGACAATTCTCATCCGATATTTTTCTGGCCGAAGTAGAGATCCCCGGGCTGAATTTGCGCGAACTGACCGGAATCGTTCTCGACGATCTGGGCGGTAGGCAAGCAATCCTGGGACGAAATCAGTTGCGCAATTGCGTGCTCGTGTACGACGGTCCCAAGGGCACCGTCCAACTTCGAAAATAACGCGATCAGTCTTCTAAGATTTTATGGATCGATTCGAGGTCGCGGCGCACCTCATTCAGTACACGAAGAGCCTGGCCGTCGATTCCTGGCGACTGCGATGATCCGCGCTCTGGCGAGGACGCTGGCGCGTTCTTCGGCAACGGCCTGCCCGCCATCAATGCGTCGAGGCCGAATTCCTTGATGTGCTTGTTCGCGCCGACGATGGTGAAGCCTTCGTCGTGCAGGAGGCGCTTGATGAGCCGCAGCACCTCGAGGTCCTTCTCCTGGTAGAAGCGATGCTTGGTGCGCGTGTGTTTGGGCTTCAGGAACGGGAACTGCGTTTCCCAGAAGCGCAGCACGTAGGTCTCGACGCCCAGCGCGCGCGCCGCTTCGCCGATCTTCAGTCCGCGCTCGGGAATCGCGGAAACGGTTGCGGGCTTTTGCGGCGCAGCGCTTCTATGCCGAACTGAAGGCGGGCGCGAGCGCGGCATCGGCTTCATACCCCCGGCTTCGATCCGTTGTTGACCCGCTCCTTCAACACCTGGCTCGGCTTGAAGGACAGCACGCGGCGCGAGTCGATTGTGATCGGCTCGCCGGTCTGGGGATTGCGCCCGCGGCGCGCATGTTTCTGATTCACTAGGAAGGTGCCGAAGCCGGAAATTTTCACTTTCTGACCCTGGCGCAACGAATCCCTGATGATCGCGAACACCGCTTCGACCACATCACAGGCTTCCTTCTTCGAGGAGCCTACCCGCTCGTAGATCAGATCCACAAGATCGGCTTTAGTCATGCCCTGCGGCGTAACGAATCCCCACCCGCTCGCGTTAGGCACGCTGTTACTGCCGCAACTCCGCCCCCAGTCGCATCCGCGCCTGCTCCACCAGCACGGCGTGAATGCGGTTCACCTCCTCATCAGTCAGCGTGCGATCCTTTGCACGGTAACGACAAGCCAACGCCACGCTCTTCTTTCCGGCCGCCACCGCCGTCCCCTCGTACACGTCGAAGACTTCGACGCTTTCCAGCAGTGACGCGCCCGATTCCCGGATGGTCTTGAGTACCATATCCGCCGGGAAATTCCGATCCAGCACTAACGCCAAATCGCGCCTGATAGCGGGAAATTTTGGCGGCGGCTGGAAAGTTTTGCGCGGCGAGAAACCATAGGCAATGAGACTACTCAAGTCAAGTTCGCAGACCGCGCACGCGTCGTTCAGATCCAGGCGCATCGCCTCTGCCGGATGCAGCTCTCCGATCAAACCGATTGGCGCATTATCCAACATAATGATAGCGCTGCGCCCCGGATGCAGAAACGGTGCATCGGCGGGCTCGATCGCCTTGTACGTGACGCGCGGCGAGATTCCGATCGCGTCGAACCAGGTCTCCAGTATTCCCTTGATCGAAAAAAACCCGGCCGCGACGCTCTGCTCGCCGACGGCGGACAGTGCGTAGGGTCCGTAGCTGACGGCGGCGAGATGATTGTGCTCGCTCGCGATATCGCCGTTCATGCGGAACACCTTGCCCATTTCGAACGCGTGAAAGGCGCGCGCCTCGCGGTTCAAATTGAACCTGAGCGAGCCGACGAGTCCCGGCATCAGGCTGACGCGCAGCTCGCTGAGTTCCGCGGAGAGCGGGTTGGTCACCTTGACCGGGCGCGTCGCGGGTTGAATCCCCGAGAAGCGCGCGTTGTCGGCGGGCGCGATGAACGCGATCGTTGCGGCTTCGCTCAGGCCGCATCCGAGCATCACCTCACGCGTGCCTTTGATGAACTCGCGCTCGCGATTTACCGGGGCCAGTGCACTCACGCGCTCCGGCAGCCGCGCGGGGATGTCTTCGAGGCCGCCCAGGCGCGCGACTTCCTCGATCAAGTCGGCTTGCTCGATCAGGTCGGAGCGGAACGACGGCGGCACAATCGCGAGCACGCCTTTGGCGCGCGTGCTGACCTGCGCGCCGATCGATTTGAGACGGCTGCGCGCGACACCCGGCGGTATCGAGGCGCCGAGCAGCGATTCCATCGCGCCGAGGTCGAGCGCTATTTCGCGCGGCTCGGCTTTGCGCGGCTCGAAGTCGGCGATTGGCGACGCCTCGCGTCCGCGCGCGATTTTGCGAATCAACTCGGCGGCGCGAATCAGCGCGCCGACTTGTCCCGCGCGATCGATGCCGCGCTCGAAGCGGTAACTCGCCTCGCTGCGCAAACCCAGGCGCCGCGCCGTGCGCGCGACCGTCATCGGCTCGAAGTACGCGCTCTCGAGCAGAATCGTCGTGGTCGAATCGCTGACCTCGGAGTTGAGACCGCCCATCACGCCCGCGATCGCGAGCGGCTTGTCGCTGTCGGCGATCAGCAGATCGCCTGGATCGAGCGTGCGGGTGACGTTGTCGAGCGTAACGAATTCGCGCGTGTCGCCGGCGCGGCGCACGACGATTTTGCCGCCGGCGATTTTGCCGAAGTCGAACGCGTGCAACGGTTGCCCGAGCTCGAGCATCACGTAGTTGGTCGCGTCGACGACGTTGTTGAGCGCGCGCATCCCGCACAGTTCCAGCCGGCGTCTGAGCCACGCCGGCGAAGGACCGATCTTGATTCCAGTCATCGCGAGCGCGGCGTAGCGCGGGCAGAGATCGGGCGCGTCGATCGAGACAACGACCGCGAATCCCGCGCCGTCGGGCGCGTCGGCCGAAGGCGCCGCACGTAGCCGGGGCGCGCGCAATCTTCCGCCGAACAGTGCGGCGACCTCGCGCGCGAGACCTAGAGTCGACAGGCAATCGCCGCGATTGGGCGTGATTTCGACATCGAGCACGACGTCATCGAGGTGCAGATACGCGGCCACCTCGCCGCCAAGAGGCGCGTCGGCGCCGAGCGCGAGTATTCCCGCGTGATCCTGCGACAGCCCAAGCTCGCGCTCCGAGCAGAGCATGCCCTCGGACTGCACCCCGCGAATGACTGCTGCCTCGAGCGGCGGTTCCTTGCCGAGTTGCGCGCCAACCAGCGCGAGCGGCGCGACCATGCCGGCTCGCACGTTGGGCGCCCCGCACACGACTTTGAATTTTCCTTTTTCGCCCGCGTCCACGTCGACCAGATTCAGGCGGTCGGCGTTGGGATGCTTCTCGACGTTGACCACGCGCGCCGCATACACGCCCGCGAATCCGGGCGTGAGCTTCTCGACGTTCTCGACGACCAATCCCGCGTAACTCAAGCGTCGGGAAATTTCCTCGACCGGCGCATCGACGCTGACGAAGTCGCGCATCCAACTCAGCGGCAGCTTCATCGCACACCTCCGCTCAGCGCCGGGAACTGGCTCAGGAAGCGCAGGTCGTTCTCGAAGAACAGGCGCATGTCGTCGACCCCGAGCTTCAACAGCCCGGTGCGCTCGACGCCCATGCCGAAGGCGAATCCCTGGAACTCGTCGGGATCGTACTCGACCGCGCGCATTACGTTCGGGTGGATCATTCCGCAGCCGAGCACTTCGGTCCATCCGGAATGCTTGCAGACCGGGCATCCGGCGCCGTCGCATAGCAGGCAGTGCATGTCGAGCTCGGCGCTCGGTTCGGTGAATGGAAAATAGCTTGAGCGAAAGCGCACTGCGGTCGTGCCGAAAAACTGGCGTGTGAATTCCGTCAGCACGCCCTTGAGATGCGCCATCGTGATCCGTCCGCGCTTGTCGACCATGAAGCCCTCGATCTGCGTGAACATCGGCGAGGCGCGCACCGACAGGTCGTCGCGCCGGTAGCATCGCCCGGGGCACACGACCGCGAGCGGCGGCCGCCGCTTCTCCATCACGCGGATCTGGCCGTTCGACGTATGCGTCCGCAGCAGCATCCCGCCGTCGACGTAGAAAGTGTCCTGCATGTCGCGCGCCGGATGATGCGGCTGGAAGTTGAGCGCGGCGAAGTTGTGAAAGTCGTCCTCGATATCCTGGGTCATCGCGACCTCGAAGCCCATCGACTCGAAGATGGCGAGCATCTGTTCGAGGATGTCGGTGATCGGATGGATATGGCCGCGCGCGATGCGCATGCCGGGCAGCGTCACGTCGAGGCGTTTTTCATTGAGCGACTTCGTCAGCGACGCCACTTTGAGCTGCTCGCTGAGCGCCTCGATGCGAGCTTCGACTTCGCGCTTGATCTGATTGATAAGCTGGCCGATGGCGGGACGCTCGCCGTTGGGAACTTCGCGCATCCCGCGCATGATTTCCGTGAGCTCGCCGGAGCGGCCGAGCACGCGCACGCGCACCGCGTCGATTTGCGCTTCGTTGGCGTCCTCGCCGAGCTCGGCCATCGCGCGGCGTCTGATTTCTTCGAGTTGTTCTTTCATCGCGATCCCCAGGTTCTTCTCCGCAATGTTGCACGCAACGAAAACACTGAAAACCAAAAACAAAAAACCACGTGGGCAATCACCCACATGGTCTCCTGGTGCGCGGCGCTTATCGAACGCGCGGCTCTATGCTGCTTGTGAGCCGAGCGCGCTCTTCGCGGTGCGCACCAGCTCGGTAAACAATGCGTCGCGCTCCTGCGCGAGCTTCGCCAGCATCTTGCGATCGACCTCGACCCCGGCCTTCTTGAGCCCGTTCATCAGCGCGCTGTACGAGATTCCGCTTTCACGCGCGAGCGCATTGATACGCGCAATCCAAAGCGTGCGATAGTCGCGCTTCTTGGCCTTGCGATCTCTATAGGCATAGGTGAGGCCCTTCTCGAGGGTCGATCGGGCCTGCCGGTAAAGTTTGCGCCCACCGACGAAACCGGAGGCGAGCTTGAGTTGACGCTTATGACGGCGGCGCGTCTTGGGTCCGCCTTTGGCGCGAGGCATCGGAGTGCAGTCCTTCCTTGATAGATATCGTGTGAATTAGTCGGGCCGTGCTCAGGCGTACGGCATCATTATCTTGATTTTCTCGGCGTCGGCCTTGCCCAGGATACCGGTCCGGCGGAGCCGCGCTTTCTGTTTCGGATTCTTCGCCGTGAACATGTGACGCGCATACGCGTGCTTGAATTTGACCTTGCCGCTCTTGCTCACGGTAAAACGCTTGGCGGCGGTTCGGCTGGTCCTGATTTTCGGCATGACGATAGTTACTTTGCTTTCCCTGAAAATTTATCTTCTTAACGCGGCGTCAGCAGCACGGACATGTTGCGTCCTTCCATCCGGGGCGTGCCTTCCGCCTGCGCGATATCCGTTACCGTCGCAATAATTCTCTCGATCAAAGCCCGTCCCAGCTCCGGATGAGTAATCGCGCGGCCCCGGAACGAAACGGTGAGCTTAACACGATGACCCTCTCCAACAAAGCGCTTGATGTGCGCAGTTTTGAAGTCCACATCGTGCTGCCCGGTCGCCGATCCCATCTTCACTTCCTTGATCATGCTGATGGTGTGCTTCTTGGAGTCGTGCGATTTTTTCTTCTGCGCGTAGCGATATTTGTCGAAGTCGGTGACGCGGCAGACCGGCGGGGTGGCCGTCGACGAGACTTCGACCAGGTCCAGGCCGCGGGCCTCCGCAACTTTGATCGCCTCGCGCAGCGGCAGGATTCCGACCTGCGTGCCGTCGGCGTCGATCACACGAACTTCTGTCGCGCGAATCAGGTTATTGACGCGAATCGCGGGCTCCCTTGACGGTGGGGTTCTGAAATCTCTACGGATAAAGCACCTCCTCCGGCTTGATGGCCGGGATTAAAGTTCCTAAGCCGGCACCGGCTCTTTTTTCAGTGATTCGATTAGTGCATCGACAGACATCGATTTGCTCTTCTCTCCGCGTAGTAGCCGGAGCGACACCGATCGATCGGCCGCCTCGCGCTCGCCGAC
>DATNLS010000278.1:0-2037 GCA_035602775.1 Candidatus Acidiferrales bacterium | reverse complement strand
GCGCGGCATCTACGACAACATGAAGACGGCGGTCGAAGCGATCTTCGTCGGCAAGGCGCGACGATATAATCGCCGCTTTCTGCAGATGTGCTCACATCATCTGATCGAGCCGGTGGCCTGCACGCCGGCGTCCGGATGGGAGAAGGGGCAAGTCGAGAACCAGGTTGGCAACCTGCGCGATCAGATGTTCCGGCCCAAACCGCGGGTCAAGAGCCTCACCGAGCTGAACGCATGGCTGGAAGATCAGTGCATCGCCTATGCGCGGCGAACCAGGCATCCTGAGTTCAAGGATCGGACCGTCTGGGACGTGTTCCAGGACGAGCGCATGAGCCTGATGGAACTGCGCGGCCCCTTCGACGGGTTTGTCGAGAAGGCCGTCAGGGCCAGCACCACCTGCCTGATCATGGCGGATCACAATCGTTACAGCGTC
Source organism: Candidatus Acidiferrales bacterium (assembly GCA_035602775.1). GTDB lineage: Bacteria > Desulfobacterota > Binatia > Binatales > Binataceae > Binatus. The sequence goes on along the minus strand of DATNLS010000278.1, from coordinate 1,607 downwards.
GATGCACGGGCCGCCGGCCGCATGGTGCTGGTGCGATCCCACGCCGAACGCATCGTCGTGCTGCTGGGCGACGAGACGATTGCCGACCACCCGCGCGAGTTCCGGCGCGACCGGATCATCTACGATCCCTGGCATTATTTGCCAATTCTGATGAAGAAGCCCGGCGCCTTGCGCAACGGCGCCCCGTTCAAGGGTTGGGATCTGCCTCCCGGCCTGACCCAGGTCCGCGCCAAGCTGAAGCAGCACGCCGACGCCGACCGCCAGTTCGTCAAGGTACTTGGCGCGGTGCTCGATCACGGGCTGGCCGCCGTCGAAGCCGCCTGTGCGGAAGCCCTGGAAGCCGGCATCGCCAGTGGCGACGTGATCCTGACCGTGCTGGCGCGCCAGCGGCAGCCCGTGACGCCGCCCAGCATCACCACGCCCGACGCTCTGCGCCTCAAGATCGAACCCGCGGCCGATTGTGGCCGCTACGACAGCATAAGGAAGATCGCCTGATGGAACGCCACGAGATTCTAGACGCCATGAGCGAACTCAAACTTTACGGCATGCGCGCCAGCTTCGATGAGATCGCCGGCAAGGGCCTTGCCCGGCGCGATGAGATTTATCCTCTCATCGCCAGCCTGATCCGGGCCGAACGCACCCACCGGCAGGCCCGTTCGATCAGCTACCGCATCGGCGGAGCCAAATTCCCGGTCCTCAAGGATATCGACAAGTTCGTCTTCGCCGATACGCCGGTCGACGAAGGGCAGGTTCGCGAACTCGCCACCGGCGCCTTCCTGGATGCCAAACGCAATGCGATCTTTATCGGCGGCTGCGGCACCGGCAAAACCCATCTGTGCATCGCGGTGGCCGCTGCGATCATCCGCGCCCGCGCCAGGGGGCGCTTCTTCAACCTGGTCGATCTGGTCAATCAGCTGGAACAGGAAAAGGCAGCCGGCCGCGGCGGCCGGCTGTCCGAGAAGTTGATGCGCTACGATCTCATCGTCATCGACGAGCTCGGCTATCTGCCGTTCAGCCAATCCGGCGGCCAGTTGTTGTTCCACCTGATCAGCAAGCTCTACGAAAACACATCGCTGCTGATCACCACCAATCTCGCCTTCGCGGATTGGCCGCAGGTGTTCGGCGATGCCAAAATGACAACCGCCATGCTCGATCGCCTCACCCACCACTGCGACATCGTCGAGACCGGAAATATCAGCTGGCGGTTCACGCACCGCTCCTGATCCCAAATTCTAGCAAATACCGACATCGTCATGTCGGAGCGGGGTGTCGCCCACATTGGGGGCCTCGTGCAAACGCGCTCCGCGACCGCCGCATCTCCAGTCGGCCTACGCCCTCCCTACGTTGCGGCGGTCGCGGAGCATCCCACACTCATGAAAGCGTGATTCCCACCCCAGATTCTCGCGCACAAAGGCGGTCGTTATTGGACGCGAAAGGGGGTCGGAATTGGAAGCGATTTGACACGTTTGTAGTCCCATCGTTTACGCTCGTCCTAATTACGAGCGACATTCCGCTATTAAAGTTGGCCTGGCCCCCGCCACCGTCACCGAACACGTTAAACTCAGCGAAATACCAGCCCAGTGCCGCATTGACGATATTGTCACCCG
>DATNLS010000257.1:0-3873 GCA_035602775.1 Candidatus Acidiferrales bacterium | reverse complement strand
TCGCCGCCACGTAAAGCTCGATTGGATATAGCGCACCGGCCGACGCCGCGGCGCGAAAATGATAGTCGTCGGCGCCCACCCGCTTTTGCCGCGTCAGTCCGCCGGCACAAAACAGGATTCGCGTCAGTGCCGCCGTTTCGATCGGCCCGGAAAAATCCGCCGGCACATACGACGACAACGCCGCCAGCGCCGGCGTCGAGGAAAGATTCAAATCGCGCGGCAATGCGACCGACGCGGCGCCCGGATAAATCTTGTACGGGAGCGGTTTGTTGTCCCAGTCGAGAAAGTGCGGCGACGAACGCACGCTGGTGTACGAATGCTTGGTGAGCTCGTGAAAAACCCGCGCCGCCTCGATGTAGTCGTTGCCCAACTCTCACTCCTGCGAACACATACCGATCGTTCAAATTGACAGGGTCGCCGCCCGACGTGCTATACGGATTTCCAGTCACCCTGCTCTTCGGGAGAGATTATCATGCCGGACAAGCTTACGCCCTCGGACGTGAAAGGACTGTTCGAGAAGCTCAATAACTGGGGCCGCTGGGGCAAGGAAGACCAGCGCGGCGCGCTGAACTTTATTACCAATCAGAAACGCACGGCCGCCGCCCGCCTGGTGCAAACCGGCGAGAGCGTTTCGATGGCGTTGCCGCTCGCGACTGTCGCCGCGCCCGACAATCCTTCGCCCGTGACTCACATGATGGTGCAGGCCGGCCACGACTCGCAGGAGATCGCGCTGCCCCATGCCGGTGACTATTTCGCAATCGCGCCACATGGTTATTCCAATACTCACATCGACGCGCTATGCCACGTCTTCTGGCAAAACAAAATGTACAACGGCTTCGACGCCAGTGAAGTAGGATCGCACGGCGCGAAAAAATGTGCGATCGACGTCACTCGCGCCGGCATAGTCAGTCGCGGCGTGCTGCTCGATATTCCACGCCTCAAGAAAATCGAATGGATGGAGCCGGGGCAGAAGATCCTGCCAGAAGATCTCGATGCCGCCGAGAAGGCGCAGAAGGTTCACGTCGAAGAAGGCGACGTGCTGCTGGTCCGCACGGGCCGCTCCACGATGCGCAAGGTCAAGGGCGGATGGGATCCGATGCGCGTCGGTCTGCCCGGCCTCGACGCCAGTTGCCTGCCATGGCTCCATGAGCGGCGTATCAGTGTGCTCGGCAGCGACGCCGTCAGCGATGTCGTGCCGAGCGGCTACGACGGCGTCCCGATGCCGATTCACGTCGGCACGCTGGTCGCGATGGGCATACATCTGATCGACAACGCCGACCTCGACGCGGTGTCGTCAGCTTGCGCTGGCCTTAACCGCAACGAGTTCATGTTCTCGATGGCGCCGCTAATCCTCGAGCGCGGGACCGCATCGCCGGTAAATCCGCTCGCGATCTTTTGATTAGTCAGTGACCACTCACTTGCGCGGGAGTTGATACCATGAAAACCGAAGAACTGATTATCGATTGCGACGGCCATATCCTCGAACCGCCCGACCTCTGGGAGAAGTATATCGATCCGAAGTATCGCGACCGCGCGATGCGCATCAAGGTCGGCGACGACGGCTTCGAGTATCTCGAAATTGATCGCAAGCGCGCCAAGATGACGCAGCCCGGCCTGCTCGGCTCGCTCGGCGGCATGGGCAAGAAGGTCGAGGACGCGCGTAAACTGCGCGAGAGCGCGATGCGTGGCGACGCCAAGCCGGAACAGGTGCGGATGCTCGCGCCGAAACCCGAGAACACGTATCTCAAGGGCGCCGCCTTCGGAACCATGGTGATGAAGGAGCGGCTCGAGCTGCTCGATCAGGAAGGGATGGCGAAGTCGGTTCTCTATCCCACGATCGGACTGCTGTGGGAGGCCGAACTTTTCGACGCCGAACTCTCGGCCGCATACTGCAAAGCGTACAACCGCTGGATCGCCGACTTCTGCCGCGACTCGGGCGGACGATTGATCCCGATCGCGCACCTGTCGCTCGGCGATCCCGCTGAAGCTGCGCGCGAGCTCGAACGCGCCGTCAAAGATGGATGCAAGGGCGCCTTCGTCTGTCCCTTCACTATCACGCGCGTTCCACACGGCGACCCGCGTCACGACGCCGTCTTCGCGGCCGCGCAGGACCTCGGCGTACCGCTCGCGATTCATCCGACATTCGAGCCCGCCAGCTTCGGTATCCATCACCGATACGACAACTTCGCCTGGGCCGCATGGTATTACGATCTGTTCGCGGGCCAGGGCGTGCAGCACGCATTCGGCACGCTCTTCCAGTTGGGCGTGTTCGACCGCTTCCCGAAATTGCGCGTGGTGGTGCTCGAATCGCAGGCCGGATGGATTGGCTACTTCCTCGATCGCGGCGACGCCATCTTCAACGGCACCACGCTCGGCGCGACGGTCCGCCTGAAAGAAAAGCCGTCGTACTACTTCAAGCGCCAATGCTACATCTCAGCCGATCCCGACGAACGTACTATTGCGGCGATGATGCAGATTGTCGGCGAGGACAAGTTCTTCTGGGCGACTGACTACCCGCATCCCGATCATCCCGGGAATTATCTGGAGGAGCTAAAGGGGATGATCGCGCCGATGAAGGAGTCGGGACGCCGCGGCATCCTAGGGGAAAACGTCGCGCGCGCCTACCAGCTTATGTAGCCAGCATCAAACCTGCTATCTACTTCCCTCAGCCGGCGCGGCTGTGCTGTCCTGCGCTACGGCGCAGTCTATACTCGACCATTCGCCCGCTGGAGGAATCTATGCCGCGTCCGATCCGCAGTTACAGCTCACTGACCTCGCCCGCCGCGATTGCCGCGATCGCACTTCTGCTCGCATGCGCGGCTTCCTCCTGCAACTCGCAGTCATTCCAACAATCGCAAGGACCGTCGATGCCGTCGCTTCCGCCCGTTCCTGAGCAGGCACCCCCGCAGCCGATTAACGTCGCGCGGCTGCTCAATGGAAGCTGGATGGCCACTTATCCGGGCGGTCCACTGCGAGTGGTGATTGGTCTCGACCAGATGCTACGCGGCCGCAATTACGTCGCGACGCTGGTCGACGGCAACAAAAGTATTCCGCCGGGCCAGGTCGTGTGGAAGGGAAGACTCGATCCGAATGTGCCGGGCATCGTGATCGTCGATCAGATTTGCGCCGAGCACGGATTCTTGCAGGCGCGCTGGGTGCAGGCGCGATTACTGGTCCACGACCCGAGCAATTTCCGCGAAGAACTGGTGAATCCCACCGACTGCCACGGCTTCCCGGTAAAGTTCACGCGCATCGGCCCCCCGCCGACGTCGGTGGTAACAGACTAGCGAAAACAAAAAAGCCGCTCCCGTCAGGGGGCGGCTTTCTTCAGTTCGTGAGCTGCTGCGCGCTCCTTAAACCAACATCCCGGCCTGCACAACTGTAGGCCCGTCATGCTTCGGAATTTTCGGCTCAGGCTTGCGCTTCATCGCTTTTTCGAGGATCGGCGCGATGCGCTCGGCCTTCTGATGCGCGCGCTTTTGCTCGCGCTCCTTGAACTCCGGCATCACTTTCTCGGCGAACAGGTTGAGCGACGAGCAGATGTCCTCGTGCTTGTTGTTGCCCGCCTGCGAGATGAACACCACCTGGTCGACGCCGGCCTCCTCGAACTCGCGCAGGCGCGTGCGAATCTGGTCGGGCGATCCGACGCATGAGTTCGTACCGTCCATGCCCGGCAAAGTGAACGGGCTGGCTTTGAAGTTGTTCCAGATATTGGTCTTGCCCGGCTCATGTTTGCCGAACGCATAATGATGTCCGAGTGCGTACGAGAAAAACTTCAGCCCCTCTTCGCCCATCTTGTGCGCCAGCTCTGCGTTCTCGTCGCACATGAAGCCGGTGACGATCGCGATGTTCGCATTGATCGCGTATCCGATC
>DATNLS010000261.1:0-8281 GCA_035602775.1 Candidatus Acidiferrales bacterium | reverse complement strand
TGAACACGCCGTCGAACTGAGGTTCGCGATGGAGTTTAGCCTCACCGCCGAGCAGAAGCTGCTGCAGGAAACGCTGCGTGACTTCGCGCGGCGCGAGCTGCTTCCGAACTACGCGTCGCGCGACGCGGACAATGATTTGCCGCCGGCCTTGGCGAGAAAACTCGGCGAGCTGGGTTTGCTCGCGCCGATGGTCGATGCGAACTTCGGCGGTTCGAAGCTGGACTACGTATCGCTTGGAATCGCGCACGAGGAAATCGCGCGAGGCGATTTCAACGCAGCGTACGTACTGCTGATCGCGGCGCTGGTCGGCGCAATAATCTCGCGCAGCGGCGATGCGCGTCAGCAGGCTGCGTTTCTCTCGCCGATTTGCCGCGGCGAAATAATCGCAGCGTTGGCCGTGACCGAGCCCGGCGGCGGTTCCGACGCGGCGCATATAGCGATGCAGGCGCGCCGCGACGGTGACAACTACGTCCTGAGCGGCGAGAAAACTTCCATTTCGTTCTCATCGTCGGCTGCCACGGCCCTGGTGCTGGCCCGAACCGGCACGCTGGAGCAATCCGCGCGAGGCGTGAGCGCATTTTACGTCGACCTCAACTCACCGGGCGTATCGCGCACGCGTTTTCGCGACATGGGCTCGCGCGCAATCGGGCGCGGCCAGATTTTTTTCGATGGCGTCCGCGTGCCCGCGTCTGCTCGCATCGGCGCGGAGGGCGGCGGCTTCATCGACGTGATGCAGGGATTCGATTTCAGCCGTTCGTTGATCGGCTTGATGTGCATCGGCGCGGCCGAGCAGAGCGTCGACGAGACTTGCGCGTACGTCGCCGAGCGCCAGGCGTTTGGCGCGCCGCTCGCGCGCTTCGAGGGCGTATCGTTTCCGCTCGCCGAGGCGGCGGTTCGGCTGCGCGCCGCGCGTCTTCTATGCTACGAGGCGCTGTCGCTGAAGGACCGCGGCGAGCCGCACGGATGGCTCGCGGCCGGAGCAAAATGGCTTGCGCCGGAGCTGTGCGCCGACGTTTTGCATCAGTGCGTTCTGCTCCACGGGCATCTCGGGTTCAGCCTCGATTTGCCGCATCAGCAGCGGATGCGCGATGTGATTGGCCTCGAGATTGGCGACGGCACCGCGCAGATCATGAAGACGATTGTCGCGCGCGAAATTATCGGCAAGACTGCTCGACCGTACTAGCTGGTGACGTTGATGGACGGACCGAAATGGCCGATCACGTGGGATGCGCGATGGATTTGGAGCGGGCCTGCGCCGTTGCCGGTAGCTCCGATCGGTGCCGCGAACATTCCTCCGAAAGAAACCTGGAATCGATTCTGTTACTTGCGGCGGACGGTTCAGCTCGACGCGGTCCCTGCGTCAGTTCCCGCGCGAGTGACGGCCGACTCGCGCTTCGTGCTGTTCGTCAACGGCGTCGAGGTCGCGCGCGGACCGGCGCGGTCGATACCCGAGCGGCTGGCGTGGGCGGAGGTCGATCTCGCGCCATATCTGCACGCGGGCCGAAACGCGATTGCGTCACTCGTTCGCTTTTACGGAGTGCCCGGACCGTGGTGGCGACCAGCCGCGCCGAGCTTCCTGCTCGGTTTCGGATCGTTCGCGTTTGAAGCGCCGGTCATCGGGGTGATTTCGGATGCGACGTGGAAAGGACGCGCCGCGCCGTATCGGCAGGATGTAGTGCGCGGCGCGGCGTTGCCGGTGCCGCCGACGGAAATCCTCGACGGCGCGGCGATTCCCACCGGATGGAACATTGCGTCGTTCGACGATTCCAATTGGCTGCCCGCGGTCGAATTGTCGGCCGCCACTTTTTCGCACAATCGCACACGAATCCCGGTTGAGCCGTTCACGGCGCCGGAGCACGACGAAATCGCGCCGCTGACTTCGATTCCGATCGCGCTGAATGAACTCTCGCGGCACGGCGTCGCGGCTCTCAACAGCAATGATCCTCGCGGCGCATATCCGACCGCGGATCAGTCCACTGACGGTCCCGACACCATCGTTAATTTCGATGCGGGGATGATGACGCTCGCGACGCCGTGGGCGGTGGTGCGCGGTCCCGCCGGATCGACGGTCGATGTGTATTGCGGCGAGGACTCGCGCGCCGACGGGAGCGCGGAGACGCATCCACGCGAATTTGCGATGCGCTACATCCTGCGCGGCGGCGACTCCGAGCGCTTTGAGTCGTACGAGGCGGTCGGCTTCCGCTATCTGTCGATCGTCGCGCGGCGCGGGGCGCAGATCGAATCGGCGGGCGCAGTGGAGCGACGCTACCCGCGCGGTGACGAGGCGTACTTTGAATGCGACGATCCGGCGCTCAACAAAATCTGGCGCGTCGGTGCGCGCACGCTCGAACTCTGCTCGACCGACGCCTTCATCGACTGTCCCGGCCGCGAGCAACGCGCGTGGCTCGGCGACTCCTACATCCACGCCCTTTTGACCTACACGACTAACACTGATTGGCGTCTCGTGCGGCGCCATCTGCGAATCTGCGCCGATTCGCGCCGCGGCGATGGTCTGCTCGCGATGGCCGCCGCGTGCGATTTCGCGATTTCATCGACGACGATCCCCGACTACTCGCTGCACTGGATTCGTGCGCTCGCGCGCTACTTCGAATACTCGGGCGACAATGCGACGGTGCGCGAGCTGATGCCGACCGCGGACGGCGTGGTGGCGGCCTTCGAGCGCTATCGCGCATCCGACGGACTGATTCGCGGGATGCCGGGATGGATTTTCATCGACTGGGCGATGACCGAGCGATCGGAAGTGATCGGCGCGCTCGACGCGCTCTACGCCGCGGCGCTCGACGACTTTGCGTCGCTGGCTGAGACTGTCATGGCGGACTCGCGTGCCGCCGCCGACGCTCGCGCATGCGCTGAGCGGACTCGGCGCGCCTTCCAGCTGCTGTGGGACGAGGCCGCCGGCGTTTACGTTGACGCCGCCGATCGCAACGGCCCGCACCGTCGAGTCAGCCAGCAAACGAACGCCATTGCGATCGTCGCTGGATGCGCCCCGGCACACCGCTGGCCCCGAATGCTCGACTACATCCTCGATGAATCGCGCGTCGTAGTCACGCCGACGATTTCCGACAACATGGCGGCGTACCGCAAGCAGCGCATGGATCCCGCCGAGCATATGAAGTTCGATGTCGAGCAGGACGTCGTCGCGGCGCAGCCGTTTTTCTCGCACATCCTTCATGACGCGATCGTCCGCGCGGGCCGGCGCGATCTGATTCCCGCCCGATGTATGAAGTGGTGGCCGCAGATCGAGCGCGGCGGCACCGCCTTCGAGGAATATTGGGACGCGCGCATCGGCACTGGGAGCCGATGCCACGCTTGGTCGGCGACGCCGACCTACGATTTGACCACCTGGATTCTCGGCGTCAGGCCGGCGGCGCCCGGCTACTCGCGCGCGGAAATCGCGCCGCGCTTCGGCGCGCTCAGGCATCTCGAAGGACGCGTCCCGACTCCGCACGGGCTCATCGAGGTTAAGCTGGATCGCGAAGCAGGCGGCGAGATTGCGCTTCCCGACGGCGTGACCGCGCTGGTGCGATTCGATGACGCGTCGCTCATCGGCGGCGAGCTCGGACCGGGGCGGCATCGCATCTCCCGTTGACGCCGGCCAGTCCGACAGTGGTAAGAATCGGGCGGTGCTGAAACTCTGATGTCGGTGCTCAGTCCATATCGCGTGCTGGATCTTACAACCGAGCGCGGTCTTCTATGCGGCCAGATGCTGGCCGACATGGGCGCCGACGTCGTCAAGGTCGAGCCTGTTGGCGGGTCACCTGCGCGTGGCGTCGGGCCATTCTACCGCGACGCGCCGCATCCCGACCGCTCGCTGTACTGGTGGGCGTACAATCGCAACAAGCGCGCGATCACGCTCGATATCGAACGCGACAGTGGACGCGATTTGCTGCGGCGGCTAGTCGAGCGCGCCGATTTTCTCATCGAGTCGCACAATCCCGGTTACCTCGCGGAACGCAATCTCGGTTTCGCCGATCTCGCGAAAATAAATCCCGCGCTGATTTTCGTTTCGATCACTCCGTTCGGACAGGATGGTCCGAAGGCCGGTTACGCCGACAGCGATCTAATCATCATGGCCGCAGGCGGGCCGTTAATCCTCGCCGGCGACGAAGATCGGCCGCCGGTGCGCCTGTGCATTCCGCAGGCCTACCTGCACGCATCCGCCGACGCCGGGGTGGCCGCGCTCGCGGCACATCACGAGCGCACGCGATCCGGCCTCGGGCAACACGTCGATGTCGCCGCGGTGCAATCGGTGGCGATGGCGACGCAGTCGTACATCCTCGCGGCGCCGCTCGGATCGATCGAAGCGCGCCGGATGTCGGGCGGCGTAAAGTTCGGCGGGTTCGAATTTCCGCTGGTCTGGCCGGCCAGCGACGGTTACATCGCGATGACTTTCCTGTTCGGCTCGGCACTCGGCGTCTTTACCGCCAGGCTGATGCATTTCGTCTGCGAGCAGGGTTTTTGCGATCAAGTCACACGCGACAAGGATTGGATCGCATACGGCGAGCAGTTGGTCAGCGGCGCCGAACCGCCGTCGGAATTCGAACGCGTCAAGGAGATCGTCAGAAAATTCACGCGTAGCCGCACCAAGAATGAGTTGCTTCAGATCGCGGTCGAGCGCGGATTTTTGATCACACCGGTCACCACCATTGAGGAAGTGGTCAAAAGCCCGCAATTCGCGACGCGCGATTACTTCCAGAACGTCGCGCATCCGGAACTCGGCGAGTCGTTTCGATACCCGGGACCGTTCGCGAAATTCAGCGCTACGCCGATCGAGTATCGAAGAAGGCCGCCGACCGTCGGCGAGCACAATTCCGAAATCTACCGCGACGAACTCGGCCTGAGCGGACGCGACCTCGCCGAACTCGCGCGCGCGGGGATCATCTGATGCCGAACGAGCTGCCGCTGAAGGACGTCAGGATTTGCGACTTCATGTGGGTCATGGCCGGTCCCGCGTCGACCCGGATTCTTGCCGACTACGGCGCGACCGTCGTGCGAATCGAGTCGCCGACACGGGTTGATACGGCGCGCACGCTCCAGCCTTTTTTCGGCAACCAGCTCGGCCCCGACAGCTCGGGCCTGTTCGCCAATTGCAACGCCGGCAAGCTTGGAATCTCGCTCGACCTTGGCAATCCTGCCGCGCGCGCGGTGGTTCACGATCTGGTGCGATGGGCCGACGTGGTCACCGAGTCCTTCTCTCCCAAGGCGATGCGTGCGTGGGGCTACGATTACGAATCGCTGCGAACGATCAATCCCACGGTCATCATGCTGAGCTCGTGCCTGATGGGACAGACGGGGCCGTTGGCGAAGATCGCCGGCTTCGGCAACATGGCGGCCGCGATTGCGGGATTTCACAATCTCGCCGGATGGCCCGACCGCGCTCCGGCCGGCGTCTTCGGCGCGTACACGGACTACGTCGCGCCGCGGTTCACGGCGATGGCAATTCTCGCGGCGCTCGACCATCGGCGACGCACGGGTGAAGGGCAATATATCGATCAGTCGCAAGCTGAGTGCGCGATCCATTTTCTTGGCCCGGCGATTCTCGACTACACCGTGAACGGCCGCGTCGAGGGACGCGTCGGAAATTCCGATGCTGCCTTCGCGCCGCACGGCGTCTATCCCGCGGCCGGTGACGACCAGTGGGTCGCGATCGTCTGTCGCGATGATGACGACTGGCGCCGCCTCTGCTTCGCAATGGAAAATCAGGACCTGGCGCGCGACTCGCGCTACGCCTCCGCCGCCGGACGACTCGAGCATCGCGACGCAATCGACGCGTCGATCGCCGCGTGGAGCCGTGCAATCGAGCGCGGCGCGATCGAATCCCGGCTTCAAGCGCACGGCGTTCCTGCGCATCAGGTGCAGGGCAGCGCCGACGCGTACACCGATCCGCAGTTCGTACATCGCGGGCATTTCGTCGCGCTCCCTCATCCCGGTTACGGAAAATTTACGGTCGAAGGTCCTCGCGCAAAACTCTCGCGGACTCCGGCTACCGTTCGCCGCACGGCGCCGAGTCTCGGCCAGGACAATCAGCACGTGCTCGAAGATATCCTCGGCTACGACGAAACCCGGATCAGCGAATTGGTTGCCGCTGGTGCGCTCGGCTAGCCGCGGCAATCCGGCAGCCGTCGCGCAACGTATCTGAAGTAGAAGCCAGGTGGTGACGGCGGCCGACAACAGGATTTCCGATGAAGCACTCGTTTCAGCCATGGCCGCCGGCGATCAGGATGCCTTGGCCACGCTGAATCAGCGCTACGGCCGCGCACTCAGCGCGGTCGCGGCCAGGATTCTGCACGATGAGGCCGACGCGGAAGAAGTCGCGGCGGACGTCCTGTGGCAGCTCTGGCGCGCGGCATCGCGATTCGATCGCGGTCGTGGATCAGTTGGCGCGTGGATCATGATGACGGTGCGAAGCCGGGCGATCGATCGGCTGCGCGCCCGCAAAGCGCGCGAGCCTCGCGGCAACGATCCTGCCGATCAGGTTTCCACCGACGACCCATCGAACGAAATTCACAGCGCCGAGCAGCGGCGCAAGGTGGAGGGCGCACTCGCGACCTTGAACGACGGCGAGCGAGAGCTACTGCAGCTGGCGTATTTTTCCGATCTCTCCCAATCCGAAATCGCCGAGCGCACGAGCATCCCGCTTGGCACCGTGAAAAGCCGGATGCGCAGTGGGTTGATCAGGCTTCGCGACGCGCTTCAAGGGAGTGCCAGGTAGCAGCGATGGACCACGCGGAAATCAAGGACCTGATGCCGCTCAAGGCGCTCGCGCGGCTCGACGGCGATGAGCAACGCGCGGTTGACGAGCATCTGGCCACCGGATGTGAAGAATGCGAGGGCGAGCTGGCGTCGTTCATAGAAACGCTGGCGGCGATGGCAGTCGTCGAAAGCGGCGGCGACGCTCCTTCCGATCGAATCTGGAGTCGGCTGCAAGCTCGTCTCGATGAAGAGCGCCCGGCGCGACGACTTGAAGATCGAGCGACGCGTCAACCCTCACGTGGGCGCGGTCTTGCGATACTTGGTTCAGCCGCAGCGGCCGCGGTCGTCGCGATCGCCGTCAGCTACGCGCTTATCAATTCGCGGCTGCACAGCGACACTTCGGAAACTTCAAACGAGATCACAGAGCTGACCGCGAAGGTCATCGACATCCAGCGCAATGTCGATACGACCGGCGACCAGCTCGCGGCGCTTCAGGCCAAGGTCGCGCAAACCACCGATCTGACGCTCGCGAGTCTCGGTCCCGACGCGCATGTCGTTCGTCTCGCCGGCCTCGCCGCGTCGCCTTCTGCCACTGGTACTGTCGCGCTCAGTCCCGCCCAAGGCACTGCGATGCTCGAGGTCAGCGGTCTCCCGCCGACGCCCGACGACAAAGAGTACGAGGTCTGGTGGATCGGCGCAAAGCAGGGTCCGCTGAGGGCGGGATTGTTTGAACCGTTGAGCAGTGGCGCCACGATCGTGTCGCTCGACCTGCCACCGCCGGGAGAAGTCGTGCTCGCCAGCGCGATTACGCTCGAGCCGCGCGGCGGTGTCGAGAAGCCGAGTGGCGCGATGTACTTGAAGGGCGACTTTCCGCGTCGCTAGGGTAAAGTTTCGCGCGCGCAATCCGATTCGACATCGCGTCCGTATATCGGGCATGGAGCCGAACGAAACTGCCTTCGACCTCGATCGTTATCTGCGCGTATGCGGTGCAACCAAGCCGGAATGCTTCGATTGGACGGCGCCCCAGCCGCGGCTTGGCGACGACGCCCTGTTCACGATCGCCTACATGATGGATATCGAGTCGCACACGATCGTTTACCTGCGCGACTTGCTGTCGACGCGCGTCGTGCGCGACAACCAAGTCACCGCATTTCTTTCGTGCTGGGCCTACGAGGAATTTTTTCACTCGATGCTGCTCCGCCGCTTTCTCGCGACGCAGGGAGTCGCGATCGAGGATCAGCGCTTTGCGGACTTGCGCAGCCGGACCAGTCTCGCCGATCGCGTAATCCGCCCCACTATCGCACTCCTGTCGCGTATCACGCGTCATTTCCCCGCCGTGCACATGACCTTCGGCGCGATCAACGAAGTCTCGACGCTGACCGGTTACCAGGCGTTGATTGCTCGCACTGACTCATCGCGCGACCGCTCTGACAGCCCGCGTCCGCTGTTGACCATTATTCTCGAACGTATCATCAAGGATGAACGCCGGCACTATGCTTTCTATTTCAACCAGGCGCGGCGCCGGCTGCGCGCGCCGGCCGCGCAACGGCTGACCGCGTTCCTCGTG
>DATNLS010000025.1:0-14024 GCA_035602775.1 Candidatus Acidiferrales bacterium | reverse complement strand
CCCGCCGGAGAGCTGCGAGGGGTATCGATCGGCGAGAAAGTCGAGTTGCACGAGCTTCAACAGCTCATGCACGCGCCGCGCGACTTCGGCCTCGGCGGGACGTTCGCGCCGCGGCAGCACGCGCATCCCGAAGGCGACGTTTTCGAACACCGTCATGTGGCGGAACAGCGCGTAATGCTGAAAGACGAAACCGACCTTGCGCTTGCGGACGCTGACCGCGCTGGCATCCTCGCCATGGAACAACACTTCGCCGGTGTCCGGCGTTTCAAGCCCCGCGATTATTCTGAGCAGCGTCGTTTTGCCCGAGCCCGACAGTCCCAGCAGCGCAACCAGCTCGCCGGTCTCGATGCGCAGGTTGATATTGTCGACCGCAACGAAGTCGCCGAACCTCTTGCTGATATTTCTGAGATCGATACTCATGCGGCAACTTTCGCCAGGTCGTCCTGTTCCTGCTTCACGGGAATCACGCGGCGCCCCAGGTAATACTTGGCGGCGAGCGTCGCGATCGCCAGCAGGGTCAGCAGCGACGAGACCGCAAACGCGGCCGCGAACTGAAAGTCATTGTACAGAATCTCGACGTACAGCGGCATCGTGTTGGTGTGCCCGCGGATATGCCCCGAAACGACCGAGACCGCGCCGAACTCGCCCATCGCGCGCGCGTTGCACAGCACCAGGCCGTACAGCAGCCCCCATTTTATGTTGGGGACCGTCACGCGAAAAAACATCTGCCAGCCACCGGCGCCTAGCACGATCGCGGCTTCCTCTTCCTCGCTGCCGACCGACTGCATGATCGGAATCAGCTCGCGGGCGGCGAGCGGAAAGGTGACAAAGATGGTCGCGAGCACGATTCCCGGCTCGGCAAAGATGATCCTGATGCCGTGATCGGCGAGCCATCCGCCAAGCGGCGCGCGCACCCCGAGCAGCAGCACGAACAGCATCCCCGCGATCACCGGCGAGACCGAGAACGGGATGTCGATCAGCGTCAGCAGGGTTTGCTTGCCGGGAAAATCGAAACGCGCGATCGCCCAGGATGCGGCGATGCCGAAGGTGACGTTGAGCGGCACCGCGATCGCGGCGGTCATCAGCGTCAGGCGAATCGCAGCGCGCGCCTCGGGATCGGCGATCGCGGCGAAGTAGGCGCCGAGTCCGTTGCGCAGCGCCTCGGTGAAGACCGCGATGACCGGGATGAAAATAAACAGCGCGACAAACGCCAGCGCGATCGTGATTAGCGCGATTCTGACCGCCGGCGGATCGGCAGTCCCCGGTCTTTTCGGTGTGCCTTCGGACTGGCTGGCCATCGCTAAGCTCAAGCCGCCAGTCGGCGGCTGCTCCACCTTTGCAGCACGTTGATGCCGAGCAGAATCACGAACGACGCCGTCAGCATCACCACTGCGATCGCGGTCGCGCCGGCGTAATCAAACTGCTCGAGCTTGCTCATGATCAGCAACGGCACAACTTCGGTACGCATCGGCATGTTGCCCGAGATGAAAACGACCGAGCCGTATTCACCGAGAGCGCGCGCGAACGCGAGTGCGAATCCGGTCAGCGACGCGGGAATCAGCGCGGGCGCGATCACCAGCATAAAGGTCTGCAAACGGCTCGCGCCCAGCGTCGCCGCCGCTTCTTCGTATTCCTGGTCGAGATCCTCGAGCACCGGCTGAATAGTGCGGACGACGAACGGGAGTCCGACGAAGGTCAGCGCGACCACCACTCCGAGCGGAGCATAGGCCACTTTTATTCCGAGCGGCGCGAGGTATCGGCCGATCCATCCGTTGCCCGCGTAAATCGCGGTGAGCGTGATTCCCGCGACCGAGGTCGGCAGCGCGAACGGCAAATCGACCATCACGTCAATCAGCGTCTTGCCGGGAAATTCGTAGCGCACCAGGCTCCACGCAACGACGAAGCCGAAGACCGAGTTGATCAACGCGCCCGCGATCGAGGCGCCGAAGCTCAGTCGGTAGGCCGCGAGCGTGCGCGGACTTGCGACGGCGGCCCAGAACTGAGGCCAGGTCAGCGTGAAAGTCTTGAAGAAGATCGTCGAGATCGGAATCAGCACGACGATCCCGAGGTAGGCGAGCGTGAAGCCGAGCGTCAGGCCGAATCCCGGCAGCACGTTGGTCCGTTTGGTTTTAGTGGGCATCGCGCGGTTAACTTCCCGGCTGATAGATCTTGTCGAACACGCCGCCGTCGCCGAAAAATTTCGGCTGCGCGCTCTTCCAACCGCCAAAATCCTTATCGATCGTCAGCATCGGCAGGCTCGGGAATTTGCTCGCATAGCTGGCGGCGACGGTCTTGTCGCGCGGACGGAAAAAGTTCTGCGCGATTATGTTTTGCGCCGCGGGCGTGTACAGAAACTCCAGGTACGCCTTTGAGATGGCCTCGGTGTGGTGACTCTTATCCACCTTGTCCACCCATGCGACCGGCGGCTCGGCCAGGACGCTTATCGACGGATACACGACCTCGAACTTCTCGGCGCCGAACTGCTTGATCGCCATCCCGGCCTCGTTTTCCCACGCGATCAGCACGTCGCCGAGCCCGCGCTCGACGAAAGTTGTGGTCGAGCCGCGCGCGCCCGAATCGAGCACCGGCACGTTTTTGTAAAGCGCGCTGACGAACGCCTGCGCCTTGGCCTCGTCGCCGCCGTTCTTCTTTATCGCGTAGCCCCACGCCGCAAGGAAGTTCCATCGCGCGCCGCCCGAGGTCTTTGGATTCGGCGTGATCACCGCGATCCCCGGCTTCACCAGGTCATCCCAATCCTTGATTTTTTTGGGATTGCCCTTGCGCACCAGCAGCACGATGGTCGAGGTGTAGGGACAACTGTTGTCGGGGAGGCGCGATTGCCAGTCCGCCGGCAGCAACGCCGCCTTGTCGACGATCGCGTCGATATCGCCCGCCAGGCCAAGCGTCACCACGTCGGCCTCGAGACCGTCGATCACGGCGCGCGCCTGCTTGCCCGAACCGCCGTGCGATTGGTTGATGGTGACGTCGTCGCCGGTCTTCGCTTTCCAATCTTTGGCGAACTGCGCGTTGACGGCTTCATAGAGTTCGCGAGTCGGATCGTAAGAGACGTTGAGAAGTGTAATTTGAGCGGCGCTCGCGGCGCCGACGCCAAGTGCAACGCTCGCCGCCATCACGATGACGGCGGCGAGCGTATGGGTGAATTTCAACTTGCGACCGGACATTCTCACCTCAGAACGAGATCTGCAGTTGCGACTCGATGACGCTTTCGTTGGGGCGATCCTTCACGTCGGTGGTCGTACCGGCGCCGCCATTGAAGTACGTATTCGCATAGTCCCACTGCCACTTGATGTTCGGGGTCAGGTACCAATTGACGCCCGCCGCAAATTCGGTCGCAGTTTTCGCCGACACACTCGGATTGGCGAATGCGAGCTGGAACTGCCGGTTATCGGCCTGGACGTTGCTGATTCGGCCCGCTATCTCCCATGCGCCCCACCATCCGTTGCGCGGATCGAACGGATGCCGTGGCTTGACCCAACCGTAGGACGCGTCCTCCCCGGTCAACAGGTAGGAAGCCTGCGCGAAATAGCCGGTGTCGGTGAAGGTATCGGTACGATTGATGAGCCTTGTGAAGGGAGCCTTGCCGGCGGTGGTGAACAGGTTCAGCGAATGCTCGTCCTGCGCATATTCCGCCATCAACCCGAACGGACCCACGTAGTAGTAGGCTTGCGGCTCGAGCCGCGCGCGCAATCCGGACGCGGTCACGCCCTTGTTGTATGAGAACCAGGTGCTCATCCCGTAGGTCTTGTAGGACGAGGTCGTGGCGCCGCGCTCATCGCCATAAGTACCGGCGAAGCCGAAGCCCAGCCCCTTGAGCCACGGGTTCTCGGTGAGTTCAAACGGCGTCGAGAAGATGCGGCCGACGAAATCCTTGCCGTCATTGTTGTCGAGGTCGTTCGTATCGGACGCAGTGTTGTTCGGCACGCCGTTCATGAGCGCGGCATCATAGTAGACGCGATCGTCAAAAAGCCCGCCGTGAAGGTCGGCGCCAGTGTCGCGGTTCGGGACCAGGTTCTGGATCTCCGAGCGCTCGCTGAATTCGAGATCGCGATCCGACTGCAAGCGCTCGAGATCGAACGGCGCTTTGAATTTCCCGCCTCTCAGGCTCGCATAGTTCCAATAGGTCATATTGATGTAGGCGTCCTGCAGCGTGACCTTGCCTTGGCCGAAATCGGGCGTGATGTTGAAGTTGTAGTACTGCGCGACCGAGCCGGTGAGTATCGGGCGGACCCGGTTCAGGTAGAATGTGCTGCCGCTGTCCTTGTCCGCACCGCTGGTGAAGAAGCGGCCGTCACCCTGGATGATTCCGCCGAAATTAATATTGTAGGCGTGGTTCGGTGAAGACAGGGAGAATCCCTCTTCGCCGACCTTGACCACCGGCATCGTGAGCAGTTGCTTCTGCTCCGTCTGCGCCGCGACGTCGATCTTCTGGGCTTGAACATTGATTTGCTGGGCCTGGACATCGACCTTCTGATCGATCACCTTCACCCTCTGACTAAGCCCTTCGAGCGTATCGACCCTCGTCTCGAGTTGCTTAATTTCCAGCTTGAGCAATTCGATTTCCTTGTCCTTCCGGTCGGCGGCACGCGTGGACTGCGCATGCGCCGGGCCGGCGGCAAAAAATACCGCGGTGATTACCGCCGCCAGCAGCACTGGCAGAATCGGCAAAGTGAATTTTCTCATCTCGGAAGCCCCTCATCGTATTGGGAACTTCCGGATGTCCGGTCAGCTCGCGATTGGTTGTTGAAAGCTCTCTCATGGCGCGCCCGAATCCTTCCCTGGTCCGGGCTCCTCCGTGGATTTTTTTCTCAGTGTCGTGTGGGAATCGTCATTTGATGCAGCCGCCCGGCTGGTTGTTGGTCGCCGTCGAGTCATTGCCGAACCACTTGTTGCTACCGCAACTCGAATTCGCGTCGTACAGATCGTCCTTCGAATTGTGCGTGCCGCCGCTCAAGGTCTGGTTGGTTAT
Organism: Candidatus Acidiferrales bacterium; assembly: GCA_035602775.1. Classification (GTDB taxonomy): domain Bacteria; phylum Desulfobacterota; class Binatia; order Binatales; family Binataceae; genus Binatus. The sequence continues at coordinate 9,037 of DATNLS010000025.1, read as the reverse complement.
GATCGAACTCTTGGCGCCGATATCGAGCGCGACACCGTAGTTGGTATTGGCCTGGATGCCGCCGGTGAAAATGTAGTTCCCCGGTGACGGGCCGACTCCCGAGCATCCGGCGCCGATCGGTCCGACATCGGAGCAGCCGACGTACAATCCGATGTTGCCGTTGCTCTCGGTCTTCGAGTTGGTGATGTCGCTAGAGGAAGTCTGCTTCACCCAGATTCCATAATTGAGGTTGGTCTCGGCGGTCGTGTTGGTCAGCTCGACATCCGAAGCGTTGTTCAGCTCGACGCCGGCCGTCCCGTTGCTGTTCGCCGACGCATCGTCGGCGACGATCTGCCTGCCCTGGATCAGCAAGCCGACGTCCCATCCGCTGATCACCGAGCCGCGGAATCCTAGAAAGTCAGAGCGGAACGGATGATGAACCCAGACGCCGATGCCAGTCGGCGTCGTCGACGGGCCGCCGGGGCCGGTGATATTTTTCTTGGCACCGTCAAGGATCACGAAGCTCGAGGCGATCTCGATGCACGCGCCGGCTGGAGTAAGTCCCTGGGTCGAATCGATTGACAGCCCGAGCTTGTACGATCCGGGCGAAACAATCGTGCATCCGCACGCATTGATAGTCGGCGGGCATGAGGTCTGCGCAGAAGCTGCCGCCGGCATCATCAAGCCTGCGGCAATCAACAGTGTCGGCAGGATCCACTGAAAACGAAATGTAACGCGGTTTCTCATCTCAAAAGCCCCTCGTCGTTCTGGGAACTTCCGGATGACCGGTCAGCTCGCGGTGGTTGATTGATGGCTCTAGTCATGGCGCGCCGGATCCTTCCCCGGTCCGGGCTTCCTCCCATAACTTTGATGAACACGGATAATTCAATCCGATCGGCGTCCCGAATTACCCACGACCGTTCTTGTCGAAGCGGAATTTCTCTTTGCGCTCGATTTGCACGACTCGCGAGTCCTGGATCACGACCTCGACCGAGCCGAAGCGCACGCCGCTGATTGCATTCGCGATTCGGCGCAAGATGTCGTCGCCCGAGTCGGGCTTCGATTGGATGTCGCGTCGGGTTGTCAGAATCGAGTCTTCTTTCATAATCTACCCTATTAGGTGACTAGACTAATCTCCCAAAAAAAGAGCTGAGCTCGTTGTTCAGATCGCGAAACTCAACGATTCGTTGCCAGTGACCACTGCCTCGACGCGCTTGAGCATGTCCTCGAGCGAAGTCGAGTCCATTATCTTCGCGGTCGCGTCGCGGACTTCCTTCATCACGATCCTGATCCCGCAACTGCGCTCATCGCGGCATTCGCGGCATCGCATGTACGCCGTCTTGCTTACGCACGGCAATGGCGCGATTGGCCCGTCCAGCACGCGCACAATGTGCCCGACGCTGATCAGACGAGGCTCGCGCCCGAGGAAATACCCGCCGCCCTTGCCTTTCTTGCTCTGCAGGAGTCCTTGGTTTTTGAGCTCGAGCAGGATCAGTTCCAGGAACTTGCGCGGGATACCCTCGCGCTGCGCCAAATCGGAAATCAGCACGGGTCCCTGTCCATATTCCTTCGCCAGAACCATCATCGCCTTGAGCGCGTATTTCGACTTCTTCGAGAGCATTTAATCTGCCCGATACTCGATAGGGTGGCTAGACTAAAGATCACAGCCAATTCAGTCAAGCGTTTCGTCAAGAAAAAATGATTGCAATTACCTCTCCCCTCGGCCCGTCGGGAGAGGTCGGCGCGAGTCCTCGAACGGCGGGTGAGAGCGCACGCATCCACCTGAATGCCAGCGCCCTCACCCGCACCTACGGTGCGATCTCTCCCGAAGGGAGAGGTCAGATCTTCAGGCGATCACGCCCGACTCACGCAGGCGTTTCAGATCGTCCTCGGAATACCCGTGCGCCCCGAGCACCTCATCTGTATGCTCACCGACCAGCGGCGGGCGCGTGATTTTTCCCGGCGTCGATTCCAGCTTCGCGGCCAGTCCCGTCGTCAGGTACTCGCCCAGTTCCGGATGCGGCATCTTCAACAGCATCTCGCGGGCGGCGGTTTGCGGATGCTTGAACATTTCCTCGACGGTCAGAATCGGACCCGACGGGATGCCTTCGCGATTGAGAATTTGAATCCAGTGCTCGGCGGGATGCGCCGACAGCGCGCGATTTATTTCTTCAGTGAGCGCAGCGCGATTTTTGACGCGCCGCCCGCTGCTGCTGAATCTGTCGTCGGCTGCCAGCTCGGGGCGATCAATTACCTTGACGAACTTTTTCCACATAGCCTCGCTGCCGCATGCGATGTTGAACGGCCGATCGGACGCCTTGAAGACGCCGTGCGGCGACGACAAGGGATGATTGTTGCCCGCGGGCCCCGGCGTCTTCCCGGTCTCGAAATAGATTCCCGCCGACCAGGACAGAATGCTGACGATCGACTCGAGCAGCGAGGTCTCGACCCGCTGGCCCCGGCCGTCGCGATGACGCGCTTCGAGCGCGAGGAGGATTCCTTGCGCCGAGAAAATTCCGGCGATCAGATCGCAGATCGCGATGCCGACGCGGGTCGGCCCGCTCTCAACCGTGCCGGTCACGCTCATCAGTCCCGACATTCCCTGCGCGATTTGATCGAAGCCCGGGAAGTCGCGCAACGGCCCGGTCGATCCGAATCCCGAGATCGAGCAGGTGATGATGCGCGGATTGCGCCGCGCCAGCGTCTCGTAGTCCAGCCCCAGAGCTTGCATGACGCCCGGGCGGAAGTTGTCAACCACCACGTCGGCGGCGTCGATCAGACGCATCAGGACTTCGCGCCCCTCGGGCTTCTTGATCGCGAGACGGATACTCTTCTTGGATCGATTGGCGGAGAGAAAGAAATAGCTGTCGGGACCCTTGCCATCGCCGAGCTCGCCGCGCGGGTTTTCGACCGGTTCGATCTTGAAAATCTCGGCGCCGTAGTCGCCGAGGATTTGCGTGCAGAACGGACCGGCAAGATAGCGCGTCAAGTCGACGACTTTAATCCCCGCCAGCGGCGGCAGCTTCGATTCAGCCATGCCCGTCAAATTACTCGTGTTACATGAATTTGCTCAAGCCTTCGTCATCTCAACGTCGGACCGGAGCACCCGCGAAACCTCCGCTTCAATGCTACGTCTAACAACAGGCTGGAGTGATGATATAATCGGCCACCGAATCATGAAACTTTCGAAGAAAGCCTTGTGGATGCTCGCGATCGCGGCAATCGCCGTGATCGGCGGTTGGTATTATTTCGCCCCCAGTTCCTCCGGAATGCGAATTGTCACTGCCAAGGTCACCGAAGGGCCGATCGTGCGGTCGGTCACGGCGACCGGCACCGTCAATCCGGTCATTACAGTTCAGCTCGGCACCTACGTGTCGGGCCCGATCATCGCCATATATAAGGACTACAACGCGCCCGTGACCAAGGGTCAGCTAATCGCGAAAATCGACCCCAGCACCTACCAGGTGACCGTCGATATCGCGCGCGCGACGCTCGCCAACTCGGTCGCGCAACTGGGCAAGGATGAGGCCGACCTCGCCTACAAAAAAGTCACCTGGGAGCGCGACTCGGCGCTGTACAAGGTCGACGCGGTCTCGAAGGATGCGCTCGATTCGGCTTACAGTGCGTGGCAGATGGACGTTGCGCAGGTCAAGCTCGACAAGGCCAATATCCAGCAGCAGACGGCCAACGTCCATGCGGCTGAGGTCAACCTGAATTACACCAACATCGTCTCGCCGGTTGACGGCACTGTGGTCTCGCGCAACGTCGACGTGGGCCAGACCGTGGCGGCGAGCTTTCAGACCCCGACGCTGTTCCTCATCGCGAAGGACCTGACCAAGATGCAGGTGGACTCCAATGTCAGCGAGTCCGATATCGGCTACGTGAAGGAAGGGCAGAAGGCGACCTTTCGCGTCGACGCGTTTCCCGACCGCGATTTCCAGGGCGTCGTCGCCCAGGTTCGGCAGGCGCCCATCACCGTTCAAAACGTGGTGACCTACGACGTGGTGGTGGCCGTCGAGAATCCCGAATTACTGCTGAAGCCCGGCATGACGGCCAATGTGAACGTCGTCACCGCGTCGAAGCCTAACGTGGTGCGCGTGCCGATCGACGCGCTGCGCTTTGCGCCGCCGGGACAACCGCCGGCCGATTCCGCGGCGCTCGACGGAGCGCCGGGCCGCCAGACCCGCGTCTGGGTACTCGAAAACCGCAAGGTCACGCCGGTCACGATCACCACCGGCCTCAGCGACGGCACCTGGGTCGAAGTCGCCGACGGCGACGTGCAGGCGGGAGATCGGGTGGTGACCGACGAAGTTCGCACCGTGGGTACTCATCCGTCAGGCTCCCACGGCGGCGGTGGCGGGATGGGCGGCCCCGGAATGCCGCACCTGCCCCACTAGCCGCGCGGATACCTCCCCGATGAACACCGTCATTCAAATCATCGGCATGACCAAGACCTACGTGCTCGGCGACATCGAGGTGCATGCGCTGCGCGGCGTCGATCTGACGATCGAGCGTGGCGAGTTCGTCGCGATAATGGGTGCGTCGGGCTCGGGCAAATCGACACTGATGAACATGCTCGGATGCCTCGACCGGCCGACCAGCGGCCGCTACATCCTCGAGGGCGAGGACGTTGCGCAGTTGAACGAGTCGGAGCTGGCCACAATCCGCAGCCGCCGCATCGGATTCGTTTTTCAGAACTTCAACCTGCTGTCGCGCACCTCGACGCTCGAGAACGTCGAGCTGCCGCTCTTTTATTCGGCGTGGACCGCCGACGGTGAGCATCGCGCCGCCGACCTGGTGAAACTGGTCGGGCTGGCGGGCCGCGAGCAGAACCATCCCAATCAACTCTCCGGCGGGCAGCAGCAGCGCGTGGCGATCGCGCGCGCGCTGGTCAATCGCCCGTCGATCCTGCTGGCCGACGAGCCGACCGGAAATCTCGACTCGACCAACTCGGCCGAGATAATGGACGTGCTCACCAACCTCAATCGCAAACAGGGCATCACTGTAATCGTGGTGACGCACGATCCCGACGTGGCGGCGTATGCAGACCGGACTGTCACGTTTCGCGACGGCGTGATCATCTCGGATACGCGCAAAGAGGGAACCGCCGCGCGCGTCGCGACCCAGCCGGCGCAACAAGTGGAGTCCGGGCTGCAAGCGGTATCGATCATCGACGAGACGTGGACTTTCGCCAGCATGGCGGTGGTCGCGGCGGGTCGCGCAATCCGGCGCAACAAGCTGCGCGCCGCGCTCACGATGCTCGGTATCTTTATCGGCGTCGCCGCGGTGATCACGATGGTCGCGGTGGGCGACGGCGCGAAGTCGTCGGTCGAGGCGCAAATCAACAGCCTCGGCACCAACCTGCTGGTGGTGCTGCCGGGCGCGACCACCGCCAACGGCGTGCGCGCAGGCCTCGGCAGCAATTCAACGCTAACCGTCGGCGACGCGGAGGCGATCGCTCACGGCGGCGGCCCAGTCGCGCTGGTGACCTACATGGACCGCCAGGTGTCGCAGGTGGTCTCGGGCAATCGCAACTGGAGCACCAACATCCAGGGCACCACCTCCAATTATTTTGCGATCCGCGATTGGCAGCCGTCGATCGGACGCATCTTCACCGACTCTGAAGAAAAAGCCGGCGCCGCGGTATGCCTGCTCGGACAAACGGTGGTCGACAATCTGTTCGGCGAGGGACAGAATCCGGTCGGCGCCACGGTCCGGGTCAAGAACTTTCCGATGAAGATTATCGGCGTGCTGGCGGTCAAGGGCCAATCCAGCTACGGGCAGGACCAGGACGACGTGGTAATCGTGCCGTTCAACACAGCCGAGCGCAAAGTTCTTGGCGTGTCGGCGCCACAATCGACACCAGCACCCGCGGCGGTAGCCACCGCGAGCACCAGCAACTGCGCTACCTGCGTTTACTCGTCGGTACCCACCACCAACTCGATTTACAGCTCGACCACTGAAGAGACCAACGCTTACGGCGCCGCGGCAAAAATCACCGGCGTCGTCAATTCGATGTACGTCAAGGCGAGCGATTCCGGCGAGGTCGACAGCGCGATTGCGCAGATCACCCGCGAGCTGCACGAGCGCCATCACATTCAGCCCAAACAGGACGACGACTTCACCGTGCGCAATCTCAGCGAGATAGCCGCGGCCTCCGAGAGCGCCACCCAGGTGATGACGATGCTGCTGTTGTCGGTCGCCTCGATTTCGCTGCTGGTCGGCGGCATCGGCATCATGAACATCATGCTGGTGTCGGTGACCGAGCGCACGCGTGAGATAGGAATCCGCATGGCGATCGGCGCGCGCCGCATCCATATCATGCTGCAGTTCCTGGTCGAGGCAATGCTGCTGTCGGCGATGGGTGGATTGGCGGGGGTTGCGCTCGGCATCCTCGTGTCGAAGCTGATTTCGGCGCTGGCGGAATGGCCGACGCTGGTTTCGCCGACGGCAGTCGCGGGCGGCTTCATTTTTTCAGCGGCGGTGGGGGTTTTCTTCGGTTATTATCCCGCGCGCAAAGCCAGCCTGCTGCATCCGATCGACGCTCTCCGCTACGAGTAGCCTGAGAGCCCTCGCTTATCCCCTGCATCTCTATCGACATTTGTGTCGCAAAATTGAACACTTAGCTTATAATCTGGATTGGTTCTCTGCATAACCGTTGCTTATGTTCACTGACTGGTTGTGAAGTCGAATTAATCATTTCTGCTTGTCTCCCCGGAACAATTGTGATGCGCTGTAGGTTCTAATTCTGTCAGGCCTGCCTTTTTCGCAGTCGCCAGGAGGTAATCGCAAGAAATGTTTTCCCGTTGTTCGCGCACCGCATGGAAAGTAGCGGGTGTCGGCGTGCTCATGTTGAGTATCGGTCTGTTCGCCGTCACCGCCCGGGCCGGAGTAAAGCCCGGAGACGTAATCACTCCGCAAAACGCGGCGCAGGTCAAAGACCTGGTGTCGCCGGGCGTCTACTACATGGTGACGCACGGAATGCAGATGAATGTTGTGCCCTCCGAGCGAGTCGATTGGCCGCCGCCGTACAAGGACGCGACCGAGAAATACTCGTCGCAGGTGCGCCTGACTGATGACCATCGCTCGCTGATCGGGTACGTCGCCGGCCAGCCCTTCCCGCTGATCGACACCAACGACCCGCAAGTCGCCAACAAGATCATGTGGAACAACGTGTTCCGTCCGATCAGCACCGACGACTACGACCTGCGCTTTTTCGATTGCCAGATCGAGTACGTCAATCCCGGTCATTCGCAGAAGGTCGTCAACGACATCCAGGTTGGCCACTACGCGGGCTACGACCTGGTCGGCCGCACCGAAGTCGAACCGCTGCCGATCGATCCTGATTTCAAGAAGACTGGACGCCTGTGGCTGTTCGGCCTCTATCCGATTCTCGCGCCCCAAGAAGCGCGCGGACAGGGACTCATTCGTTATCGCTACGCAGCGCCCAACCAGGGTGACGACACCTGGTCGTGGAATCCCGGCAGCCGCCGCGTGCGACGCCTGAACGAGTCGCTGAACAGCACTGCAACCGGAGCGCAGAGCTTCGACCCCGATCACTATTCGGGATTCAATCCGAAGACTGAAGAGTACAACTACAAGTTCCTGGGCGAGAAGGAGATGCTCGCGGTGGTTCACGCGCGGCATTCTCCCGAGGTCACCTGCCCGACCGACGGCGGCGCGTCAGCGTGCCCCGAAGATTGGGAAATGCGCCACATGTACATTGTCGACGCGACCCCGAATCGCTCCATTGGCCAGGCCGGCAACGTGCTCGACAAAGACACCGTGGTCTACATGGACTCGGAAGTATGGTTCGAGCCGTACGTGGACGGATACGACCAGAAGGGAGCGCTGTGGCGCACCAATATCTTCTGGGCGGCGTATCGCGACCGTCCGGTGCCCGACGCGAAGGTGGCAATATACCCCTTCAAGCGTGAGTTCATAGTGGGCTCGGCCCGTTATGACGTACAGTCGGGTTTTGCGACAATGTGTTATCTGCCGGGGCAGAACACGCCTGAGCGCGAATGCTGGTACATCAACATGGGCGCCGTGGACAAGGACTTCTTTACCACCCAGTCGATGGTAAAGGCGGCGCCGTAAGCGAGTTAGCCATATAAATCAGGGAGTTAGGCTCCCTGAAGCTCGGCGGGGCGGGCGGCGTAACAGCCGCACCGCCCCGCGTATTTTTGGCAGCGTTACCGTCAATATGTAGAATTAACGAACAATCTGATGTTTTCTGGGGGTGGATACTTGACTCCCAAAAATTTAGCGACCCAGAATTGGAGTCTCAAATGACGATAGGAGGCCGTACCTGATGGTCAAGCATGCTTTGGGGAATCTGGGGAAGAAAAAAGTGCTCAGCGTGATGCTCAGCGTGGGGACGCTGGCGATTGGGTTATGTCTCTTCGCCCCTTCAGCTAACGCGACAGTGAAGCCGGGCGACACCATAGCTCCCAGCAATGCGGCCGAGGTCAAAGACCTGGTCTCGCCCGGAGTCTACTACGCGGTAACTCACGGGATGCGGATGGAGATCGTCGCGCCAGAGCGAGTCGATTGGCCGCCGCCATACCGTGACGCAACGGAAAAGTATTCGCAGCAGGTCCGGCTCACCAACGATCATCGCAGCATGGTCGGTTACATCGCCGGTCAGCCGTTTCCGTTGATCGATGCGAACGATCCTTACGTGGGGACTAAAATCATCTGGAACAACGTGTTCCGTCCGATCTCGAGCGACGACTACGACCTGCGCTTTTACGATTGCCAGAGCGAATACGTTCGTCCGGGCCAGGACCAGCGCATGATCGACGACATCGAGATCGGTCACTACGCCGGCTACAACATCGTCGGACGAACTGAAGTCGAGCCGATGCCGGTGGATCCGGACTTCAAAGAGTCTGGACGCCTGTGGCTGTTCGCTCTCTACCCGGTGCTGGCGCCGCAGGAGGCGCGCGGAACCGGACTCATCCGCTATCGCTATGAAGACCCGAATCGCGGCGACGACAGTTGGGATTGGACCCCCGGCACCCGGCGCGTGCGGCGCCTGAGCGAGGCGATTCTT
>DATNLS010000201.1:0-2092 GCA_035602775.1 Candidatus Acidiferrales bacterium | reverse complement strand
CCCGCCGGTGACGCGGGCGGCCGGATCGAGTATCCCCATCACCGCATAGGCAGTGACCGACTTTCCCGATCCGGATTCGCCGACGATCGCGATGGTCTCGCCTTTGGCCACCGAGAAGCTGACGTTCTCGAGCGCACGCACAATGCCCGAGCGCGTCCGAAACTCGACGCAAAGCCCTTCAACGCTGAGCGCTGGATCGCCTATCATGTACGCCTCCGCGGATCGACGATGTCGCGCAAGCCGTCGCCGAGCAGATTGAAGCAGAACACGGCGATCATCAGCGCCGCGCCGGGGAAGAACGCGATCCACCATTCGCCCGAGATGATGTTGGCGGCGCCTTCGGCGACCATGATGCCCCATTCCGGCGTCGGCGGCCGTACGCCGAGCCCGATGAACGACAATCCGGCGGCGTTGAGAATGGCGTACCCCATGGTGAGCGACATCTGCACCACCAGGATCGGGAACACATTGGGCAGGATCTGAAAGCAGAGGATGCGCCATTCGCGATTGCCGGAAAGCCGGGCGGCTTCGACGAAGCCGGCTTCGCGACGCACGTTGGCCTCGGCGCGGGCGACGCGGGCGTAGAGTGGAAAGTTGATGATGGCAGTCGCCAGCACGATGTTTTGCACTGTGTTGCCCAACGCGGCGACGATGCCCATGGCGAGCACGAACAGCGGAAACGCCATGATGGTGTCGGCGATGCGGCCGACAATGCGATCGGTCCAGCCGCCGAAATATCCGGCGGCGACGCCCGCCAGGCCGCCCATCAGGAATACCAGCACGACCGAAAAGATGGCGATGGAAAAGTCGAGCTGGGTCGCGGCCACGACGCGGCTGAAAATATCGCGGCCGAGCTGGTCGGTGCCGAACAAGTGATGCAGGCTCGGCGCCTTCAGCGTCTCGGAGGTATCGCTGGCCAATGGATTGTACGGGACGATCCATGGACCAATCAGCGCCGCGATCAGGATCAGCACGAATAGCCCAAAGGCGAGACCGGTGACCGGGTTCTCGCCGATGACGTAGCGCGCATGGCGGTATAGTGCGGCTCCGCCGCTCGCAGGCCGGACGGGTGCGATGATGTCGGTCACGGTATTCTCACGCCTCCAGCCGCACGCGCGGATCGACGACGCCGTAGAGCATGTCGATCAACAAATTGAGGGCCACGTACATGACCGCCATGGTGAGCACGAAGCCCTGCACGGGCGCGTAGTCGGAAGCGATGAGCGCCTCGACCGCAAACGAGCCGATGCCCGGCCAAGCGAAAACCTTCTCCACCAGCACGTTGGCGCCGAGCAGAAACGAGAACACCATGCCGAGTGTGGTGATTACGGGCAGCATGGCGTTGCGGAACGCGTAGGTGACGATGATCCGGTAGGATGACAGACCGCTGGCGCGGGCGGTTCGCACATAGTCGGAAGCCAGCACGGCAAGCATCGACGCGCGCGTCATGCGCGCGATCGGAGCGAGCGAAAAGATCGCGAGCGTCAGCCCAGGCAGGATGAGCTGGGCGAGAGCGGCGCGGAATATCTCGAAATCGCCGGCAATAAGACTGTCGATGAGGTAGAAGCCAGTGACCTGGGGCGGCGCTGTGTAAAACACGTCGAGCCGCCCGAGTGGTGCCGGCGCCCATCCGAGCAGGAAGTAGAACACGTAAACCAGCAGCAGGCCGGTAAAGAATACCGGCAGCGACACGCCGGCAGTCGCCACCACGCGGCAGGTGTGGTCGATCCACGAGCCCTGTTTGACGGCGGCGAGAATACCCAGGGGAATGGCGATGACTATGGAGATGATCAGGCCGAACAGCGTGAGTTCGGCCGACGCCGGCAAGCGGCTCGCGATTTCGGTCATGACGGGCTGGCCGGTTGCGAGCGAATTGCCGAGATTGCCGTGGGCGAGATCGTTGACGTAGGCCACAAACTGCTCGGGCAGCGGTTTGTCGAGGCCGAGCGATTTACGGATGTCGGCGATCGATTCCGGTGTGGCCGCCGGGCCGGCGAAATACACCGCCGGATCGCCCGGCAGCACGCGCGTTAGCAGGAACGTTACGATGATGACGCCGATCAACGTCGGAATCACTGTGAGCGTGCGCTTG
>DATNLS010000242.1:0-7387 GCA_035602775.1 Candidatus Acidiferrales bacterium | reverse complement strand
AAAGCACAGGTCGAAGCCGCGATGACGGAGGCGCTCGACGAACTCGTCGCGCACGCAAATAAACTGTCCTCAATCCGCCAGCGCGCCGCCGCCGAACTCGGACGCAAGATGGAAGCTGAACTGAAGTCGCTCGGGATGCGATCGCCGGGCTTCGAGCCGCGGCTCAGTGCGCTCGGCGCGGACGAAGCCGGCTTCGTGCACGGCGGCGCCGCGATCGGTCCGTTCGGCAGCGACACGGTCGAGTTTCATCTGTCGCCGAATGTCGGCCAACCCGCGATGCCGCTACTGAGGATCGCGTCGGGCGGCGAGCTCTCGCGCGTTATGCTCGCGCTCAAGCGGCTCGAGGCGCAGCGCCGCGGCATTGCCACGATGATTTTCGACGAAGTGGACGCGGGAATCGGCGGCGCGGTCGCCCAGGTGGTCGGCCGCAAACTGAAGCAGCTCTCGCGCTTTCATCAGATTCTGTGCGTCACGCACTTGGCGCAAATCGCCGTGTTCGCCGACCGTCATCTCACGGTCGAGAAAGAAGAGCGGCGCGGTTCGGCCCGCAGCCGCGTGGCCGTTTTGGAGCCGGCCGATCGCACCGAGGAAATTGCACGCATGCTCGGTGGCGAAGTATCAGACAAATTCCGCCGCGCCGCCCGCGAATTGCTCGAACGCGCCCGCGATTGACGCGCGCTTGAGGCCGATTCGCCAACGGCGCTAGACGGCGACCGCACGAAGGAAGTGTGACCCTGCCCTGCTCCGTGCGGCTCGGTTGACACCACGGACCGTATCCGATTAGCTGGAAAATCTCGCCCACGGTGGGGCTGTAGCTCAGTTTGGGAGAGCGCCTGAATGGCATTCAGGAGGTCGCGCGTTCGATCCGCGTCAGCTCCACCAGAAGATTCCCAGCTTGATAATGAATCGAGGCGCAAAGGCTGATTCCTAGCGACTAGCATGGGCTTCGCGTGATGATTCGATTTTCTTCAGGTAGGGCTCAATCTCAGGCGCGAACGCGGCGTGCTTGCCAAGCCTTGCAAAATGGGCGAAGGCCAGCGGAAATTCCGCGTCAATGCTGTCATGCAGAATCGGCTTGAGGCCTCTCTTTCGAAGATCGGCGGCCCGCGCCTTTTCATTGAAGAACAGAGCCAGTTCGGCGACGAAACAGATGTCCGCGATGGAAATGTTTTCGCCCACCAGGAACTCGCGGTTAGGTGACAACGCCTGATTGACTCCAGTCAGATAGACGGCGAATCCGTCTCGCATTCTCGAATGAATCTCGGCTGAGACCGTACCGCTCATCAGAGACAGCAGATAGATCTGCGAGTCGCGCGCGAACACCAGACTAGCGTCGAGGAAACTATCCACGCGCGCTGCTTGATAGGCGTCGCGGCCATAGAGCGGGAACCGCTTTTCGCCAAGGCGGGCCACGGCCCGCATAATACTGTTGGATTCGAAAATCCCGGTCTTGCCGTCAGGGCTGAACGCGGCCGGTACGGTGCCAAAGGGATGCGCATCCATGAAGGCAGCAGTCTTATGTAGAGCCCCGGTGAAGCCGACCTTGCCGTTCCTGGTGTCAGAGGACGTTATGAGCTCGCTGTTCGAGAGCGGGCGCGCATCGAAGTCCCACAGCCATGATCCAAGCTCCTTAGGCGAGCTTCCCCTTACCTCAACCTCGACACCGCAAAGACGCGCTGCGATAGTAGCTTTCCAGATGCGCGGGTTGGGCAAGTACGAAAATATTCTCAGGTCGCTCATCGTCGTTCCTCACAGATGGGGCTTTGCGCTTACCAGGTCTCGCGAAAAGGCCTGACTTCCACATTGAATGACCACGCACAACGATCCTGATGCGCGATATGCCAGACTTCGTCGGCGATAGCAGCTGGTGTTATGAAAAAGTCATTGGGGGCGTCGGGAAAACGCTTGCGCGTCCACGCCAGATCGATAACCGCATCGATTAGGACGTAGGCGACATGCACGCCTTTGGGTCCTAGCTCTCGCGCCATGGATTCGGCGAGAATTCGCTGAGCGGCCTTGGTCGGCGCGAACCCGGCAAAGCTGGCCTTGCCGCGAAGGGCAGAGGTATTGCCGCTGGCGATGATGGCGCCTTCTCCGGCGGCAACCATCGCAGGTGCGAGGCGCCGTGCGAGATATAGCAGCGCCATCGTATTTACCTGGAAGTTCTGGTTCAGCACTTTAGGGTCGATTTCCAGGAAGTTTCCAAACGCACCGCCCACCGCGTTGTGGACTAAGACCTTAGGCGCGCCCAAATCGGCTCGTATTGCATCGAGAGTCGTATCGAGCTGCGCTTCGTCGGTGACATCGCATTGATACGCGTGCGAGTTCTGGATTTCCGTCTCGAGCGAGACTAAACGATCGCGATTTCGCGCAAGCATCGCAACTGCGTAGCCGCCGCGGGCGAAGCGGCGGGCAATCGCCGCGCCAGTTCCAGGACCTACCCCGGTCACAATTGCGACGGGATTCTTTTTATCCACCAGCGGATTCCTTCTTCGATTGATTGTGCACGATCCGATCGCTTTCAAGCCGCGCAATTGCGCTCGCATCGTAGCCTAGCTCCGCAAGGATGGCGGTGTTGTTCGCGCCCAGCATCGGCGCCAGCGTGCGGACCGTAGCCGGCGTGCCTTCGAATCGTGCTGCCGCCCGCGGCATCCGCACCTTGCCAAATTCCTCGCTGTCAAACTCTTCAAGGATCTGATTCTCGCGGACCTGTTCGTCGCGCAGCAGCTCAAACCGGCTCACGACCGGCGCGGATGGGACATCGTTGGCGAGCAGCCGCGGCAGGATTTCGGCCGCGCGCCATTTCTCCAGTTCCGTTGAGGTTATCGTGCGGCGTTCGACGGCGTTTACCGATCGGTCGCGCGCGGTCTTGAAGCGGGGATCGTCGATGAGTTCCTGCCGATTCAGCGCCCGGCACATGCCGGCCCATTCGTCGTCCGACAATGCTGCCGCGGTGATATAACGGTCCTGCGTCGCGAATACGAGATCCGGACCTAGTTCGCCGTCAGATGGGTCGGTTTCGGCACCTACAAAGGTCAAGCTAGGCATAGCTTCCGGCCAGAGATAGGAAATCATCGCGTCCAGCATGGATAGCCGCACGTGTTGTCCCTCGCCGGATCGCTCGCGCGCGAAGAGCGCTGCTGTTATCGCCTGGGCAGCCGTCAAGGCAGTGGTGTAATCCGCGATAATGGTACGCACCATCCTGGGGCGCCCGGTATCCCGGTCACGCTGGATGTCCGCGAGACCAGACATAGCCTGGATGACGGGGTCATAGGCCCGCTGATTGGCATAGGGCCCCTTGGTCCCGTAGCCGGTGATCGATACGTAAACTATGTCGCGGCGAATAGCTCTCACTGCTTCTTCGCCGAGACCTATGCGCTCGGCAATTCCGGGCCGGAAGTTATGAACTAACACTTGTGCGGTAGCTATCAGCTTCTTGATTATGTCGAGGCCATCCGCCGACTTGAGATCGACCGCCAACGAGCGCTTGTTTCGGTTGCAGCTAAGGAAGGAGGCGTTCATGCCGTTGCGGCCGCGGCTGAAATGCCGCATAAGGTCGCCATGCGGTGACTCGACCTTGATGACGTCGGCGCCTTGATCGGCAAGCATCATAGTCGCCACGGGTCCCGCGACCATCGTCGACAGATCGAGCACTCGCACTCCATCCAGCGCACCCGGCATTTCTTTACTCCTCGTGACCGATCAGTTGCGCCAGGACTAGCCCCTGGCTGGAAAATTTCTTTCAAGAGCCTTCTGATAAGCCGGCCGGGTAGCTACGCGCGAGCGATACTCATGCAAGGTATCCGATAGCGGGATTCGGTCCGTGACCGCCCAATCGAGGCAAGTCATCAGAAGGATGTCGGCTACGCTGATCTGATCGCCCAGCAGATAACGCCCCGATCTCGCGATCCTCGGAGCCATCGCTTCGGCATTCTCCATGAAGTAGTTCCTCGCGGCTTCGACCGCCTTTGGCGCCGCGCCATAGACGTGCTCCAACCCCACGTGGCGCCGCATCACGTAGAGTGAGCCAGCGTCCAGTTCAGTCGCGATGAAATAACACCACTCGTTCAGGGCCGCCCGTGTCTCGGCATCGCGCGGTACTGCTACCAATCCAGGGCTAGTAAAGGTCTCACTCAAGTACTGAATAATCGCGGCACTCTCGGTCAATATAAAGGACCCATGGCGAAGGACGGGAATCTTATGCCGCGGATTGATCAGCAGAAATTCATCCGTCATGGTCTCTCCGGTGCGCGAGCCTATCGCGTGAAACTCGTACTCCAGACCTAGTTCGAGCAGCATCCAGTGAGGCCGCATCGTGCGGCTGGTCCCGACTCCCCATAGAGTTAGATTGTTGGTCATAGCAAGCGGGGCATCCAGCCAGCGGCAAAGCGTAGGCCCAGCGCCATGCCAAGACCTTCGCCGCCGGCCACGACGCATACCTTGTCCGATTTGCCGAGAGTCGCAGTGCTCATAATTATTTCGGCTCTGCCCTATTGATGGCGTTCGTCATGTTTGGCATATTAATGACGCTCGTAATCATATGTGTCAAGCACTGACCGAAAACATTTGAGGATCTGAATGCGGGTTTCCAAAGAAAAGGCCGCGCAGAACCGCGAACGAATTCTGACTTCCGCGGCGCGTCTGTTCCGCGAGCACGGCATCGCCGCGACCGGCGTCGACTCGATAACCGAAGATGCCGGTCTGACGCATGGCGGGCTCTACAGCCAGTTCGGATCCAAAGAGGCGATCGCCGCCGAGGCGATCGGCTTCGCGCTGGCGCGAGGCAAGCGTGTCTGGCAGCGAGCGCTGGAGCGCAACCCGGGCCGCCGAGCGCTTCCCGCGATCGTGGAGGGTTACCTATCGCGCGCGCATCGTGACGCGCCCGGCAATGGCTGCGTGGTCGCGGCCCTCGGCACCGACATCGCGCGCCAGCCTCGCCGCGTTCGTCAGGCTTTCACCCGGGAGATAAAAAATGACCTCGAGTTCCTCTCGCGACTGATGCCGGACGACGGCCACGCGGGCCGCTACGAGGACGCAATCGTCGCGTTCGCTTCCATGGCGGGCGCGCTGATTCTCGCGCGTGCGGTCAACGATGAGGAACTTTCAGAACTGATCCTGAAGGCCACGGCCAGCCGCGTGATCAAGCGTGGCAAAAGCCGCACGGCCGCGCGTCGTTCCTAGCAGCAGGGAGGATCGTTCTTTGGAACATCGAAATGCCACGGCTGCGGTCATCGGAGCTGGCGACTATATCGGCGGCGCGATCGCCAAAAAATTCGCACTCGAAGGCTTCACGGTTTTCGCGGGCCGCCGACAAGGCGAGAAGCTTGCGCCGCTGGTCGCCGAGCTCGAGGCGGCGGGCGGCCGAATCTCCGCGCGCTCACTCGACGCCCGCAAGGAAGATGACCTCACCGCGTTCCTGCAGGACGCCGACCGCCTCGCGCCGCTCGAGGTGTGCATCTTCAATATCGGCGCCAACGTCAATTTCCCGCTGCTCGAGACGACCGACCGCGTCTTCCGCAAGGTCTGGGAGATGGCCTGTTACTCGGGATTCGTCGCGGGCAGAGAGGCTGCGCGCTTGATGATCCCGCGTGAGCGCGGAGCAATTTTCTTCACGGGTGCGACCGCAAGTCTGCGCGGTGGTGTCGGCTATGCGGCGTTCGCTGCTGCGAAATTCGGTTTGCGCGCGGTCGCGCAGGCTGCCGCGCGTGAACTTGGCCCGAAGAACATCCACGTCGCGCACCTCATAATCGACGCCGGCGTCGATACCGCATGGGTGCGCGATCGAATCAGGGAACGCGAGGGTGATGAGGCGATGAAGAACCTTGACCCGGCCCGCCTAATGAGCCCGGCCGCGGTCGCCGAGACTTACTGGCAGCTATACCAGCAGCCGCGCGACGCGTGGACCTTCGAGCAGGAAATCCGTCCCTTCGGAGAAAAATGGTGAAGCTATGGTCAAAGTAGAATTCCACTTCGACTTCGGAAGTCCCAACGCCTACCTGAGCCATCTCGTGATTCCTGAAATCGAAAAGCGCACGGGAGCGAAGTTCGAATACGTACCCGTACTGCTGGGCGGCGTATTCAAGGCGACCAACAATCGATCGCCGGCGCAAAGTTTAGTAGGCATCAAGAATAAGCCCGAGTACGAGCGGATCGAAATGGCCCGCTTCATCAAGCGCCATGGGATTACGCGCTTTCAGAGCAACCCCTTTTTCCCCGTGAACACGCTGATGATGATGCGCGGGGCGATCGCCGCGCGGCCGCTCGGCGTGTTCGAGCGCTACGTGGACGCGATGTACCGGAACATGTGGGCTGACCCCAAAAAGATGGATGACCCCAATGTGTACCGCACAGAGCTCGACGGGGCGGGGCTGCCAACCGCAAAAATCCTCGAGCTCATCGAAACCAGGCCGGTGAAAGACGAACTGATCGAGAACACGAATCGATCGGTCGAGCGCGGCACCTTCGGCTCACCGACATTTTATGTCGGTAACGAAATCTTCTTCGGCAAGGATCGGCTGCGCGACGTCGAGGAGGCGATCGTGGCGGCCGGCTAACCGACGCCAATCTCCACGCGAGCGCGCCGCTCGTCCCTTTGCCCTAAGCTTGAGAACCGCCTAGGCTGTCTGATCTCAGACCGCCTACAGGAGGGCTGACTCATGCCGATCGACGACGATGACCGCGAGCTATTCGACGACGAACATCCCGGCCCCCAGGTTCTCGAGTCCGCGCTCGCCAACACTGCGCTCAGCGAGGTGGTCTCGCAGCCGCCGCTGATGGTCTCCGCGTCGACCACTCTCGCCGACACGATTCACCTGATGCAGCAGGAGCGGCGCGCGAGCGTGTTGATCATGGAGGACGACCGCCTCGCCGGCATCTTCACCGAACGCGACATCCTGATGAAGGTCGCCGGCCAGCCGCTCGACCTCATGCACACGCCGGTGTCGGCGTCGATGACTCCCGATCCGTTCACGCTTCCCTCCGACGCCAACGTTGCTTTCGCGCTCAGCAAGATGGTGCTCGAAGGCTTCCGCCATATCCCGCTGGTTGACGACGACGGCCGTCCGACCGCGGTAGTCTCGATGCGCAATCTGATCGAGTATCTCGGTGAGATTTATTCCCGCGAGCTGCTGACGATGCCGCCCGAGCCGAATCAGCACCGCTTCAAGAGCCGCGAAGGCGCCTGACTTCGGCTCCCTTGACGCAACACAGCGCGCGCGCTACTCCCGCCTGATGCGGTTGGAACATTTTCGCGCGCTAACACTTATAGCCGCCATCGGCTTCGTGTTAGCAGGGCTGCCGGGATGCGGCGTCAACAAGATCCCGACCCTCGACGAGCAGGTTAAGGCCGCCTGGAGCGAAGTGCTGAACCAATATCAGCGGCGCGCCG
>DATNLS010000045.1:0-3679 GCA_035602775.1 Candidatus Acidiferrales bacterium | reverse complement strand
CAAAATCGGGATTTGCGATGCCGGATTCTACCAGCGATTGCGGTTTCCACCGCCGCCGCCGCCCTCGCGGCCTCCACCACCACCACCGCCGCCACGCCGGCGATCTCCGCCGCCACCGCCGCCGCCGCGGGGGCCACCAGTGCTGGCGCGAGCCTCGTCAATCTTGATTCGCCGCCCTTTCAGATCGGTGTCGTTGAGAGTCTGGATTGCGTTGGCCGCCTCGGCCGCATCCGCCATCTCGACGAACCCGAAGCCGCGCGACTGCCCCGAAAACTTGTCGGAGACGACGACCGCGCTCTCAACTTTCCCGGCCTGGGCAAACAGGTCTGCCAGGTCTTCCTGCGTAACCGCGTAGGCGAGGTTGCCTACATACAACTTAGTGGGCATAAAAGCCCCTCCTTCATTTTGCCGGGAAGCTCCTATACAGACGACGATCCGGAATTTTGACCGGGATCCGTGAGAAAGGCGGCGTCCGGGGCACGTTTAGATCCTAGAAATAAAGATAGGCGCGAGGCGATTCTGAGTAAAGTCGCAGCCGGAAAGCGAGCGTGCCTCCTACCCTATCCTAAAGAAAAGACCTCAGCGCGGATGCGAATCCAGGAAATCGCGGACGTACTGATTCACCAGCTCGGGTTTTTCCTGCTGCACCCAATGGCCTGAATCGGGGATGTACTTGATCTCGAACGGGCCGGTGAACAGCGGCTCCATGCCGTAGGTCAGCTCCTTGCCCAGCGCGAAATCCTGCTCGCCCCAGATAAGAAGCGTCGGCGCCGAAATTTTGCCATCGATCCACGAGTTGGACCCGGGCCGTGCCAAGAAGCCGGTGCGGAAGTTCGCGCGATAGTAGTTGATCGCGGCGGTGATCGAATAAGGATTGCGGAACGCGGCGCGGAAATAGTCGAGGTCGGCGTCGCTGAAGACATCCTTTTGAATCGTGCCGTTGCGAAGCGCGTTGATCAGCGCCTCGTAGTTGCGGCGGCGAAACACCCACTCAGGCAGACGGCGAATCTGGAAGAACAGCATGTACCAACTGCGAAGCATCTGGCGCGGATTGCTGCGGAGCGCGCGGCTCATCCGCTCGAGATGAGGACAGTTCATCACGATTAGCCGATCGACGACGTCGGGACGCATCATCGCGGTCGCCCACGCCACCGCGCCGCCCCAATCGTGCCCGACCACGGTCGCGTGCTGGTGGCCGAGCGCTTCGATCAGGTCGGCGACGTCGCCGACCAGCTGGTCGAGCGTGTAATTGCCGACGCCGACCGGCGCGTCGGATTCCCCGTAACCGCGCATCTCGGGTGCGACACAATCGAAGCGGTCGGACAGCGCTCGGATCTGATGGCGCCACGAATACCAGCATTCGGGGAATCCATGCAGCATGATGACTGGAGGTCCCGAGCCGGCGCGCGCGACGCGGAGTGTGAGTCCGCTCTTAAGTTTGATTTTTTCGAAGCGCCAGGGCTCGGGCATTCTCTGTCCGTCATCAAGGACGCGCTGGCGCGCATCGCGAAAGGACCGAGAGCAAAGACCGGGCCGCGGGATTTTGCGATTGATACTGGGTCAAGGGTCACCCCTTGCGCCCACCGCGCAGGTGATTTTTTCGTTTCCCTTTCAGGCGGCGACCTTGGTCGTTCCTTGCATTGCCGGCAACTCGGGATTGCAGATGTACCTGAGCTTCGGGAGCGTTACGTCGGCGGTGGTGAAGGTCGCGGAAATCGGATTGTCGAGGCGAAGATTCGTGCCGGCGCCGAATGCGTCATTGTCGAGCAGTAACACTCGCGGCTTGCCGCGCTCCGCCTTCGCGAAGGTGAACTCGGGATCGACCTGCACCAGCACCAGCTTGCCGTCATCCTTGTTGCGGGCCAGATGCATGCTCGCGATGTACTGGATGTCGCCGCCGGAAATCATGTCGCGATCGAGCAGCTCGCATTCGAGCACCGGCTTGCCGCCGGCACTCGCGCGCGCAACGACGCGGTCGTGGCGGACGTCGAGCTTCACGTCGCCCGCGACCGTCGGATAACCCCATCGCGCGGCCAATTCGCGCCGCGCGTCGTCATTGTCGCAGTAGCTGCGGAGCACGAAGCCGCGCGGCCGAACGCCGGTGCGGCCCGAGACGCGCACCTCGGCAATCGAGAACGCGCCGACCGGGCTCTCGGGATACGACGTGACGCAGAAAATCGCGTACTCGGGAATCGACGGATGCATCGTGGCCGGGATCAGGTTGTCCGCCGGATCGTCGTCGATTTCCATGTTGATGGTGAGAATTTTCGCGCCCTTCAAAATCCACGGCTCGGTTTTGTAGCCGTTGATGGTGGGTACCGACTTGGACCACGCAGCGAGATCGAGCTTTCCGTAACGCGGCGGCATCAGCGGCCTCCTGCGGCGGCGGAAGCGGTATCGCTCGCACCCTGAAAATGCGGCATCACTTCTTTCGCGAACAGGCGCAGACTGTCGAGCACCTTTTGCTGCGGCACGGTCTCGAGCGCGTTCAGCAGGAAGTTGACGCGATCGACGCCGACCGCCTCCCACTTCTTCATCTCGCGCGTGATGCGCGCCGGATTTCCGATCGCAATGCCCTCAGGCGCGCCAGAAGCATCGCCCGGACCGGCCGCATCCTGGCGCAGCGACGGCAGCAGGCCCAGCGACGGATACGATTTGCTCGGATACGCCTCGCGCGCGGCGAGCAACTGCGCCGCGAGATAATTGAAGGTGCCGGTGAGACGGCGGCCGACCTTCACGCCCTCGGCGTCGTCCTCATGACAATACAAAAAGTTCACCGTCGAGACGGCTTCGTTGACGACCTCGCCGACCGGCGTGCAGTTGCGGATGATCTTTCGATAGCGCTTAACCTTCTCGTCCTGCTCGGCGAATCCGCCGAACGTCAGCCCGAGACTGCCCATCCCGCGCTCGGCCGCGTCGATCTCGGTGCCGGGACTGGTGACCGCGACCCAAAGCGGCGGATGCGGTTTCTGATAAGGCTTCGGCACGATCGTGCGCTGGGGCATCGACCACGAGCGTCCCTGGTACGAGAAGCGCTCCTGCGTCCACATTTTCGGCAGGCAATGGACGAACTCGTCCCAGGTTTTCTTGGTCTCGTCGGGGCTCGCGCGAAATCCCGCCAGCTCGGTCCATGTAGCAGAGCGGCCGGTGCCAACGTCGAGGCGTCCGCCGGATAGAATGTCGAGCACGGCGGTGCGCTCGGCGATTTTGATCGGATGGTTGAACTCGGGCACGCACACCACGATGCCGTGGCCGACGCGCATTTTTTTGGTCTTCATCGCGCACGCGGTCAGGAACAATTCCGGCGCGGGGCAATGCGAATACTCTTCGAGGAAGTGATGCTCGACGGCCCACACGGAATCGAAGCCGAGCGAATCGGCGAGTGCGACCTGCTCGAGGCAGTTGTCGTAGACGGTTTTTTCGGTTTCGCGCCCCCATGGTCGCGGTACCGAGATTTCATAGAAGAGGCCAAATTTCATCGCATCACCTCCATACCGTTCGTTTAGCGCAATCGCGCCGAGATCGAAAGTCCCGCGGGAGGGAAGGGTAAATCACCTAATCCAACGTGAAACCCGCGATGGGTTTCACACTTCCTTCGGCAGGGGTGACCCGTGCACCCAGTATCCGGAAAGAAAATACAAGATGCGGGGCTACGCCCCTATAAGAAGGGTTTTGGGAG
>DATNLS010000049.1:0-5460 GCA_035602775.1 Candidatus Acidiferrales bacterium | reverse complement strand
CGCGCATGCGTGAGGACAGCCGTCGAGATTCAGCTTGAGGCCGCCGACCTGCTCGCCGAACTGATTCACCAGCCGCTCGATGATCGTCGCGAGCTTGGTCTTGGTGGGTGTGACGGCGTAATTGCAGTGCGGATCGCCGATGCATCCAATCGACGACGCGTAGAGCCCGTTAGCTTCCAGCGGAAATCCTATTGCGCCAACCTGCGCGATCACGTCGTCGAGTTGCGCCGTAGGAATTCCGGTGACGATGAAATTCTGCCGCCGCGTCAGACGAATATCGCCGCCGAACGACGATGTGAGCGCCGCCAGCTCGCGCATCTGCCGCCCGCTCATCAGCCCGAGGTAAACCGGAAAGCCGACGTAGTTGAGCCCGGGCTGCTTCTGGCCGTGGACGCCCATATGGTCGCTCTCGGTCTGGGGAATCGGCATTTCGGCCAGGGTTTCGAGCGCATAGCCGAGCTTCGCTTCGACCAGCTTGCGAAATTCCTCGGGGCCGTAATCGTCGATCATGAACTTGAGCCGCGCCTTGACGCGCGACATCCGGTACTCGGTGGTCCCCTGCCACACGTCGATGATCGCGCGCATCACCGGCATCGCCTGATCGCGCGTGATGAACACGCCGAGGTGCCGCGACAGGCGTGGCGTCGAGGACTGCCCACCGCCGACGCGCACCGCAAAGCCCTCGCGTCCATCCTTCAGCATCGCGATCAGCGAGACGCAGTTGATCTCGGGCGCGTTGCACTGATACTTGCAGGCGGCGATCGAAATTTTGTGTTTGCGCGGCAGGTCCGAGTACTCGCGATTGCCGTAGAAAAATCCCGCGGTCTTGCCAATCAGCGGCGTCACGTCGAAAGTTTCGTCCGGGTCGACGCCCGCGACGGGGCATCCGGTGATATTGCGCACGACGTCGCCGCATCCGCCCATCGTCGTGAGCCCGGCGCCTTTCAGCTTCTCCAGAATCTCCGGGAACTTATCGAGCGTGATGTAGTGCAGCTGGATATTCTGGCGCGTGGTCAGCTCGCCCTGGTCGCGGCCGTAGGTTTCGGAGATTTCACCGATCGCGTGGAGCCCTTCGGCGCTCAGGATGCCGCTGGGAATCTTGATCCGCATCATGAACGTGCCGATTTTCGGCTTGTCGTGGTACATGCCGAACCACTGAAGCCGCACGATGTCCTCCTCGGGGAGTTTTTCGTACGAGGTCTCCACCAGCCGGTCCCATTGACCTGTCAGCTCGGTGGGAAACAGATCGTGCTTGAGGCGCTCGACCGAGTTGCGCTTCAGCACCATTTCCCACGATTGAGGCTCCCTCTTCGGCACGAATCGAATCTCCTGCGAATATAAAAGGTAACTTAGGTGAGTTACTTAGTCAATTAAGTAGATGAGTAAGCCGGTCGCGTATTCCAGTTATTGCGTTGTTGTGCTAAATTCCAAGCAGAAAGCTCAGTGAAATAAATGAAGTTTGGCGTTGGCGTTGATTACTCGTTGAAGGCGCTC
This sequence comes from Candidatus Acidiferrales bacterium, assembly GCA_035602775.1. Lineage (GTDB taxonomy): Bacteria > Desulfobacterota > Binatia > Binatales > Binataceae > Binatus. The sequence goes on along the minus strand of DATNLS010000049.1, from coordinate 3,966 downwards.
CTGCTGTTGGCGGAGCGTTATCCTACCACTTTGCCGGTGCGTGTCGAGGAAATAGCCGCTACCCAGGATATCCCTGAGAACTACCTGCGTCGGCTTCTGATTGAGCTCAAGCGCGGCGGCCTGGTTGCCAGTCAGAAGGGGCCGAGCGGCGGGTACATGCTGGCGCGGCCGCCGGCGCGAATCACGATGGCGGAGGTGGTAGAGATAATCGAGGGCGACTACACGCCGGTGGAATGCCTCGAGGAAAGCTCGACGACTTGCCCGCGCGAACAGCCATGCGCGATGCGTGACGTGTGGCGCGACGTGCGCGACAGCGTCAACGGCATCCTGCGCGGCGTGACGCTGCAGACGCTGTCAGAAAAGCGCAAGCACGCAATCAACTACAGCATCTAGGGGCCAGCGTCGCCGCGCTGCCAGCGGACTGCTACTTCGCAGTACAGACCAAATCCACTCCGTTGCCTCACGGATCTACCATGTTCGCCAGCGCTCCTTTCGCGCCGTGCTGGATTTCACCTTCGAGCTTGCCGCCCGCATCGACGGCGCGGCTCACCGCCTCATCGATATCGTCGACCGCAAAATCGAGATGAACTGGCGTCCAGTGCCTTCGGTAGTCGCGCGAGATTTGCCCCTGCACACCTGCGGGGGCCTTCATGATCCAGAACGTCTGATCACGGAGCTTAATCTGCGCCCAATCAGGATGCTGCTCGACCACCGTCAAGCCGAGACCGCGCCCGTAGAACTCAACCGCGCGATCAACATCGTCAACGTCGATGCAGATTGATAATTCCATCGCGCCCCCTCCCTGGCGATCTACTGGCTAGGTCAGCATCCTGCCGCCGTCCACTGTCAGCGTGATTCCGGTCACGAAGCCGTTCTTCATCAGGAACAGCACCGCGTCGGCAATGTCCTCGGGCGTTCCGATTCGCTTCACGGGCAGCCGCGCCGCTTCCCGCTCGATGAACGCGCTCTTCATCGCGCCCGCCAGCTCGTCGATCAGTGGTGTGTCGATGAATCCGGGCGCGATCGTGTTGACGCGGATTGGCGCGAGTTCGATCGCCAGCGATCGCGCGAACGCTTCGATGGCGCCGCAAGACGCTGCGCCGACCGCCGAACCCCCGGTCGGCTTCCACGCCGACGTCCCGGACATGAACGTGATCGAGCCGCCGTTCATCCGCTCAGCGCCGTATTTCGCCGCGTACAACGATCCCCAGAAGCGCGTGTCCATCGAGGGCCGTTGAGCCGAGCTATCTTTCGCGAGGTTCAAGCCAAAAGTCACCGACGCTGCGGTAATGAACAAGTGATCGAGATGGCCCAGCTCCCCGAACAGCGAGCGCATTCCCGCTTCGTCGGCAACGTCGAGCGTCTCGGCGCGTGACCCGGCGGGAAGTTGCGCTTTCGCAGCCCTTAGTTTTTCCTGCGAGCGCCCGGTGATCACGACTTGCGCGCCCTCCGCCGCAGCCGCCTTCGCGGTCGCGAGACCCATACCGGAGCTCCCGCCAAGGACTACGACAACTTTCGATTCGAGCGACATGGCTAGACGTGCACCAGGACTTTCTCGCGCAAATCGCGCATCAGCTTTTCGTTCTGCCCGACCTCGCCGGTGAAGATCATCTGGGACGTGCCCCAGTCCTTTGCGCGCCGCTTCAGCTCGACGACGCATTCCTCGGGCGTTCCGATCAGCATCATCGGCGACGCGAGTATCTCGTCGGCGGTCTGCTGGAACATGGGGGCCATCGCCTCGGCGGTATTGCGCGAAGCTTCGCGCGAGTCCGTGAGCACCGTCCCAAACACGAAGTTGCTGACTCGCACCGCGTCCGGCTTGCGCCCGAGCCGCTTGGCTTCGTCGCGCACGAAGCTGACCTTCTCGCGGAACGACTTGTCGTTGGTGCGCTTCACCTCCCCCATCGAGATATGCCCGCGCTTGCCCGCATCGGGAATTATGTTGATGTAGTCCGCGTACTTCGCCGCCAGCCGCAGCAGGCCCTTGCCGCCGCCGCCGAGGATGAGGGGCGGATGCGGCTGCTGGATCGGCTTCGGCCACAGGATCGCATCCTTGAGATGGTAGAACTCGCCGTCGAAGGTCGTGCGATCGTTTTTCCACAGCGACAGGATGACGGCGATCGCTTCGTCGAGCATCCGCAGCCGCTCGGTGATCGGCGGAAACGGAATCCCGCTCATCTTGAATTCCGTTTCAGTCCATCCCGATCCCAGACCCGCCACCAGCCGGCCGCCGCTCAACTGGTCCAGCGTCATCAGGCTCTGCGCCGTGATCGACGGATGACGAAACAGATTGCATAGCACGAGATGGCCGACGCGAATTTTTTTCGTTGCTTCGATCACGGACGCGGCCATCACGATATGGTCGAACACCCGCGACTTCACATCGAGTTGCCGATCCGGACCCTCGGCCACGAGATGGTCGGGAAAAACGATCAGGTCATAGCCGAGCGCCTCCGCGGCTTGCGCGTGCGCGCGATACTGCAGGGGTTCCAGGCCGCCAAGCTGAATTCCAAATTCCATTGGTACCTCGCAAGTTCGGGATTTGAGCCCGCTACGTTAGCAACCGGCCACCGTTGAGAACATCGAAATTGGTCGCGCTAATTTCCCGCGCATCGCCTTGTGTCACCGCTGACCAAAATGGCGGCACATATTTTTCGGGTGCGATGGTGCCGCGAGTTTTGACTGCCGGAATTTGGAACAGGGCATCCCTGAATTTCCTTAATTTTCTCTGTGACTATCTGGACAGTTGCCGCATGGATGCGCATGTCGTCCGGTGCCGCAGGGCTCCAATGCCTGCCAAATCATCAGATAGTGCATTAGAAATAGTTGAACGGCTGATTAAAGAATGATTATGTTGATCGTAGGTGATCAACGGGGTGAAGAGGATGCGGTTTCGCCGAGCATGTGCCTGTCAATAAGACGTTGCCCGCGCGGAGTGCCGACCAAGGAGACAGATGACTCCAGCTATCGCGCAAATTTCTTCCCGGAATAAATTACAACCCAAACGACCCTCGATGCTCGACGCATTGGGCGAGTTCCGCGTTCCACTCGAAGCCAGCATCTACTGGCTCGGCGCGCTCGCGCATCCGTGGCCGCACGTAAGGCCGCAGGACGCCAAAGTCGTCATGCTGATTCCCGGATTCATGGCCGGCGACATGACGCTCGCACCATTGGCGAACTTCTGCCGATGGCTCGGCCATCGCGCTGTCTACGCCGGCATCCTGTCGAACTCCGAGTGCCCGCGCGAGACGATGCGCAAATTGAACGCGCGACTCGCGCTCGCTTACGAAAAATTCGATCAGCGAATCGTCGTGATCGGACAAAGCCTCGGCGGAGTTTACGCGCGCGAGATTGCGCGCGAACAGCCCGACATGGTCGAGCGGGTTATCTCGCTCGGCTCGCCGCTCAGGATGCCGCGTAACGCGGCCAACCTCGCAGTGCAGGCAGTCGCGCGCTCAGTCGCGGCAATCCGCGGCAAGGCCGAGGGATGTCTCAGCGAGTCGTGCAAGTGCGGTCTGATGTTGAGCGATGAATCGCCGGCCGACGTTCCCGCCACTCACGTGTACTCGCGCACCGATGGCGTCGTGCACTGGGAAAGCTGCGTCGATCTGAGCGGATCGCCGACGGTGGAAAACGTCGAGGTGATGGGCAGTCACGTCGGGATGGGCGTGAACGCCGACGTGTACCGAGTAATCGCGGACCGCCTCGCGATGCCGCGCCGCGCGCGCCTGCATCCGGTCGAGCATATCGCCGCCGCAGGGGTTTAGGGCGGAACAAATTTAATGTGGGGCTGCTCGCCCCACACCCGCGGCAGGGGTGACCCCTGCACCCAGTATTCGGAAAGAAAAGATGCGGGCTGACGCCCTGTTAGGAAGTTTTGGGCGCGAGGACGCGAAGCAGTCTCGTGTTCAGCGGCGCAGATACACCTCGACTGTTCTCCCCGAAGTAGCTCTAACAGGGACGAAG
>DATNLS010000173.1:0-12764 GCA_035602775.1 Candidatus Acidiferrales bacterium | reverse complement strand
GACTCACCATGCAGCGCGACGAATATTGCTCCCGGCTTGAGCGAGCGCGTGTCGATGCTGACGCCGCGCACGCTGCTCACACCGCTCGACGCTGCGCCAGCAGCGCGCATGAGCGTGCCGCCAGTCGCTTCGACAACTTCGGTGATCGCAAACTCGCACTGATTGATCGGAATCGGCGTCGTCATCGCGAATCCATTGTGCCGAATTCTCCGCGGCGCTCATACCGGCTGCGGCTTGACATGCGGCCAATGGCGAATCAGCCTGCTGCGTACGAGGAACATACGATGGCGGACAGCAAAGAGCCGATGGTCGGCGTGATCATGGGCAGCAAGAGCGACTGGGAATACATGGCGGCCGCGGCTGAGGTCCTGGAAGAACTTCAAGTGTCGCATGAAGTTCGGATCATGTCGGCGCATCGCACGCCCGACATTACGTTGGACTATTCGGCGAAGGCTGCCGGCCGCGGGCTGCGCGCAATAATCGCCGGTGCCGGCGGCGCGGCGCATCTGGCGGGCGTGGTCGCGGCGAAAACGATCTTGCCGGTGATTGGCGTGCCGATGCCGACGACCTCGCTCAACGGAATCGACTCGCTGCTGTCGATCGTGCAGATGCCCAAGGGGGTGCCGGTCGCGACGATGGCGATTGGCAAGGCCGGCGCGGCGAATGCGGGTCTGCTGGCGGCGCAGATAATCGCGCTGAGCGACGCGAAGCTGGGTGACCGGCTGGTAAAATGGCGAGCGGCGCGCGCGCAGGAATTGTTGCAGCAGAAGATTCCATAACCGTCGTGCTAAAGTTCGGGCCATGACGAAACGCGATATCGACACGCCCGCCTTGATTCTCGACCTCGACGTGGTCGAGGAAAATATCCGCGCGATGGGTGAGTACTTCGCGTCGCGGCCGCAGAAGCTCCGGCCGCACTTCAAGACGCCGAAGACAGTCGAAATCGCACGACGACAACTCGCGGCCGGAGCGATCGGGATAACGGCGTCGAAGCTCGGCGAGGTCGAGGTGCTGGCGCGCGCGGGGCTCGGCCCGGTGCTGCTCGCGAATCAGATTGCGGGGCCCGACAAAATCGACCGGTTCTTCAAAGCCGCGGCGCAAATCGGTTTGATCGGCACGATCGAGAGCGAGTTCAACGTACGCGAGTTCGAGGCTGGCGCATCGCGGGCGGGGCTGTCGGCCGACGTGATAGTCGAAGTCGATACCGGGATGCATCGATGCGGCACCGAGACGCCCGAAGAGACGGTCGAGCTGGTGCGGATTGCGCAAAGCGCGGGGCTGAAGTATCGCGGCGTGATGGGCTATGAGGGCCACGCCGTGCTCGTTCCGAATGCTGAGAAGCGAATCGCAACGGCGCGTGAGGCTTTGAGCACCCTCAGCCGCCACGTCGAAGCGCTGCGGGCGGCGGGGCTGGCGCCGGAAATAGTGAGCGCTGGCGGGACCGGCACCTACGATATCGCGGGCAACTGGGCGGACGTAACCGAAGTGCAGGCCGGATCGTACGTTTTCATGGACGGCAGTTATCGCAACGTGCGCCCCGACCTGGGTCGTCCGGCGCTGACGCTGCTCGCGACGGTTATTTCGCGTCGCGGCGTGCGTGCGATAATCGACGCGGGCATGAAATCACTGACCAACGAATTCGGTCCGCCGACGCTCAAGGGGACCGAGATCAAGGTGGCGCGCCTGTCCGAGGAGCACGGCCATCTTGCGGCGGGCGAAAGCAGTCTTGCGCCGGGATCGAAAATCGAGATAATTCCGAGCCATAACGATACGACGATTAATTTACATAGCGAGTACTATATCGTGCGGGGCGACGAAGTGATCGCAACCTGGCCGATCGAGGCGGCGCGCGCGTTCCGGTGAGTATTGCGATGAGTAAAGCGGGGCATCGCGCCATTGCCGCTCTAGCTATTGCAGTAGCGATTGGCGGGGTTGCGCACGCAGCCGACATCAAGATGGCGGGCAAGCTGAACGCCCCCGCCGACGCCAGCGTGGTGGCGATTTGCACAGATCCCGTCGTGCAGAACGTGCTAAACGAAGACCTGCGCGCGGCGCGCCACGGTCAGCCGTCGAATCCGGACAATTCGGTGACGCTCACGGTCAGTATGAATGAGCAAATGCTGGCGCCCGGGGTAACGCTGAATCAAATGTTCCCGGGTGATCCCTCGATGGTTGAATTGCTGAAGGCGGCTGGCGCCGATCCGCCGCCGCTCGGTGACAGCGGCAGTCAACCGATCGATCCCTACGCCAACGAGGCTCGCCGCCAGGCGCTGAATCCCGACGATTCGGCGAGCGAGCAGTTCAGAACTTACCAGGCGAGCCGGCAGGCGATGAACGGCGCCGGCGCGCTGACGCCGTACGACAACATCCCGAAGAACCAGATTTACGACACGGTTATCGTTGCGCGCGCGTCGCTCGAGGGCGCGGCCGATGAGCTAAAGGTAGTCGCAGTCGTGCATGCGGGCGATGACGAGCGGCGTGCCAAAGAGCTGGTCGCCGAAGAAATCGCAAACGCCGTGCTGCATTAGCGAAATACCGCGTCCTTGGGCAGGCATTCTGCACAGGTGTTTAGTCGTCAGTCGCGGCGCTCGGGACCGCGCGTGGCGGCTGAGAATTCGCAGCGGGCGCAGCTCCCTCGGGATTCGTCACGATTGACGCGGCCGGCAGATTCTCGTTCGGCGCTTGAGCTTTGGGCTCGGCCGGCGCGGCATCGGGCGCGGAGACCGGAGCGGGCGGGGGCGCCTCGTGCTCGCCGAAATGGCGCCACGCGAGATCCGCCAGCACGATGACCACCGCTCCAACCAGCACGGCAAACGCGATTCGCCGCGTGCCCGCCGGTTTCTTCTCGACCATCGTGATCTCTTGCGACATCCGCACCACGTTGGCCTCGGCATGTTGCACGTTGGTGACGAAGCGCGAAGCGATTTCCTCGGCGTCGAGACCGAGGAACGAAGCGTACCGGCGCAGGAACGGGACGAGATAGAGCCGATCCGAAATCATGTCGTAGCTGTCGGTCTCGATCATTTTGACGTAGTGCGGAGGAATGTGCGCCTCGGTCGCGACTTGCTCGCGAGTCAAACTTTTGCGTTCGCGGGCTTCGGTAATCACTTGGCCCAGCGAAGGTTCCGCCGCGGCGCCTTCCGCACCGGGATCCGCGGCCTGAATTTTGGATTTCTTGTCAGCCACCTTCGATCAGCCTCTCCCCTCCGGCCAAGCTACAGTCCAACGCGTCCGAATCCAAGTGTCTCGATTCCTGCGCCTACTGATTTTTTTGTGTGAAATTCAGACAATCGACCGCTGCCGGCGGCGGCGCCAGGGCTCCATTGTAGAGCGCGAACTTTTTCCCCTCGCATCCGATGACCACGGGCGCAGGCTTCAGCGCATCCTCGAGTCCCTTCAAATCGCGAGCGTTCGCGATCAGAACCATGCACGATCCAGACGACCAGACCTGGCGCAGGCGCGTGTCGGAGCCGATGAGGAATGGAGACTTGCCCGCTGCCTGCGGCGCAACTTCGGAAAGTTCGCCCCAGTATTCGACCCGGGTCTCGCGATTGCGCGTATAGAACGGGAGCGACTGGACGTAGTGGCGATACGAGGCAAGTGCGCAGTCGCCAGCGAGATACGGTTCCACGGCTCGCGCGAGGTTGCGGTACGTCACTCGCGGGGCCACATCGTCACGCGCGAATCGCGAGACGCCATCCACCATGATCATCATGAGCGCGAAGAAGATGATCGCGGCAAAGACGTATTGTTGGGAGTTGCCGACTAGGTCCAATCCTAACGCTGCAGCGGCCAGCAGGATTGCGCACAAAATTCCGTCGTCAGCCAGCTTGATATCGATAGGTCTCACCAAAATCCATAAGAGAGCGATTGCGACGGCGGCTAGTGCGAAGTTCACTCTGAGGAACCAATGAAGTATCGGCCGGCGTTCGCCTGGGGCCATCAAAAAGAGACGGACCAGACCGCAGCCAGCGACGATCGCCAGCGGCGGCAGCGCGGGCAGAATATAGCTGCCGAGCTTGGAGCGGGGAATCGAAAAGAACACCAGGATGACGACGAACCAAATCGCCAGAAATCGCGCGAAAGCGTGACTCTCGCGAGCGTACCGCGGCCAGCCGAGCAGGCCGTCTTCGGCGCGCATCGCGGACCAGCCGAGCGGGACGAAAAAGATCCATGGCCATGCACCGCCAATCACGATCGGGAGGAAGAACCATGGCCCCCATCCGTGTTCGGTCGAGGCCACGTAGCGTTCGAGGTGTTCGTGGATAAAAAAGAAGCTCAGGAAGCCGGGATTTCGCGCTTCCATCAGGATGAACCACGGCAGGACGATCGCGGCATAGACGACGCCGCAAAGGACGAGCGGCATCTGCGCGATCTCCCGCAGTCGGTGCTCAAGCGCCAGCCACGCCAGTGCAATCGCGCCGCCCAGCAGCAGTGCGATCGGACCTTTGGCCAGAGTGCCCAGTGCGAGCATTGCGGCCGATAGCAACATCCAATTGCGCGCAGTTCGGCGCGAGAAGGGTCCATCCCGCGCAGCAATATAAAATGCTGCGAGCGCAGCGGTCAGGAAAAACGCGATCGCGGGATCGAGCGTCGCGAATTTTGCGAAGCCGTAAAATAGCGGCGTGAGCGCGAGCACGAGCGCCGCGAAGAAACCCGGTAGCCCACCGAACATTCCTTCGACCAATGCGGCCGTGACGACTACTTGTCCGATGCTGAACAGCGCGGCCGGAAGCCGTACCGCGAATTCATTGACGCCGAAAATTTTGATCGACGCGGCGTTCGCCCAATAAACCAGCGGCGGCTTTTCGAAGTAGAGTTCGAAGTCGTCGCGTGGCGTGACGTAGTCGCCGGAGACGACCATCTCGCGCGCAATTTCGGCGTAGCGGCCTTCGTCGGGCTCCCACAGCGCGGGCCGGCCGAGGCTGGGAAGATACAGGATGGCGGCGAGCAGCCCGTAGATGGCGAGTCGGATAGGTCGGCTGGACGCGAGCATCGTCGAAGCAGTCTCGCGAGGTGATCACGCGCGGTCAACTGCGGCTATCTTTAATTCCGGCAAGCCGTCTGCAACAATCACATGACGCGACGGCGGTTTCGCGCGGATCGATCGCAGTCAGGTCGCGCACGTTCCTTGAGCTTCCCCGGCAAAATATCACCGATTCGAGGCGCTTCGGTCGTATCGCGCACGGAGAAAGGGTTGGTGTCGATCGTCGTGCCGGTCTTCAACGAATCGGCGAACCTGCCGACGTTGTGGTTGCGCCTGAAGCCGGTGCTCGGCGGCCTGGACCGTCCGTGGGAACTGGTGTTTATCGACGACGGATCGCGCGACGACTCCCTCGCCATCCTGCGCGAAATTGCGGCGGGCGAAGAGGGACGTGTACGGGTGGTCGAGCTGGCGCGCAACTTCGGACAGCATTCGGCGATCCTCGCGGGCTTCAGGCAGTCGCGCGGCGACATCGTCGTCACGCTCGATGCCGACCTGCAAAATCCGCCGGAAGAAATCCCGCGGCTGATCGCGGCGATCGACGAAGGCAACGACGTCGTCGGCGGATGGCGCGAGGAGCGTCACGACCAGGCGTACCGGAAGTACGCGTCGCGGTTGCACAACCGGCTCACGTCGCTGATCGTTGGCGTACCGATGCACGACTACGGATGCATGCTGCGCGCGTATCGGCGGCACATCGTCGATACGGTGGTCGAATGTGACGAGAAGGCGGCGTTCGTTCCCGCGCTCGCCAACACCTTCGCCAAGCGCGTCGCGGAAATCCCGGTGGCCCACGACGATCGCGCGAGCGGCGAGTCGAAGTACAACCTGTTCGGACTGGTGAAGCTCAGCCTCAACCTGATAACTGGATTCTCACTGATCCCACTTCAGATGCTCAGCCTGGCCGGAATCGGAATTTCGGTGCTGTCCGTCACAATGGCTATGGTGCTTCTTGCGCATCGACTGATCTACGGTCCGCAAGAAGAGGGAGCGCTCTGGACCGTGTCCGCGATGCTGTTCTTTCTCAATGGTGGGATTTTTCTGGCGATTGGGCTTCTTGGTGAGTATGTCGGACGAATCTATATCGAGGTGCGGCATCGCCCGACCTACATCGTGCGCAAGGTCCACGGAGCCGAACCCGCTTCGGACGAATCACAAACCGACAAGCGCGACTGACGATCAATCGTGGAGTCCGTAAAATCGGCTCGCTGCGTGCTCTTCGCGTACCACGAGATGGGTTACGCGTGCATGGAGGCGCTGCTGAAGATGGGCGCGCCCGTAGCGGCACTGCTCACCCATCGCGACGATTCGCACGAAGAGATTTGGTGGCGGTCGTGTGCGGAAATGGCCGCGCGCCACGGCGTCCCGGTGCACATCGATGAGAGCGTCGAGGCAGCAGGCGCGAAGATCGGCGCGTTGAGACCAGCTGTGATCTATTCCTTTTCCTACCGCCACCTGATTCCCGAGAGCGTGCTCGAACTGGCCCCGCTGGGGGCATTCAATCTGCATCCGTCGCTGCTGCCGGCGTATCGGGGCCGCGCGCCGGTGAACTGGGTGCTCGTGAATGGAGAAAGCGCGACGGGCGTGACACTCCATCATATGGTTGCGCGGGCGGACGCTGGCGATATCGTCGGCCAGCGGGCGTTTGCGATCGACGACAACGACACGGCGCTGACCTTGTACCGCAAACTGATTCCACTTGGGGTCGAGCTGATCGACGAGCTGCATCCGAAGATCGTTGCCGGTACCGCGCCGCGGCGAAAACTGGAAATCTCGAAGGGAAGTTACTTCGGGCGCCGAAAGCCGGAGGACGGACGGATTGACTGGCGATGGCCGGCGCGAAGGATCTTCAACCTCGTGCGGGCCGTGACGCATCCGTATCCCGGCGCGTTCTGCTTCGTTGGCGGGCGAAAGCTACTGGTATGGAACGCGAAAATCGCCGTGGAAAACGGAACGCTCGGCAGCCCGGGGCAAGTCGTGCGCGAGACAAACGGCGCGCTTGAAATCGCGGCGGGCGAGGGCAGCGTGATCGTGAAGGTCGTGCAGTTCGAGGGCGGCGTCGAAACTGTTGCGCGCGAGGCCCTTTCGTCAGCGGGGCGCGTCAAAGATACTATTCAGTTCGACTAGTCTCGCGTGGAAGTCGCACTAAAAATCGACGTCGATACGCACCAGGGCCTCGAGCTGGGCGTGCCGCGGCTCGCCTCGATGCTCGAGCGCGAAGGCGTCGCGGCGAGCTTCTATATCTCGATGGGCCCGGACAATTCGGGGCGCGCAATCCTGCGCGTGTTTAGAAATCGCGGATTTCTGTCGAAGATGTTCCGCACCAAGGCCGTCTCGATGTATGGCGCGCGCACGATTCTGTCCGGGACGTTACTGCCCTCGCGGCCGATCGCGCTGTCGTTCCCGGAAATCATTCGCGATCTGAGGGCGCGCGGGTTTGAGGTCGGTGTGCACGGATACGATCACGTGCGTTGGCAGGACCATCTCGATGACATCGGCGAGGCGGGTGTGCGCAACGAACTCGGTGAAGCGTTCGAGACATACCGCGCGATCGTCGGTGAAGCGTCGAGGAGTTTCGCCGCGCCCGGCTGGCGCACCAACAATTCGGCGCTGACTGCACTCGACGCGATGGGGCTCGACTATCGCAGCGATACACGAGGCGTCGCGCCGTACCGATGCATTGTCGAAGGACGCGTTCTCGCGACCCCGGAGATTCCGACGACGTTGCCGACGCTCGACGAGGTGATGGGACGTCGTGATTTGCGCGACGATGGCGCGGTGCGCGATTTCTATCTCGGCTTGTGCGATCCCGACGCGCTCAACGTGCACACGATTCACGCCGAGACTGAGGGGATGGGGCAGCTTGAGAATTTCACCGCGCTGCTCCGTGCGCTCAAGGAGCGTGGCGCGAGATTCGTGCAACTGCGCCACGTCGCGTCACGACTGAATCGTGCAGAATTGCCGGTCTGCGAGGTCATTCGTACGACCCTGCCGGGCAGAGCCGGATGGATCTCGTCGCAAGGCCCGGCGCACACCGCATCCGAATGACGAATCGGCACGGGTGTGTTATACCCCGAAGACTACAACTCGAGCACAGAGGTCTAACGATATGCCCGCGCAAAGTCATTTTGCAGACAGTCCACGCGAAGTCGGCCTCGATCCCGCAAAGGTCGAAGCTCTTTTCGATCGCGCCGAGCGCGAAGTCAAAGATGGCTTGTTGCCATCGACGCAGATCGCGATCGCGCGCAACGGAAAGATCGGCGCGATGCGCACGGTCGGCCGCGCAGTCCAGGGTGGCAGCGATAAGCCCGCGACCAACGACACGCTCTACACGATCTTCTCGTGCACGAAGGCGATCATGTCGGCGGCGTCGTGGATTCTGATCGGCGAAGGCAAGCTCAAGGCTAGCGAGGTCGTCGCGGAGATAATCCCGGAGTTCGGCACCAACGGAAAGGACAAGATGACCGTCGAGCAGGTGCTGCTCCACGTCGGTGGATTTCCGAACGCGCCGTATCCGCAGGACGAGTGGCTGGACAAGGGCAAGCGGCTCGAGCGATTCGCGAAATGGCGGCTCGAATGGCCGGTCGGCAGCAAGTTCGAATACCACCCGACGTCGGGCTTCTGGGTAATCGCGGAAATAATCGAGCGGCGCACCGGCAAGGACTTTCGTCAGTTCGTGCACGAGCGGATTTCTACGCCGCTCGGAATCCCCGAACTGCGAGTCGGTTTGCCGCGCGAATATCAAAATCGCCACGCTCGGCTTTGTTACGTGGGCGAGCCGCTAACGGACGACGAGCGAAAGAAACTCGGGCTGCCCGCGATGCCGGAAACCGAAGTCACCGAAGATGCGATCATGGGCTTCAACCGTCCGACCGTGATGGAAGCCGGCGTGCCCGGCGGCGGCGGAGTGATGACGGCGGGCGACCTCGCGCTCTTCTACCAGGGCCTGCTGCATAATCGAGGCGTCGACGGCGCGCCGATCATCAAGCCCGAGGCGCTCAAGGACGCACTGCGCGTGCGCTCAGGCGACTACAAGGATCCGATTTTCGGCGTGAAGTGCAACCGTGCGCTGGGAGTCGTGGTGGCGGGCGGCGATGGACTCGCGAATTATCGCGGCTTCGGCAAAACCAACTCGGCGCTGGCATTCGGTCATGGCGGCGCGGGCGGCCAGATCGGATGGGCCGATCCGGCGACCGGAATTTCGCTCGGCTACACCACCAACGGTTTCGATCGCAACGATGTGAGACTGGGACGCCGCGGCGTCGGAATCTCAAGCCTCGCAGCAGTCTGCGCAGCGGGGTAACGGCTAGTCGGCGAAGGGGTTGCGCACGACGATCGTTGCCTCGCGCTCCTTGCCGACGCCGATCATTGCGATCGGGACTCCGACCAGCTCGCTGATTCGCTCGACGTAACGGCGCACACTCGAGGGCAATTCGGCGAGTGTGCGTGCGCCGGCTGGGCTCTCGCTCCATCCGGGCATCTCTTCGAAGATTGGCTTGGCGTTGATGAGCATCCGATGCGACGGCGGCATGTCGTCGTAGCGCTTTCCCTTCACGACATAGCCGACGCAGATTTTAATCGGATCGATCCCGGTCAGAACGTCGAGCTTGGTCAGTGCGAGCGCCCACATCCCGTTGACGCGCGCGGTGTACCGCGCGAGGACACTGTCGAACCATCCGATACGACGCGGACGCCCGGTGGCGCTGCCGAACTCGTCGCCTTCTTCGCGCAGCGAATCCGCAAGGTAGCCGGTGAACTCGCTGGGAAACGGGCCTGCGCCGACGCGCGTCGTGTAGCCCTTGCTGATGCCCAGCACCGCCTCGAGGTTGCCGGGCCCGATGCCGGTGCCGCTAAAGACACTGCTCGCGACGCAACTCGACGACGTCACGTACGGGTAGGTGCCGTGATCGATGTCGAGCATCGTGCCGTGGGCGCCCTCGAAGAGGATGCGTTTGCCCGATTCGATCGCGTCGCTAACGAACGCGCCGGTGTCGCACAAATACGGCAGCAGCCGGCGGCGCGCTTTTTTCATCGCGTCGATCGTATCGTCGGCCTTGATCGGCTTGGTCTTGAGCATCGCTTTCAGATACGCGTTCTTCTCGACGATATTGCGCCGGAGCTTTTCGGCGAAGAATTTGAAATCGAGCAAGTCCTCGAAGCGCAATCCCACCCGCGCCATCTTGTCTTCGTAGGCCGGTCCGATGCCGAATCCGGTGGTGCCGATTGCGCGCTTGCCCAACCGCGCCTCGCGCGCGCGATCGATCGCCATATGGTACGGCATCACCATGTGCGCCTCGTAGCTGATCTTGAACAGACTGTCGTCGGCGAGATGGCCGCTGCGTTTGAGTTCCGCGATTTCGTCGAGCAGCGCGATTGGATTGACGACCAGGCCATTACCGATCACGCAGGCCTTGCCGGGATGGAGCGCGCCCGCCGGCACCAGTCGCAGCACGAATTTCTTCCCGCCCACCACCAGCGTGTGCGCCGCGTTGTTGCCGCCCTGGAAGCGGACGACCACGTCGGCGTCGGCCGCGAGCATATCGACGATTTTGCCCTTGCCCTCATCCCCCCACTGCGTGCCGACCACGGCGACTGTCTTCATTTCCTTCCCCCGAGCGGCGTCAATTGCGCCGATCTCCGCGCGCACCTGTCGGGCTAAAACCTGCCACGCGCAAAATAAATTCAGAGCTTGAGCAACGACGCCGCGGTGATTGCGGGAATCGTCTTGAGCTTGTCGAGGACGGCGCCCGGCACGGGTTCGTCCACTTCGAAAATGCTGAGCGCGGTTCCTCCCACGCGATCGCGGCCGAGCTCCAGTCCGCCAATATTTATCCCCGCCTGCCCGAGCATCGTGCCCACCGCGCCGACTACGCCGGGAACGTCGCGATTATGCAGCATGAGGAAGTAGCCCTCGGGCACCGCCTCGACCCGGTAGCCGTCGATGCGAGTCAGCCGCAGCGCACGATTTCCCAGCACCGCGCCGGAGACTTCATGCTCGCCGGCGCCGGTGCGCACCGTGAGCGTCAAGGTGTTGACGTAGTCGGTGACCTCGCGCGAGCGGGTTTCGATAATGCTGATGCCGCGCTCCTTCGCGATGAACGGCGCGTTGACGTAGTTCAAATCCTCGTCGAGGAAGCCGCTCATCAAGCCCTTCAACACGGCGGCGGTAATTGCGTCGGGCTTGAGATTCGCAGCCTCGCCGCCAAACGCGAGCGTCAGCTCAATCGGCGCGTCGGTGATCAGCTGCGCGGCGAGGTGGCCTAACTTCTCTCCGAGCGTAAGATGCGGCCCAAGTATTTCGAGCTCCTGAGTCGACAGCGCGGGAATATTAACGGCCTGCCGAATCGTGCCGTCGATCAGAAACTCGGCGACCTGGTGCGCGATATCGACGGAGACCTGGACCTGCGCCTCGTCGGTGGCGGCGCCAAGATGCGGCGTCGCGATCACGGAGTCGAGCTGGAGCAGCGGATGATTGGCGGGCGGCGGCTCCTCGACGAAAACGTCCAGCGCCGCGCCGGCCACCTTGCCGGATTTCAGCGCGTCGGCGAGCGCCGCTTCGTCGACGATTCCACCGCGCGCGCAGTTGATGATGCGGACGCCCTTCTTCATCTTGGCGAAGGCCGCGGCGCCGACGACGCCCCTGGTGTCATCCGTTAGCGGGGTGTGGACGGTGATGAAGTCGGAGAGCGCAAACAGCTCGTCGAGGCTGACCAGCTGAACGCCGATTCGCCCGGCGGCGTCGGCCGTCAGGATCGGATCGTAGCCGATCACTTTCATCTTCAGCCCGATTGCGCGGTCGGCGACGATGCGGCCGATGTTGCCGAGGCCGACCACGCCGAGCGTCTTGTTGCAGATCTCGGCGCCGGTGAATTTGCCGCGCTCCCATTTGCCGGCCCGGATCGAGGCGTTCGCCGCCGGGATGTGTCGCGCCAGCGCCATCATCATCGTGACCGCGTGCTCGGCGGTCGTGACGCTGTTGCCGGTCGGACTGTTCATCACGACGATTCCGCGGCGTGTCGCCGCTTCGATATCGACGTTGTCGACGCCGACCCCCGCGCGCCCGATCACTTTGAGCGAGGTGGCCGCATCGATCACTTCGCGGGTGACGCGCGTGCCGCTGCGAATCAGCAGCGCGTCGTAGGGCGCGATTATTTTTGCCAGCTCTTCGGGCTTGAGGCCGGTCTTCACGTCGAATTGTAACTGCGGGAAGCGCTTGAGGACTTCGATCCCCTGCGCCGCAAGCGAGTCGCTTAGAAGGATGCGGAAAGTTTCCGCCATGTTGTTTTAGATGCTCCGTGCCAGGCGCGCCTGAACGGCGGCTACGCCGGCGCCAAGTTGAATGTTTGCGCCAATCTGTTTGAGTCCCAGCTCGAGCGCGCTGACCGCGATCAGCGTGTCGAACGGGCTCAGATGACCCATGTGTCCGATGCGCACGAGCTTGCCCTTCATCTGATCCTGGCCGCCCTGCACCGACACGCCCAGGCTGTCGCGCAGGAACTTGACCAGCTTGCCGCCGTCGAGACCCTCGGGAACGAGGATGCCGGTGACGCCGGGAGCGGGGTTGTCGGGCGACAGCAATTTCAATCCGAGCGCGGACGCCGCGTCGCGAGTCGCCTCCGCCATCAGCGCGTGGCGCGCGTAAACCTGCGGGAGCCCTTCGGCGTGAATCAGTTCGAGCGATTTGTTGAGGCCGAAGATCAGCGAGACGGCCGCCGTCCATGCGGTGGTGTGCTCGTCGCGCTGCGCCTTCAGCTCCTTGAGCAGATCGAAATAGAAACGC
>DATNLS010000077.1:0-5657 GCA_035602775.1 Candidatus Acidiferrales bacterium | reverse complement strand
GGCGATGGTGCCGCTCGATGGCCAGCCGATTGTGGACCCGGCGACGTCGCCGCTGGCGGCCGCGATGGATTCGTTGCCGGAGCGATCAGTCACGATCGAAACGATGGGCAAGGAATTTCTCGATGGGCTCGCCAATGATATGGCGCCGGCGGTGAAGGAATACGTGCTGTCGGCGCTCGGGCCGCAACCAGTCGGGCCGCTGTTTGCGCCGATCGCGATGGCGCCCTACTTCGCTACCGGAATCCCGAGCAGCTATATCGTTTGCGAGGACGATAAGACTCCGATCGTGGGCGCGCCGAATTGGCATCCGCACTATTCGAGCCGGCTCAAGAATCCAACGCTCAAGTTCGTGAAGAGCGGGCATGAGGTGATGTTTACCCATCCGGTGGAATGCGCGCAGGCGCTGCATGAGTTGGCGGTGGGCGAGTGATGCGCAGCAACCTAACCTCGCCTTCAGATCGGATATCTCGCTAACAGGCCGCGGGCGATTACCAGCGCCTGGATTTCGTTGGTGCCTTCGCCGATCATCATCAGCGGCGCGTCGCGATAGAATCTTTCGACCGGGAAGTCGGCCATGAATCCGTAGCCGCCTAGTACGCGCATCGCGTCCAGCGAGATTTTTGCGCAGGCCTCGGAGGCGAAGAGCTTGGCCATCCCGGCTTCGACGTCGCATCGTTCGTTAGCGTCTTTCTTGCGGGCGGCGCTGGCGACCATCAGGCGTGCGGCCTCGACGCGCGTCGCCATGTCGGCGAGCAGCAACTGCACCGCTTGATGCTGGCAGATGGGTTTGCCGAAAGCGGTGCGCTCTTGCGAATAACGGATTGCGGTTTCGAAGGCGGCCTGCCCTACTCCCACTGCGCGCGCGGCTACGTTGATGCGGCCGACTTCGAGCGCGCTCATCACTTGTTTGAAGCCCATGCCTTCGGCCCCGCCGATCAGATTGTCAGCGGGCACCGCGACGTCCTCGAACAGTACTTCGCAGGTGTCGATGCCTTTGTAGCCAAGCTTGTCGAGGTTGCGGCTGACGGTGGGGCCGCGATCACTTTTCTCGACGGCGAACATACTGATGCCGGCGTAGGCGGGATCGGCGTGGGGATTGGTCTTGGCGGCGACCGCGAGCATCGTGCCGTGGCGCGCGTTGGTGATGAACATCTTCGAGCCGGCGAGGATGTAATCGTCGCCGCGGCGGATCGCGGTTGTGCGAATCGATTGCACGTCACTGCCAGCGTGCGGTTCGGTGAGTGCGAGGCCGCCGCGCTTTTCGCCGCGCGCCATCGCGGGCAGGAAATATTTTTTCTGCGCTTCGGCGCCGTGACTGGCAATAACGTACGCCATGATGAGATGGCTGTTGATGACGCCGGCGAGGCTCATCCATCCGCGCGACAGTTCTTCCATCACGCGCGCGTAGGTCAGGAAGCTGAGGCCGAGGCCGCCGAAATCGGCGGGGATGGTAGCGCCAAAAAGGCCGAGCTCACGCATCGTCGCGACCATCGCATGCGGGTACTCGTCGCGATGTTCGAGGGCGGAGGCGTTGGGGATGACGTCGCGATCGACGAAGCGGCGGACGGCGGCGACGATCTCGCGATCCAATACTTCATCCATTGGTTTAACTCCTGATTATTGAGCTCCTCAGATTCGTCGAACTATTACGCATAAGCGCTTGGCGCAGTACAACTCGGCGAATGACCCGAGCGACCTCTCCCCTAGCCCCTCTCCCTCCTGGAGAGGGGAACCGGATGGTGGAACAGACCTCGGGTTGCTTCAGGGGGTCGGGTGGAGTAAGTGTCAGATTGACGCAAAGTAATATGCGTGAGGATTGATTTTGATGGAAGCTGCACAGATGGCGATTGATGCTGGGGCGCTGCGCGAGAAGTTGGCGGTGCTCGGCAATGATAGCTACACGGATGAGACTTACCGCCGCTATGCGGAGATGATTGCGGAGATCCGCGAGTTGAAGCGGTCGCGGCGCGCGGTGGTGCTGGCGCATAACTATCAGCGGCCGGAGATTTTCGAGGTCGCGGATTTTATCGGCGACTCGCTGGAGCTGGCGCGCAATGCCCGCGACGTGCGCGACGCGGATGTGATTGTGTTTTGCGGCGTGCATTTCATGGCGGAGACGGCGAAGGTGTACAACCCTGAGCGGAAAGTCTTGCTGCCGGATCTGAAAGCGGGATGCTCGCTGGCGGATAGCGTTACGGCTGAGGCGCTTGCCGATCGCAAGGAAGAGCTGCTCAAGATTTATCCCGACTTGAAAGTGGTGTCGTACGTAAACTGCACGGCGGACGTGAAGGCGCTGTCGGACGCGTGCTGCACGTCGGCGAATGCGGCGAAGATCGTCGAGCGGATCGACTCGAACAATATTCTGTTCGTACCGGATCAGAATCTCGCGAATTACGTGCAATCGCAGACGAAGAAACGCGTCATCTCGTGGGACGGCAACTGCTACGTGCATCATCAGATAACCCCCGACGAGGTGAACAAGGTCAAGCGCGCGATTCCCGGAATCAAGGTGATTGCGCATCCGGAATGCCGGCGCGACGTGCTCGCGCTGGCAGACGCGGTGCTGTCGACCAGCGCGATGATCGGCTATGCGCGCGCCAGCGACGCGGATAAATTTCTGGTGGTCACGGAGTGCGGGCTGTCGGATCGGCTGCTGATGGAAATTCCCGACAAGCATTTTTACAAGGCGTGCAAGCTGTGCCGGTTCATGAAGATGATCACGCTCGAAGGTACGCTCGATTCGCTGCGCCATCTGCGGTACGAAATCGAACTTACCGAGGACGTGCGTGAGGGCGCGAAGCAGGCGCTCGAGCGCATGCTCGAGTTGAGCGTCTGAGCGCGAATGCACAGACTGTCGCACGCGGCGTCGTCGCGGGCGGCGAGCGGCTGGCGCGGCCGATGGTCGCGGTCGATACGGTGCTGTTCGCGATTCGGGACGGGCGGCTGCAGACCTACCTGGTCGAGCTGCGAAGCGGTCCTGGTCGTGGGCGGTGGGCGTTTCCGGGCGGGCTGGTGCGAGTGGGCGAGTTGCTCGACGACGCGGCGCGGCGCGAGCTTCACGAATCGACTGGACTGCGCGGCGCTTACCTCGAGCAGTTGTTCACGTTCGGAGATCCATCACGCGATCCGCGCGCGCACGTAGTGTCGGTCGCGTACATGGCGCTGATTCCCGACGCACACGCGGTGTGCGCGCCGTGCGGCAAATACGCAACCGGCCGCTGGTACAACGTCACGGGGCTGCCGGAGCTGGCGTACGATCATTCGCTGATGGCGGCGTATGCGGTGAAGCGGCTGAAGTCGAAACTCGAGTACACCAATATCGCGTATGCGCTGCTGCCGCGGGAATTCACTTTCGCCGAGTTCGAGGAGCTATACTCGCTGATCCTGGGGCGTCCGCTGGATCGGCGGAACTTCCGGCGCAGTATCCTGGCGATGGGGATGCTCAAGCGGCTGCCGCATACGCGCCGCGGACCGCATCGGCCGGCGGCACTGTACAGTTTCGCGAATCAAAGCCTTAGATTCATCGAGATGCTATAATTTCCAGCCGCGGGGATATTCATGTTCAAGGGTATGAAAGGAATTGTCGCATTGACCGCCGCCGCGATTCTGGTGGTGGCGATCGCCTACGGCATGTCGAGCAATTCGCAGCCGTCGGACGGGCAATTGGCTGCGGCAGGCGATCCCGGGGCGCAGTTGCGGGTAACGCTCGACCCGCAGGGCTTCCAGGGCAACGTGCGTGAGACGTATGAAATCGCGGCGCGCGACCCAGCCCTGCTCTCGCAACTTCATTGCTATTGCGGATGCGACAAGTCGCTCGGGCACAAGAGCCTGCTCGACTGTTACCGTGACGATCATGCCAGCCGGTGCGGGATCTGCATGGGCGAGGCGCGCGATGCGGAGCCGATGGCGAACCGCGGCGTGCCGATCGAACAAATCCGCGACGCGTTGCGGGCGCGCTACTCGCACGGGAGCTGAGCTTGGTCGGCCTGATCTCCGCGTACATCGAACACTTCACGTACCTTGGATTGTTCGTCGTGCTGATGTTGTGCGGACTCGGCATGCCGATTCCCGAAGACGTGGCGCTGCTCGCGGGCGGCTATTTGGTGCATCGCGGGATCACGCGCTATCCGATCACGCTCGCCGTGGCGCTGCTGGGCGTGGTGGCGGGAGACAACTCGCTGTTTTTCATGGGACGGCACTTCGGGACGGGGCTCGTGCGTTACTTCTCGCTCGGGCGGCCCGGCTACAAGCATCAGATCGAGCGAATCGAGGGCTTCATGCAGCGCCATGGGCATCGCGCGATCTTCTATGCGCGATTCCTGGCCGGACTGCGCGCGTTGATCTATTTGTCGGCGGGATCCTTTGGCGTGCGTCCGGCGGTGTTTCTGCTCTATGATCTGCTCGGAGCGCTGATCTCGGTGCCGATCGTGGTGACCCTCGGCTACGTTTTCGGCAAGCAGCTCGAATGGATCGTCAAATACATCGGCGGCTTCGAGCGATTGATCCTGGTCGTCGCGGCCCTGAGCCTTGTGATCTACGCTACCCGGCTCATGGTGATACGCAAAACCAGCGAGCCTGTGAGCAAGAGCGGACCGGCCGAATTGTAGCGCGGCCGTGCCGGGCTGGCGCCGATGCCGAAAATGGAATCATACTTTCCCGCGCTTAACCTCAAGGCGAAGCTGATCGTGCTGATGGTCGGGCTGCTCGGGCTGACGCTCGGCGCGGAGGTGTGGGTCAGCCTCGGCACGCAAGCGGCGATCGTCGCGGACACGCAGGAGAAGGTCAAGGACCTGGCGCGCGTCATCCAGATCGGCGTGCAGGAATTGACCGCGGTGCGCGATACCGATCGCGAGCAGCTGCACAACTACGTTGACGATCTGCATACGCAAGGGCTGGAAGTGTCGATCGCGTCGAGCGAGAACCTGATTCTCAACAGCTCGAATCCGGAGTTGATCGGCGCGGCGCTGCGGCCCAAGCAGGCTGAATGGCTGACGCCCGAGCAACTGAAGCATCCCGATACGCTGCTGACGATTCCGCCCGGCAAGCTCGGGCTGGCGCCGGAGACGACCGTTTACCTGATACCGGTCGAGGTCGAGGACCATCTGCTGGGCTACGTGCAGGTGGTAGCGAATTTTGGCGACTTCGCGCAACCGCTGGAGCAGAGCCGGACGCGCGAGCTGTGGATCGCGTTTGCGATTTTCGCGATCGGGCTCGTGTTCGCGTATATCCTGGCCGATCGCTACGTGAAGCCGATTCATGCGGTCGCGAATGCGGCGCAGAATATCGCGGCACGTGGACTCGAGCCGGTGCCGGAGGCGCATCGCCGTGACGAGATCGGATTGCTGACGCGCAGCTTCAACGACATGGTCGGGCAACTGCGGCATGCGCGCGAGCGCGAGCAGGAGCTGAACCGGCTCGAGCGCTTCACGGCGCTGGGCCAATTGGCCGGCGGCCTGGCGCATGAAATCAAGAACCCGCTGAATTTCATCAGCCTGGCACTCGACCAGCTCCGTGCGCGCTATGCGCCGCAGCAGCCGAACGATCGCGAAACTTTTTTGCGCCAGCTGGGAATAATGAAGGACGAGATGCGGCGGCTGGCAGACCTGGTGCAAAGCTTCCTGCATTACGGCAAGCCGATCGAGATTTTTCCCGCGCCG
>DATNLS010000394.1:0-5748 GCA_035602775.1 Candidatus Acidiferrales bacterium | reverse complement strand
GGCAACGCTAGAAATCTCGCCGATAGGTCACGAAGTTGCCGGTGACGTGCGCGCCCAGGCTGAGCGCGGTGCGGCGCGAGGCCCAGTTGTCGTCGAGGACCAGCGTGTAGCCCGCAAAGCGCATCTTGCGACGCGCCATCGCCAGGAACGATCGCGCCGCCATCGCGAGCGCCACACCGCGTCCGCGCGCGCGCTCGAGGACTCCGATATTGATGAGCGCGCCGCGCGTGCCACCGCCGCGTTCGGGGTCGAGACGAGTACCCCGGCGCACGCGGGCAAGCGCGGGACTGAGGTCGGGCACCGAGAAGATGGCGCCGACGCACTCACCGTCGATGGTCGCGAGCATCGAAAGGTCGGCGACGGGAGTTTCCCAGAGCGAGGTGAGCATCGGGCGCACTTCGGCCCGCGTCACAGGATTCCATCCCCAATGACGATCGAATGCCGCGTTGGTCACGTCGGTCCACGCGTCGATCGCGGCCAGAAATCCGTACTCGCGCCAGCTTTGAATCTTGACCCCGCCGGCAGCGGCCGCCTCGGCCATTCGGCGATAGCGCGCGAGGATTTCGGACGTGAGCGGCGCGGTGTAATCGACCTGCCCTTTTTCGGTGACGAAGCCGGCCTCCTTGAAGTAGCGATGGTACGACGCCGGATTTCCGCGCAGCAGGAACGACGGCAACGAATCGTAGTTGTCGATCGCATACGGATAATCAAGAAACGCCGCGAAGCCGCTGCGAACGGCGCGCATGCCGCGGTCGCGCAGCGATTGCACACTCTGGTCGAGCATCGCGGCGACGGCGACGTCCTCTCCTTCGAGCGCCTCGAACTGTATCAGCTGTCCGAGCTGTTCGTTCCAATGTTCGATATAGCGGCGATTGATAACAGCAGTGACGCGGGCGACGACCTGGCCCCCACGACGCGCGCAGAAAGGGGTGACCTCGAGATGCGTCGAGAGCAGGCTGCGGCGCGACAGCAGATCGATCTCGTTCTGCACGTCAGGCGGCCACCACGCGGCGCGACCGTCATAAACCCGAAATGGAAGGCGCGCGAATTCGTCCAACTGTTCGCGGCTGGTGGGCCGTTCGATGCTGACAGAGTCGCTCGTGATTTTGGGATTCGCCGCCATCAGTTGAGCCGCATCACGCGCTCAATAATTCTTATAGCCGCCCGACGGATGAAGATCATCCACGAATTAAATGTGAAACCCGCGGTGGGTTTCACGCTCCCTTCGGCAGGGCTGAGCCCTGCACCCAGTGATAGGAAAAAGAAAGATGCGGGACTTCGTCCCTGTTAGAACTCTTGGGGGCAGAGGCCAGGCGATTTCGGCGCGCACCGCGAAATCATCCGGGCGTGAGGAGGCGGTCGGAGAGCCAGCAGGCGAGCATTCGATTCATCGCGGCGACGGGATCCGGATCCTCAGCATTCTCGGCGACGACTTCGCAGATTTCCGCGAAGGTCGCGCCGCGCGAGACTGCTTCGAGCGCATCCGCATCCGCTTTTTCGAGATCGCGATAAAAGACGCGCGCATCGCGCCGCCATACGAGGACTTTGACCGCGCTCCGATCCGCGGGTTTCCACGGGCGCCCTTCCTCGACCGCGCGCAACAGTTCCGTGACTCGCCAATCGAGGGCGAGTATTTGCGCCGACGGATGAATCCTGAGCTTCATTGCAGGCCAGTCTTCAGGCGCGATCGCGCGCAGCGTATCGGGTTCCATCGCGGGTGCATCGGGGCCCAGAAACACCTCGACGCTGGCGCGTTCGAGCGTGGCGAGGTCCGCGATAAACGGCGCACCCTCGCGCAGCGGATGACGTCGCAGATACTCCGCGAGATGGCTTCCGCACTGAGAGATCGACGGCTGGGTCGGTGGATATTCGAGCAGATAGCCGGTGACCAGGTTGTGAAAGTTGGCGTCGCCGAGGACTGCGAGCGTCGCGGGAAAGTCTTCCTTGAGCGCGTCGCGGATGCGGTAGAAATACATGTTCGCGTAGATATCGACGCGAGCTTCCGCCGACAGGCGATCGTCGCCGAGCACGATCGTATCGAGCTCCGCCGCGCCCAGCTCGCGCTCGGCCGCAAGTCCCTGCGCAACACCGTTAACTGCGGTGATCAGCCGATAGAGCAGGCTTTGGAGTTCTTTCAGTTGAATCGGCATTGAAAATATCGCGCGCGCGATCCGCGGTCTCCGCGAGCTTCGCGAACTCCGGGATGTTGTCGTCCCATTCGACAATCGCCGACACCGCGCCGAAACGCCGCGCCGCACGCTCATATAGCGCCCATACTTCGTCACGTACCGGATGATCGTGCGTGTCGAGCAGATAGGCGCCGTGATCGCTGTGGCCGGCCAGATGGTACTGCACGACGCGATCGGCCGGCATCGCGTCGATATATCCGTTGGCGTCGAAGCTATGGTTGAACGCGCTCACGAAGATGTTGTTGATGTCGAGCAGGATACCGCAATCGGCTTCGTTGGCGATCGCCGAAATGAATTCCCATTCGCTCATCGTCGAATCCGCGAACGCCATGTAGCTCGAAACATTTTCGATAAGGATCGGGCGCTCGAGCGCGTCCTGCACCTCGCGGATTCGCGCGACGACGTGCCTGAGCGCTTCCTCTGTGTATGGCAGCGGGAGCAAGTCGTGAAGATTGCGCCCGCCCACGCCGGTCCAGCACAGGTGATCCGAAATCCAGGCAGGATCGAAGCGCCGCGCGAGATCCCTCAGTTGCCGGAGGTAGCTGCGATCAAGCGGGTCGGCGGATCCAATCGACATCGACACGCCATGTATCGCAATTGGATAATTGGCGCGCACGCCTTCGAGCACTTCGAGCGCGCGGCCGCCCGCAACCATGAAATTTTCGGAGATGACCTCGAACCAGTCGACCTTGGGACGAGTCTCAAGGACGTGGTTGTAGTGCTGGCGTCTAAGCCCGACGCCGTAGCCAAGCATCGGGAAGTCGGAACGCTTCATTTCGCGATCGAGTCCTAGTCGCTCTTCGTAACCGTCTCCGGTTTGCCGCCGGCCGCTACGCATTCCTTCGCCGTCGGCGTCATCACGTAGCCTTTGCCCTTGCATGCGTTTGAGCCCTTGCAGCTACTGTTTGCGCTCTGGCATAAGCTCTGGCCCTTGCACGCGTTGCCGCCGACGCACTTGACCTGCGACGCCGCCGCGCTCGAATCGGAACTGTCAGCCGCGTACGCGGCGTTGCTCGCGAAAATCAGCGCGACCGCCGTCGCCAGCATCGCGCCCGTAAGTTTGCCCTTGGTCATCGTCGCTATCTCCTTAACTATCTAACTGTCGTCAACTATCCAACTGTTGTCTCTGGCCGCCGAAACTACAACAGCTTATCGACTCAGAGTCTAAACTTTCTTGGTCGACAACCGGTTCCATCGATTAATTATACGAAAGCGCTGGGCCATTTGGATGCGCGGCGAAGTCGCTCGACGAACAACAATCTCAAAATAAACCCGCTCCAGCGGGAACATTTCGGGCCTATGCAAGATTTCAAGAGTGCGGGATGCTATGTTTCTAAAATCGGCATATGGCGGACAAGAGCGGCACCGGAGCGGATCGGCGCAAGCGATTCGAAGACGAGGCCTTGCCTCATCTCGACTCGTTGTACACGATGGCGATCCGGCTCGCCCGCAATCCCGACGACGCCAACGACTTGCTGCAGGAAACGGTGCTGCGTGCGTACCGTTTCTTTCATCAGTTCGAGAGCGGAACGAATTGCCGCGCGTGGATGCTCACCATCCTGTTCAACAATTTTCGCAACGGCTATCGCAAATCCTCACGCGAGCAGCCGTCTTCGAGCGCCGAGGAGTTCGAGCGCAAGGTCGAGAGCGAAAGCTTGCGCGTCGACCCGGCCGGCTCGAATCCGGAGGCGCTGCTCTCCGGGCAAGGGATGGAAGGTGAGGTCGAGACGGCGCTAGCGGGTCTGCCGGCGGAATTTCGTGACGCGATATTGCTCGTCGATGTGGAAGAACTGAGCTACCAGGAGGTTTCGGGGGTTCTGGACATACCGATCGGTACGGTAAAATCGAGGGTGTCACGTGGACGCGCGATATTGCGCGAGGCATTAACCAGCTTCGCCAAAGCGCGCGGAATAATACGGGCTTGACACCGGTTGAGCCTGCCGGTTGGAGTGAAGCGAGCCGAGCACGATAAAAGTGGATTGCGCGACCTACATCGAGAAGTACCTGTCACCGCATGTTGACGGGGAGTTGAACGCGGCGGAGCTGCGCGAGGATGAAGAGCACGTCGCGGGATGCGTCAACTGCCGCGCGCGCCTGGCCGAGGAGCGCGCCGTCAAGGCGCTGCTGCGCGAACGCGCCGCGATGCGCCGTACGCCTGCGGTAGTGCGCGGATCGATCCTCGCCGCGCTCGACGCGGTCGACGCCGCCGACTCATCTAAGTCAGAAGCCGGCTGGCGCGATCGCTCCAGCGGAGCAGATCGCGCGCCATGGTACTCGATTCGCCGCGCGCGGGTATGGGCGCCGGTCGCGATCGCCGCGGTCGCGGTTTTCGCCTTCGTCATGCTCCATGGAGGCAGCCCGCCCCCGGCGCAGGCGATCGTTCCGTTCGACGTGGCAATCGACCACTACGATCAGTTCGACAAGCGCTTCGAGCCCAACGTCAATTCCGCCACGCCCGCCGACCTCTCGGGCGCATACATGGATCACCAGCTACCCGGCTTCCTATGGAATTTTCAGCACGTCGGCTACAAGCTTAGGGGTGGACGGATCGATCGTCTGGCAGACGGAACTTCCGTGGCCTACACGTTCTATCAGGGCGACTCGGGCACCGTCCTCTGCACGTTCATGAAGTCGCACGGATTCCAGCCGCCTGCGGGCGAGGTCCAGGAAATGGACGGTCATCGCTGCTATCGATACAAGGGCTACAGTGTCTGCCTGAGTTACCCGCCCGGCGGATTTATCTGCATCCTGGTCTCGCATCGCCCGATGAAAGACTTCATGCAGGACGTGATAGACGCCGAGCCCTGACGAAGTCCCTGTTAGAAGGGGCTTCTACCTTCGATCCGCCTTCAGTCCGTCCTCATTGGCAAGGAACAGATGCAACTGCGCGGGCGTCGCGTCACGCGGAATCTCAATCGGATAATTCCCGGTAAAGCACGCGTCGCAAAATCCGTCGCGGCTCTCGCCGTTGAACGAGTACAGTCCGTCCCAGCTGAGGAACTTCAGCGTGTCGGCCGTGATGTATTTGCGGATCTCCTCGACTGAATGTGACGACGCGAGCAGCTCTTCGCGCGTCGGCGTGTCGATTCCGTAGAAGCATGAGTGGGTAGTCGGCGGCGCCGCGATTCGCATATGAACTTCGCGCGCACCCGCCTGCCGGAGCATCGGGATCACTTTGCTGAGCGTGGTGCCACGCACCAGCGAGTCTTCGATCAGCACGATTCGCTTGCCACGCAGCAGTTCCGCCACCGGGTTGAATTTGATCTTCACGCCGAAGTGGCGAATCGACGATCGCGGCTCGATAAACGTACGGCCGATATAGTGGCTGCGGACCAGCCCCATCTCGAACGGGATTCCCGATTCTTCCGCGAAGCCGAGCGCCGCGGGCGTGCCCGAATCGGGCACCGGCACCACGATGTCCGCGATTGCGGGAGCTTCGCGTGCGAGCGCCCGCCCCTGCTGCTTGCGGACCTGGTACACGTTGCGGCCGTAAACCTGGCTGTCGGGCCGCGAGAAATAAACGTATTCGAAGATGCATCGCTTGGTCGGCGCATGCGCG
>DATNLS010000083.1:0-10357 GCA_035602775.1 Candidatus Acidiferrales bacterium | reverse complement strand
GTCCCAGCGTCCCATTCTTCGGCGCGACGAGCCCGCCGGAACCGCTGCTGACCACCGATATGACGTTGCCGCTGCTGGTGTTCAGCGTGATGGGGTATTTGATGCAACCGTCGGCGCGGGCGCCGACCGGCGCCGCTTGCGGACAGGTGGGGATCAGGTAGCCGGGATTGCTCCGATCGAGCAGTATCTCGGCGACGCGGTAGGTGTCGGGGCGCACACCGGCGGTGTTGAAGAGCTGCGGTATGTTTTGCGAAGCGTTGAGATCGATTTGCAATTCAGCGGACTGGTCGTTGCCCCCAATCCCGGGAGGCGTCGGAATAGTCTGCCAGCGGGCGCTACCGGGGCCCGCGCTCGCGTTGGAATTGAGGCGCACCGACTGGACATTGAGTAGAACGTTTTGAAAACCCTGCGGCGGGGCGCCCACGAATCCCACTTCGACGAACGCATCCTTGCCGGCCCGGGCCGGGCCTGCTGCAGCCAGCAGCATGCAAACTATAATGACGATGGGGAGAGTCAGGTGGCGCGCAGTCCGATAGACAAAAAAATCTTTCACTCGGAATCCATCACAGAAGAATTCGGTCAGGGTTTGGGATAACCTAACGGCTGAGCGAAGGCAAGAATACAATCGCTCTTTTGAACGTCCAATTGATCACGGCGCTTGACTGATCGCCTTCCTAATCCGGAGAATTACCACTGCCATCGATGAAGTCCTCGAATCGAATCGCCGGTCGCTGCCTGTTTACGTTTTTTTTCGTGTTTGGTTTCGTGCTGCGAGTGACGGCCGCCGATGCCAGCCTGAAAATCACCACCGGAAATCCGGGCCTCGAGCACTTCGACGCGGACGGCGGCGTTCAGCTCGACTTCGGTCTCACTGACGAAAACGGCAACCCGGTCGGCAATCTTCGTCCCGACAACGTGAAAGTTCTCGAGGACGGCAAGGAAGCCAAGATTATCGATTTCCGCGGCGTCGGCCAGGGCCGCCCGGTTGACATCGTGTTCGTGCTTGACGTCACGGAGTCGATGCAGCCCTATATCGACGCGGTCAAGCAGAACGTGATCTCCTTTGCGCAGGACTTGCAGGCCAACAGCCGCGACTACCGGCTCGGACTGGTGACGTTCGAGGATTACGTGGTCTCATCGGTTCCCGACTGCAACTGCGCCTATCGCAACTCGTTTACCTCCGACGTGAAGCAGTTCAGCGACTGGGTTGGCAGCCTGCACGCCGGCGGCGGCGGCGACATCCCCGAGGATCAGCTCGACGCGCTGGCCTATGCCGCCAAGTTTCCGTTCCGCCCCGAGGCCGAAGGCATCATCATTATCGTCACCGATGCGCCGCCTCATCATGACGGTGACGGCTCGGCCGACACCGCGCACGACCAGGCCTTCTGGGACCATCACACTCACGGCGTGCAGGTGACCGATCTGACCGGCAGCAAGGTTGCCGACCTGCTCAAGAAGAACGGGCTCACGCTATACGGGGTGGTGCCGCCGCCGTTCATCGCGCCCGAGTACCAGGAAATCGTCGATGCGACGCACGGCCGTTCGTACAATATTATCACCGAGGAAGGGCGGTTCGCGTCGCTGGTGCGCGAAATCGGACATTCGATCGCGACCGAGTATTCGCTGACCTATCGAACGCCGCGGCCGATCGAAGACGGCACCAATCGCAGCGTCCAGCTGAAGATCGACTACAACGGCACCAACGGCGAGGCTGACACGTCGTACCAGGTGCGCGGCATCGGCGGCGCAGCGATCAATGTTCCTTCAGATGAAGGCACCTCGGCCGACGGAAACTCGACTGGCACCGGCCTCAAGCAATTCTCGTTCAGTTGGTGGAACGGCGCCGTACCGTTGGTTGCGATCTTGGGGCTATTCGGACTGTCGCGAATGAGGTTCGGACTCCCGGCCGACGAGCTGAAAGCGATTGTCGCGGCGCAAGGCGCTCCCTCGCTGCGGGTACCATCCGCCCCGGCGCCCGCAGTGCGCACCGCGCAGCGTCCTCCGCCGCCCACACGGCCGCCATCATCGCCAGTCACCGCGCCGCCCCGCGGCGTGGGCAATACCAAGGGTGCGCGGCTGGTCGCCGTCGATCGCATCGACCCGGTTCCTGCCGAATATTCGTTGATGAAGGACGAGATCTCGATCGGCCGCGGCGAGGACAACGACGTCGTCATCCCGCACGCCAGCGTGTCGCGACAGCATGCGCGCCTGATGCGCCGCGACGGCGGCTTCGAGCTGATGGATCTGAACTCGACTAACGGCAGCTACGTCGACGATCGCCAGATCCGCGGCTCCGCCTTCCTCAGCGCCGGCAGCCAAGTACGCCTCGGCGATATCCGCTTCGTCCTGCAACTCTAGGCGAATCTGTTTCGACTAGTGACCCTCTCTCTCCAGCGCTTGCGGCGCGAAGAACGAGTTGTCCACCGTTCCCATGTCGATATACCAGCATTCGTGATCTTGTGCGGTCGGCCCTGGCATATAGACCACCGAGCTCACCCCAGTCTGCAGGTCCTCATCGACCAGTCCCAACTGAAATATCCGCTTGTACGGATAGATGGCGACTCTCGCGTCGGGTACCGGGCGGTCGCGATACGTGTTGAAGGTCGCGATCGTCTTCCACAGCTTGCCGTCGCGATCGTACTGATCCGACGCCGTGATGAACCATCCTTCCGCATCGATATAGAAGATTCGCTTGGGGATCGTCATGTCGCGGCCCGGCTTCCCGTCCGCTTCGATCACGTACAGATGGCGCATCTCCCAGTCTTCGGGGCAAATTGTCTTGCCGCCGTCGAACGGGCATTGCACCTCCGGCGAATGCTCGGCGTGCACCGACGCAAGCATCTCCTTTTCGCCCAGGAAGCGGTAGTTGAAATCCTCAATCTTGGCCGAGAACCCGAAATACGAATCGGGGTCGAGCGTGTTCGCGTAAGCACTAGCGCCGCCGCCACCGCCCATCCCGCCGCCTCCGCCCATCGAGCTGCCGCCGCCGCCACCACCGCCAAATCCCGGCAGTGCCCCAATACTGTCGGATAGCACGTCGGCCGACTCACGACGCAGCTTGCGCGTCCCCGGATTGTACACCCAGACGTTATCTTCGATTTTCGGATCGATATGCCGCTGCCGCACCATTCCGTAGCCGCGCAACGACGACGGCTCCAGGAACGGATAGAAAGCAAATCGGTAACGGATGCCGCTGGCGGCGCCGTCCTTATCGGTGGGGATCGGCGGTACTTCGATTCGCCCGATGTTGTTGTAGAAAGCAAAATGCCCGACCGTGTAATAGCTCAACGGGTCGCCGGTACTGTGCTTGTCGAAGCTGGCGACCTCGGGAAAACGCATATCGATGTCGTCGCTGTACAGCGGCCGGTAGCTGAAATTCCACATCACCTTGGTCGCCATCTGCGGATCGTTAGGATCGAGCAGCGGAAACGGTTGCCCGGCGACGTAACCCTTGAGCGTGCCGTCGGGCAAGAGCTGCACCTGGGGCGAATACTTTTCGGTCGCGGTTCTGAACGGCGGCGGCCACTCGAGCTTGTCGCTCGGAATGATCCTGAGCTGCATGCCTTCCTGGACCAGGATGTAGTTGCCGGGACTGAGCAGCTCGATGACCTTAGTGGAGTTGTCCTTGGTGATCACGTCGCCCGGTTTGACCGCGGCTTTCGCCGGCGCCAACGCGGACACAATCGCCAACAAGGTTCCAGTCACAATCGCAAGCGACAACCGTCTCATGAATCCTCCCTAGTGCAGCAACGCCGCTGTTGGCGTCGGCGCCTATCTTACAGTAGTTAGGCGCGCGCCGAAAAGGTCTGCTTGATCACTCGCCCGCGCGCTCCCTATGATCGGGCAAGGAGCGGCCGAGGTGACTGGCATGAAACAAAATATATCCAGGCTCGCCATTTTCGCGATCGCGTTTGCGGCGATCCTGTCCATCGCTAATCGCGCCGACGCGCAGATGCGCGGAATGATGATCCCACTCACCACCACGCTCGTGATCACCAAGCCCGCGCCCGGCACGATTTTCGGTGACAAGCCGGTCGTCACGATGGGCGTTGGCACGAAGATCTACAAGTTCGTTCTCAACGACGCCTACGTCGACGATCCCAGAGGCATCGTCCACTGGCCCGACGTGTGGCAGCTGGTCAGACAGTACAAACCCAACTTCAATGTCGCCGGGCTCGACGAAGATACCTTCGCAAAAATGCAGCCGGGCGAGACCTTGACCGTGCGCGGAATGTTCTCGCCCAACAATCAAACCTACGAAGTGATGGGCACCGAACCCGGCGCCGGTCCGAATGCCCCCGCGCAGCATTACTAGAGATCGCGCGGGACGCAGAGAGAAACTTAGTTGAATGTGAAACCCGCGGTGGGTTTCACCCTTCCTTCGGCAGGGCTGAGCCCTGCACCCAGTGGTAAGAGAGTAGGGCGCGCGCCCCGCTCCCATCTATCCGGTTCCCCTTCCCGCTCGGGAAGGGGTTAGGGGTTAGGTTGTGCGGTTCATGCAGAATCTAAATCCCAACGCGCGTCGCCGGATATCACAAGTTGTGCCGGTGTCCGCGCGTAGTGTAGCTTTGTAGGCTCAAATCAACGGAAAAGCCTCACAAAATCGGGTAAATGAAAAAACTCACGGGAGCACAAATCGTTATCGAGAGCCTGATCGCCGAAGGCGTCGACGTAATCTTCGGCTATCCCGGCGGCGCCATCCTGCCGACTTACGACGCGCTGCTCGACTCCAAAATCAAGCACGTTCTCGTCCGCCATGAACAGGGCGCTACCCACATGGCCGAAGGCTATGCGCGCGTCAGCGGGCGCCCCGGCGTCGTGCTCGTTACTTCTGGACCCGGCGCGACCAACACAGTCACCGGAATAGCCGACGCGTACATGGACTCGACCCCGATGGTCGTCCTCTCCGGCCAGGTTCCGACCACGATGATCGGCAACGACGCCTTCCAGGAAGCGGACTTCGTCGGTATCACGCGGCCATGCACCAAGCACAATTTTCTGGTCAAGAACGTCAAGGACATCTCGCGCATCATCAAGGAAGCGTTTTATATCGCCGGCAGCGGACGCCCCGGCCCGGTCGTTGTCGATTTGCCCAAGGACGTGCAACAGGCCGAGCATAGTTTTCACCTTTCCGAGAAAGTTGAGCTGCGGGGATACAAGCCGACGATTCGCGGCAATCCCCGGCAAATCGAGCGCGCGATCGAGGCGATCGAGAAAAGCTCGACGCCATTGTTCTATGTCGGCGGCGGCGTGCAATGGTCCGGCGCGGCGCCCGAGTTGCGCGAACTGGTTAAAGGACTGGGTATTCCGATTACCGAGACACTGATGGGACTGGGATCATACCCAGCCTCCGACTCACTACGGCTCGGGATGCTCGGGATGCATGGTTCGTATGGTACCAACACCGCGGTCTGCAACACCGACTGCCTAATCGCAGTCGGCGCGCGCTTCGACGATCGCGTCACCGGCAAGATTTCCGAATTCGCGCCAAAAGCCGAAACGATCATACACATCGACATCGACCCGTCGTCGATTTCGAAGAACGTCAAGGTCGATATACCTATTGTCGGCGATATCAAGTCAGTACTCACTGACATGCTGACTCAGATCAAAGGCCGCGAGAGTATTGGGAAGCGCCGCGCCGACTGGACCAGATGGCATCAGCAGATCCTCCAGTGGCAGAAGGAGAAACCGCTCTACGAGAACGGTCATCGCGGCGAGAGCGTCTCACCGCTCGACGTGATCGCCGAGCTGCACAACATCACCAAGGGCGACTGCATAGTAGCCACTGACGTCGGACAGCATCAGATGTGGGTAGCGCAGATGTTCCCGTTTGAGCATCCGCGTTCGTGGCTGACCTCGGGCGGACTGGGTACCATGGGCTACGGACTGCCGGCCGGAATCGGAGCGACCTTCGCCGCACCCGACAAGAAAGTCGTAGTAGTCAGTGGCGACGGTTCCATACAAATGAACATCCAGGAACTGGGTACTGCAGTTCAATACAATGTAGATATCAAAGTAATCATTCTGAATAACTACTTCCTCGGAATGGTTCGTCAGTGGCAGGAGAAGTTCTACGCCGAACGGTATTCCTACTCCGCGATGTCGGTGCCGAACTTCGTCAAGCTGGCCGACGCGTACGGGATGCACGGCTTCCGAATCGAAAAAGCAAAAGACCTGGTCGCGACGATGAAAGAAGCTTTCGCGACGCCCGGCCCGGTGCTGATCGACGTCGTGATTCCTAAGGAAGAAGCCGTGATGCCGATGATCCCGCCCGGCGGCGCAATGTCCGAGATGCTGTTCGCCTGACCGGAGGCCTCTGCGTTTCCACGATTGTCCCCCTTCTCCAAGGGAAGGGGTTAGGGATTAGGTTCCGGCGAGAAGGCTCTCCGAAAACTAAGGAGGTTCATAATGGCGGCACGCGTACCTTACCTGAATCGAGAGGACCTTCCCGAAGCCGACCGCGTCATCTTCGACAACCTGGCCGCCGAGCGTGGCGGCACCGTCGGCAACATCTTCCGCGCACTCGCGCATACGCCGAACTTGCTGCGCCGCTTCTGCCAGATAGGCAGCGAGCTTCGCAACAAAACAGCGCTCGATCCGAAGCTCCGCGAACTCGCGATCTGCACAGTAGGCCGCTTGACCGATGCGCAATACGAGTTCGTGCATCACTGGAATCTCGCGCGGCGCGTCGGCGTCACGCGCGAGCAGCTCGAGGCGCTCGCCGATTGGGAGAAATCGCCGGTGTTCAGCGACCATGAGCGCGCCGTGATCCGTTACGCGGTCGAAGCGACCAGCAACATCCGCGTGACCGACGCCACCTGGAACGCGCTGAAGACATTCCTCGACACCGGCCGCGTGATGGAACTGGTGCAGAACGTCGCCTTCTACAACATGGTCGTGCGCGTACTGGTGCCGGTCGGCGTCGAGCTGGAGCCCGGCACTGTCAAGCAGTAGCTCCGAACTACTTTTTATTTGACATCGGGATCAGTCGGTGCGACTGGTGAAAAGGCGCGCGCTGATTCGACCTATCAGACGTAATGGAGGATGAGCCATGGCGGAGTTTGACCTGGTCATTCGCGACGGAATGGTCGTGGACGGAACGCGGATGCCGCGTTTTCGTGGCGACGTTGGGATCAAGGACGGTCGCATTGCGAAAATCGGGCGCCTGCGCTCGACCGATGCCGCGCAGACGCTCGACGCTTCGGGAATGATAGTGGCGCCCGGCTTCGTCGATCTGCATACCCACTACGATGCCCAACTCTTCTGGGATCCGTACTGCTCCATATCGAGCTGGCACGGCGTCACCTCGGTTGTAATCGGTAACTGCGGGTTCGGCTTCGCTCCGGTGCGTCCTGAAAGCCGCGATCGCGCGATGCTCACGATGACGCGCGTCGAAGCGATTCCGTACGCTTCGATGAAGGCTGGGATGCCGTGGGATTGGACCACCTTCCCTGAATTTCTCGACAGCATCGATCGTCGTCCCAAGTCCGTAAACATTCTGCCGTACGTTCCGGTTTCGCCATTGCTGACGTGGGTGATGGGTCTGGAGGCGGCCAAATCGCGGCCGCCCACCGAGCTTGAGACGCGCGAAATCTGCCGGCTGCTCGATGAGGCGATGGACGCCGGCGCATGCGGATGGTCCGCCCAGCGCCTCGATCCGAACGGTCCAGCATGCGTGCAGCGCGACTTTGACGGAACGCCGATGGTATCCGACCTGATGGCCGACGAAACCTGCCTGGCGCTGGCGCGGGTGCTTGGCCAGCGCAACGAGGGCTTCATCCAGATGACGCTGGTGAGCGCCGATCCAGCGCACGACCTGAATCACTTCGAGCAGCTGGCCGAGCTCAGCGGACGGCCGGTGCTCTACAATGTCGTGCAGCCTCGCGATTCGCATCCGTATGTGCATCGCGGGCAGATGCAATGGCTCCGGAGTTGCCGCGAGCGAGGGCTGCCGGTGTATGGGCAGGCTGTCACCAGTGATACGGGAATGATGTTCACGTTCGTGGATTGGAATCTGTTCGACGACTGCCAGGCGTGGTGCGACGCTACCACCGGTACCGCGATAGAGCGCAGGACGAAGCTTGGCGATCCAGCGCGGCGTGAGGGGCTTCGCAGCAGGCTGCCGCGGGTTATCACCGAGGAGTTCGATCAGATCTTCGTGGTGCAGGTCGCGCGCGAGGACATGAAGGAATACGAAGGGCTCACCCTGCGCGAGTTCGCGAATCGGACCGGTAAGCATGCGGTGGACGCGATGCTCGATCTTGCAGTCGCCGACGAGCTTCGTACCGAGTTTTACGCGCCGGGACCCAACCAGAACATGGAATATATGAAGGAGATGATCGACGATCCTTACCTGATTCCCGGTGTTTCCGACGGCGGCGCGCATACCAAATTCTTCACCGGCGGCCAGTACCCGACTGAATTTCTCGCCTGGCTGGTGCGCGAATACAAATTGCTGAGCCTCGAGGAGGCGCACTGGCGGCTCAGCGCGTTGCCCGCGATGTGCGCGGGATTCAGCGACCGCGGTGTGCTCCGCGAGGGCGCACCTGCGGACGTCGTCGTCTACGATTACGACAAACTGGCGATGCGACCGATCGAAATCGCGCACGACTTTCCCGGCGGCGAATGGCGGCGCGTGCGCAAGGCCGACGGCTATCGGTACATCATGGTCAATGGCGAGATCACGATGCTCGAGGGCGAGCAGACCGGCGCGTCTACCGGCCGCTTGCTGCGCCACGGCAGAGGCGCGTGAAGAGCAGAGCATCGGCGGATGGTCAAGGCGTTCAACTTCTTCAAACGCAAGCCTGGCCTCAGCGTAGACGACTTCCGCAACTACTGGCTGAACCAACACGCCGCGATCATTCGCACGATCCCGGAACTGCGCAAGTACGTCGCGTCGATCACGCTGCCATCGGCATACCGCAATCACGAACCGCTGTACGACGGAATCTCCGAAGCATGGTTTGACGATGAGGACACAATCCACACCCGCGCTGACTCCGGCCCACGGCGTGCCGCATCGGCTGACGACCTGCAGTTCGTCGATATGTCGAAGGCCGGCTCGGTCGTCACCGAGGAGATCGTGCAGAGGGAAGGGACAGTCGGCGACGGCGCGGTGAAAATGTTCTCGCTGCTGACGCGCAAGCCCGGCACCGATGTCGCGGCGTTCCAGGCATACTGGCGAACGGATCACGGACCGCTCGCCGCGAAAATCCCGCAAGTGCGGCGCTACATCCAATGCCATTTGCGGCCGTCCGGATACGCTGGCGGCGCATCGCCGCGCTACGACGGCGTCGCCGAGCTGTGGTTCGACAACTTTCAAGCGGTGCGTGATTCCGGCAACACCGATGAGTATCGTGCCGTGAAAATCGACGAGCCGAAATTCCTCGCGCTGCCGTTCCCATTCATAATTGCGTTCGAACATCAAATCATGTGACGCCCGAGCATCCGAACTACTACGAGGAAGGGATTGACCTCTTCAATGAGGGCCGCTTCTTCGAATGCCACGAGGCATGGGAAGAAATCTGGAAGCGCTCTGACGGCGAGCTAAAACTCTTCTACCAGGGATTGATCCAGGCCGCCGTCGCGATTCTGCATGCGCAGCGCGGAAACCTCGAAGGCGCACGGTCACTGTATGAGAAGGCGTCAGCCAAGCTCGACTCGATTCCGCACGAGCACATGGGCCTCGCGATCGGCGAACTGCGCATCGAGCTGCGCCGATTTATCGAAGTTGCATGCCGCGCCGATAGCAGCGCGCTGCCAAATCCGCCACGATTGAGACGGATTGTGAAGCCGAGTGCGTAGACTAGCCTGGATGTGAAACCCGCGGTGGTTTCCCGCTTCCTTCGGCAGGGGTGACCCCTGCACCCAGTGTAAGGATGAAGATGCGGGACTTCGTCCCTGTTAGAACCGGGTGAAAAGGAAAGTGCGGCTCCCCTTTTGTGTTCATTGAATCCGACAGATGGCGCGCGGTAGCGGACAATTAGACGGCGGACTAATCTCATCGGTGATGACTCGCGAGGCTCAAAATAAACTCGTTGACGCGATCGAGGCGGCGCTTTTGCGAGCGGGGCTGCGTCGAGGCTCGACCATTGTCGTTGGGCTTTCCGGCGGCGCTGATTCGGTGGCGCTCACCTCTACGTTGCTCGAGCTCCGCGGCGCGCTAGGACTTCGGATCGTGGCGGCGCATTTGAACCATCGGATTCGTGGGCCTGAGGCGGATCGCGATGAAGAGTATGTGCGGGCTATGTGCGCGCGGCTTGGTATCGAGTTGATCGTCGAACGTGCCGATGGGCTTGATGCCTCGACTTCAAGTGCGAACCTCGAGGAGCGGGCGCGGGACATGCGGCGCGAG
>DATNLS010000199.1:0-10298 GCA_035602775.1 Candidatus Acidiferrales bacterium | reverse complement strand
CCCACCGTGGGTTTCACGCTTCCCTGGGCAGCGGTGACCCCTGCACCCGGTGAAAAGGAAAAGATGCGGGACGTTGTCCCTGTTAGAACTTCTTTGGGGCGCCATCCAGCAGTCGCAATAACGCAAAGATGGTTTCAACTGCCGGTACGCTGATCCCGTGCCGGCGCGCTGCTCGAACTACAGCGCCGCTCAAGGCTTCATATTCGAGAGCTTTGCCACGTTCAAGGTCCTGCTGCGTCGAGGTTTTCAGCGCCCGCAGATTTTTCTGCGAGTGCGCGATGTAGGCGTCGATGCGGTCGTCGGGAATCTTTGCCCCCTCGGCGCGCGCGACGTTGACGATCTCCTGCATGAGCGTGTGCATGAGTTTCAGGCCTTCGGCGTCGTCGAGAATTTCGCCGACGCGCCGGCGCGTCAACGTCGTCACGGTGTTGAACGCGCCGTTCCAGACGAGCTTGTCCCATCGCGCGGTCATGATGTCGGCCGAGACCTGGCCGAGAATCCCTGCGCGCTGAAACATCGCGGCGAATGATTTGGCGCGATCCGTCTCGCGGCCGTCGAGTTCGCCGAAGTCGATGTGGCCGGTGCTGAGGTGAATGATCTTGCCCGGCGCGACCATCTCGACTCCCACGCGCGCGTTGCCGCCCATCACTGCGGTGCGGCCGAAAATCGCGGAGAGCTTCGCCTCGTTCTCGACGCCGTTCTGCAGCGTCAGAATCGCGCCAGTCGGCTTGAGGCATCCTGAGATCGCTTGCGTGGCGGCGTCGGTGTCGTAGGCCTTCACGCAGAACAGGATCAGGTCGAACGGCGCGAAGTCGCGCGGCGTGTCGGTCGCCGTGACCTCGATACGCAAGTCGCCGCGAATGCTGGTGATGTCGAGCCCATGCTCGCGAATCGCGCGCAGATTTTCGCCGCGTGCGCACAGCACGACGTCCTCGCCTGACGCGCGCATCCGCGCACCGAAGTAAGCGCCCACCGCGCCCGCACCCATCACCAGGATTTTCATCTTCTCACTTTTTTCAGTTGCCTATCGTAGCGCCGCCGCGATCTGTTGTAATCATCCTCGGTCACAATGGAATCGGCGAGCGAAACCAGTCTGCCTACTGTGCGCGAAATGCTGTTCGAAGCGGTGCTGGCAGTAGCGACTCTGACATTGTGGCCCGTCCTCGACGAAAGATCGCAAGGTACCGCCGCGCAGCGCACCCGCGCGATGGTTTATTTTCCGATTGTCGGATTTGTCCTGGGCGTAGTGCTCGCAATCGTCGATCGAACCGCCGGTGTGGTCGCCGGACCGGTGGGACGATCGTTGATTGTGCTGATCGCTGGGGCGGCGCTCTCGCTGGGCCTGACAAATCGTGGAGTCGCGGACACTGCCGAGGTATTGCGCCGCGGGACGCGGCCGGCTTCCACTGGGCTGACGCGAATCGGACCGGTCGGAGCCGTGACCGTGATCGCGGCGTTCGCTTTCGAGGTCTGGTGCCTGTCGCGAATCACCGACAACGCAGGACGCGCAGGCGCCCTGGTGATGGCGATGATGCTGTCGCGATGGGCGATCATTCCGATCGGCTACGGGCTCAAGCCGCTGGAGCATTGGGGACTCGGCATCCCGTACGAAGGCGGGATTTCGTTTCGCGAGTTCGCGGTGTCGAGCGTGGTCGCGCTGGGACTCACGATGGGGCTGTATCAAAACGTCGGGCTCGCGGTGATCGTCGTGCTGGCGCTCACGATACTTGCGATGCGGCTGATTCTGAGCAGGAGGATGGGCGGCGCCTCGGGTTACATGCTGGCTGGAGGATGCGCGCTGATCGAGCTCGTCACGTTCGCGCTGCTGGCGGCGATCCGGGGCTAGCTGTTGCGCTTGAGGGCTTCGGCCCAGATCTCTTTGAGCAGTTCGCGGAGTTCTTCGAGCGAGCCATTGTTTTCGACTATCAGCGATGCGTGCTTGGTGCGCTCCTCGTCAGATAATTGTGCGCGGATTCGCGCCTCGGTCTCGGAGGGTTTTGCGCCGCGCTGGATCTCGATGCGCGAGAGCACTTGTTCACGCGGCGCGCGCACCAGCCAGATTTCGTCGAACAGCGGCTGCCAGTTCGCTTCGATCAAAATCGCGGCCTCGACGACGATCGGCAGTTTCGCGCCGCTCGCGCGCAATTCGGCGACCTTGCGGCGGAGGGCTTCGAAGGTCGCCGGCCATACTATCGAGGTCAGCTTGTTCAGCTGCTCGGGATTGCCAAACACGACGGCGCCGAGTTTCCGGCGGTCGACGGTGCGATCGGGCGCGACGATATCCGTGCCAAAGGCCGCGACGACCGCATCGTAGGCGGGACCGCCCGGCGCATAAGTGGTGTGCGCAACTTTGTCCGCGTCGAGAATCGGCGCGCCGAATTCGCCGAGGATCTGCGCGACGGTGCTCTTGCCCGAACCGATTCCACCTGTGAGACCGACTGTCAGCATTTGAAATCTCTAGCCCGCGGCTTCGCGGGTCCACGCCTGGATATTGTAGAGGTAGCTGAAGAAGCCGCCGCGAGCCAGCAACTCGTCGAACGATCCATGCTCGACAATTGCACCGTCGCGCAACACCAATATTCGATCGGCCTTCTGAATCGTCGAGAGCCGATGCGCGATCACCATCGTCGTCCGCCCGCGCATCGCCTCGCGCACTGCGGCCAGCACCATCGATTCGGTTTCGGTGTCGAGCGCGCTGGTCGGCTCGTCCATGATTAGAATCGGCGCGTCCTTGAGCAGCGCGCGCGCGATGGTCACGCGTTGCGCCTCGCCCTCGGAAAGACTGTGGCCGCCCTGCCCCATCACTTCGTCCAGGCCGGCCGACAGCTTGGCGAGCACCGGTGTGAGGCGGGCCATCTCGATCGCGCGCATCACGGCGGCGTCGTCGACGCCCGGCTTTCCAAACGCGACGTTGACGCGCATCGTGTCGCCGAGCACCAGAGGCGGCTGCAGGACCATCGCGATGTTGCCGCGGAGCGAGTCCAACGTGAGGTAGCGCGTGTCGTGGCCGTCAATCTTGATCGCGCCGTCCTGCGGTTCGTAAAAGCGCGCGAGCAAACTGGCCATCGTGGTTTTTCCAGAGCCGCTCGGGCCGACGATCGCGACAGTCTCGCCTGGCGAGGCCTTGAAGCTGATTCCCTTGAGCACGGTGCGGCCGGGTTCGTAGCCGAAGACGACATTGTCGAATTCTATCTCGCCGCGCGCGCGTCCGAGCGCCTGCGCATTCGGTCGATCCTTGATTTCGGGATCGATGGCGAGCAACTCGAGGCATCGCCGAAGCCCAGCCTTGGCGCCTTCGATCTGTCCGTAGGTCTGCGAGATCTGATTCACCGGAGCGTAGAGCGAAGCGAGGTAAGTCGTGAAAACGATCAGGTCGCCGATGGTGAGGCGGCCGTCGAGGACGTGCTGCGCGCCGAGGTAAATCACCAGCGCGGTGCCGCATGCGATCAACACGCCGACCGCGCC
This sequence comes from Candidatus Acidiferrales bacterium, assembly GCA_035602775.1. Classification (GTDB taxonomy): domain Bacteria; phylum Desulfobacterota; class Binatia; order Binatales; family Binataceae; genus Binatus. Next base: position 6,833 of record DATNLS010000199.1, on the reverse strand, counting down.
GGCGTACAGCGTTTGCAGCGTATAGAGGCGCAAAGTGGCGTCGAGGCTAGCGCTACTCGACTCGACGAACTCGCGGTACGACTCGCCCTCGCGGGTGAAAGCCTGCACGACGTGAATCGCGGCGAGCGCGCTCTGGGCGACGGTGAACAGGCGGCTCTCCTTGATTCGCGCGCCGCCGGCGATCGCGTCGATGCGTCCGCTGATCGACATGATCAGCAGAATCAGGAGCGGGATTATGGCGAGTGCGACGAGCGTCAGCGTCGCGTCCATCCTGATCATCACGATGAACATCCCGCCGAGCAAAATCAGCGACGACAACACCGGGAAGAATCCGTTCATCGCGATCGTTTGGATCGAGTAGGTGTCGTACGTGATGCGTACCATCAGGTCGCCGACTTCGCGCCGGCGATGGAACGAGAGCGAGAGGCGCTGCAGGTGATCAAACATGCGCGCGCGCAGCTCGTTGACCATGCGCTGGCCGATCGAGATGGTCACGTAGTTCGTCACGACGTTGAGCAGGCCGAGCAATGCGTAGAGGATGACGAGGCTGACGCAGGCGGCGATGAGAAGCTCGCCGCGCGGCATCGGGGGAATCCAGCTGCTGATGAGCGGCACGCCGCGCAGCACGTTGTCGATCACAATCTTGAGCGGCCACGGCTTGAGGACTTCGGTCGCGGAGGCGAGCAGCACGCCGGCGATCGCGATCGCGAGACGGCCGAGATGCGGACGCATCCGGCGAATCGCGTGACCGTAGAGTTCCAGCGTCGTCATCGGGCTTTATCTGCGATTGAGATTCCGAGCTTGTCGGCCACTTCCGCTGCGCTCGCTCTGATGATCGCTGAGATGCGCCACGTGCGAGCGATCGCGAACACCGCCAGTGGCAGAGCGACAAAAGCTATGCAGATTCTCGCACCCAGCGAGAATGCCGCGCTCATGAAAAAAACGGTCACTCCCACGGCGATTGGCATCCATCGCGGGCCGGGTCGATTGCGCCAGAGCAACGCGATGCTCCCGTCTCTGCGCAAGGCGTTGATCGGCACGCGAATCATCGGCGAAACGACGAGCTCGAGATCGTAAGACTGGAAGCCGTCGGTCTCGGCCACTGCGACGCCTCGGCGAACCAGTGCGTCGCGCATGGCGGCAAGTATCGTCGCGGAATCGATCTTCGCGGCAGCGTCGGAAATTACAAATTCGAGCTGGCCCTTTAGTTCGATCGGGCGACTGGTGTCCACGCTTGCGTCGATGGGCTCGAATCGCCATTTGACGCGCTCGCGCGCAAAGCCGCGAACGGCTGGCCCGATCAGATTGATGATCCAAAGGTAGACGCGCGCCACCGGGCCGGACCGTTCGCGCGGCAAGGGCGCGATTGCTGCGCTCGCCGCCGCGGCCAATATAGTTACCGCGATTCCACCGGCGCCCAACACGCCCGGAACGCGATCGACGGTGCCGAGGATCAAAAGAATCAGTGACAGCCCGATCCATTGAACGGTCAATGGGAGGTCAGCGTACGAGTTGCCTGCGGAATAGACGGTTTGAAAGAGGCCGCGGCCAAACTCGCCGTGGTAGACGCGCGCGCCGCCGAAGAGCGAGCCGATCCACGACGGAGTCGCGTACATTCCGTCTTCGTCGGCGCTGCGCAGCGGAAATTTGCGGAACAGCAGCCCCTCGCCGATACCGTAGCCGCGCTGCTGGCCGAAATAGGCCGCAAGCGTTCCGCGACGATCGTGAATTACGACGGCTCCAGGAGCGTACGCCAGCGTTTCACGCGACGCCGTAAGACGCCAGGAAAGGTCCACGTCGTCACCGGCGCTCGTAAACATCGGATCGAATCCGCCAACCTTTAGCAGCGCGGCTTTCGCGATTGCCATGTTGCATCCGCACAGTTGCGCGAGACGATCGTCGCCGGCCCGCACCTCGCGCGGCAGTCCCGGCGCGGCGGCCATCGCGGCCGCGCGAGCGGATTGCGGATCGGGAGCGAAGTTCGGGCCGGAGGCCGCAGCCGCGTCTCGGCGTCTGATTGTCTCGACCAGATGATACAGCCAGTCGCGATCGGCACGCGCGTCGGCGTCGATGAACGCGATGATTTCGCTGTCGTTGGATACGGCATCGACGCCCGCGTTGCGCGCCGCCCCGAGGCCGTTGTGCTCGACGCGAATCGCGCGGACTCCGGCCTCGTTGGCGATCTCAGAAGTCGAATCGGTCGAGCCGTCATCGACGACGATCGTTTCGTAGTCCGGATAGTTCAGCTCCTTGAGCGAGGCGAGACATTCAACGAGCGTCGGTGCAGCGTTGTAAGCGGCGACGACCACGGTGGCTTTGGGAGCGGCTGCGAGCGGAGGTGGTAGATTTTCGCGGAAGACTTTGCCGACCGCATCGAAGGCGAGTTTGGGCGAGCGATCGCGGCGCGTCAGTCCGAATGCCCACTCGGTAATCTCTGCGCCGCCGGTGTGCCATTCGTCGGTGAACGCGAACACGATAAAGCCGGACAATCCGAGCTCGAATGCCGCGCGGCACTGCCATGAAAGCAGTTGCGCCTGATGCTCCTCGCCCTCGCGAATCGTGTCCATGCCGGTTTCGCTGAGCACCAGCGGCAGCTCGCCCGCCTGTCCCATCAGATGAGTGAGGTAGCGGCGGAAGTCTTCCTCGCGATGCAGATAGACGTTGAACGAAATGAAATCGAGAAAGCTCAAATCGAGATATTCCGCTGACGGATAGTTCGAGTAAGTGAAGAGCGCGCCCGGATCGATCTGTTTGCCGAGGTCGCGCAGCTCGGCGAGAAAACGGCTGACCGCGCGCGGCCCGTGCCAGCGTACGATATCCGATCGAATCTCGTTGCCGATGCTGTAGGCGGCGATTGCGTCGCCGAATTGGCGCGTCTCGAGCACCGTCTTGCGGATCGCGTCGCGGATATCGCGCATCATGTCGGCGGAATCGAGGAACGCCATGTGGAACGGCCACGGGATGCCGAGCATCACGCGCAATCCGGCCTTCTGCGCCTCCTCGATCATCCACGGCGGCGGTGGAACGTAGAGGCGAATCACGTTGGCGCCGAGCCTGGTCATCAGAGCGAAGTCGGCGGCAGCGCGCTCAGGCTCGGGGTATCGTTCACCGCGCGAGTTGGAAGCGAACGGGCCGTACGAAACGCCGCGGAGGTAGAACTTTTGCGCGCCGTCGAGGAGGTATTTTCCGTGCGGTACCAGCCGAGCCATGAACGATGAGCTAATCGTAAAGCGGATTCGGGCGCAACGCGCTGCACGGCGGCCGACTTGACATCGCGCAAGTCGTGCCCTGACAATCGAACTTGTGAAGGGCAAATCGGCGGCGGCGCAATCCTGTAACTGACGTGGCGCGACACGCTCCCAGCTGGCTCGAGAGCAAGACGCTGGACCTCGAAGCCAGGGCCTCGCGACACACCACCGCCCTGCGCGTCTGGCACATCCTGAATCACGCGGTCGAAGGCTTCATCAACAACAACGATCTGCTGCGCGCGTCGGCGCTGACCTTCACGGTCGCGCTGTCGATCGTGCCGATGCTCGCGCTCGCATTTTCCGCGGTCAAAGGATTCGGCGGCGCGGAACGACTGCGTCCGTTGGTCGAGCAATACCTGGGACTCGGCTCATCGTCGTCGCAGTTGATGGGCTACGTCGAGAACGTGAACGCGGCGGCGCTGGGCTCGGCGGGCGGCGCGTTTTTGCTGATCACGGTCATTTCCACGATGGGCACGGTCGAGCAGGCGCTCAACACTATCTTCAACGTTCCGCAGAGCCGCAGTTATTTTCGCAAATTTTCCGACTACCTGAGCGTGCTGTTCACGGTGCCGTTTCTGATCGTCGCGGCGCTTGGCGTCACCGCGATTTTCTCGGTGCGGATTTCCGAATTTCCATTCGCCACGGAGTTACTGCCGTACGTTTTCGTGTGGGCGGGATTCTTTTTTCTGTTCGTCTTTTTTCCCTACACCAAGGTCAGGTACGGTCCCGCGCTGATCGGTTCGTTCGTGACCGCGGTGCTTTTTCAGCTCGCGCAGTGGGGTTACGTGCGCTTCCAGGTGGGTGTCGCCAACTATCGGGCTATCTATGGAGCGATGGCGACGCTGCCGATTTTCCTGGTCTGGATCTACATCGCATGGTCGGTGATCCTGTTCGGCGCCGAACTAACTGCGTCGGTGCAGCGCGGCGATATCCCGCCGATGCTGGGACCGATGTCGCCGGATTTTCTGTATGCGGCGACGATGCATATCCTGATTCGCCTGGCGGACCGCGCCTACCGCGGCGGCGACGACATCACATCGTGGACCCTCTCCCACGAACTCTACGTGCCGGAAGCTACGCTCAAGCCGATTCTCGACGGGCTCAAGGCCGGCGGCTTTGTGATCGAAGCCGACCCCAGTACCGGTTCGCTGAACCAGGGACTGTTCCTGGCGCGCCAGTCCTCGACCATCGTGCTGGCGGATGCGATCAAGTCGGTCGACTTCGACAAGGGCGCCAGCGACGGCGATCCGCGCGTCAATGTGGTGTTGGGAAAGATCGATGCGGTGCGCATCGGCCTGCTCAAGACGATTACGCTCGAAGACATCCGCTCGCCGGAAGCAAAGGCGGTCGACCTCGAGACGGCGGCGACCGAGCACAAAGCGAACCAGTAAATCGTCGCGAGCGTAGATTCTCGCAAAGCTGAGACATGGAACAAATCGAACCCCGCAGCAGCTTCGTGAACCTCAACGGCCTCCGATTGCATACCCTGGACTGGGGCGGTGACGGCGCGCCAATCGTCATCCTGCACGCGACCGGATTTCTCGGTCGCATCTACCGGCCGCTTGCAGAGCGGCTGCGCGCGATCGGTCACGTTTACAGCTACGATCAGCGCGGCCACGGCGACACTCCGGCGGCGCCCGACTCTGTGTACACGTGGGACGCGACGATGCGCGACCTCGAAGGGTTTATAACCGCGATGGGCTGGTCGGGTGTGCGGGCGGTCGGCCATTCCGCGGGCGCGACGGCGATTGGCTCGCTCGCGAGCGAGCGCGCGGATCTGATCTCACGTGCGGTGCTGCTCGAGCCGGTTATCTTTGAGTCGCCGACCGCGCCCGAACTGGCATGGCGCAATCCATTCGTCGAACGGACACTCAAACGGCGGCGCATTTTCGATAGCGTCGACGCGATGTACTCAAACTTCGAGAACAAGCCGCCGTACGATAGCTGGCGAAAGGATATTCTGCGCGACTATTGCGAGTTCGGTACGCGATCGACGGCTGACGGCAAGCGCGAACTCAAGTGCGCGCCGGAGATCGAGGCAAAGTTTTACGAGTCGTCGCGCGATTTCGATGGGCTCGGTCGAATTCTTCGTTGTACTGCGCCGCTGCTGGTAGTTTTCGGTGCACGCGGCGATTCACTCGGCGCGTCATTGTCCGGAAAAGTCGCTCGGCAGCTCAAGCACGGACGCGTGATCGATGTGCCCGACGCGGGCCATTTCATGCCGATGGAAAAGCCCGACTACGCCGCAGAGCTGGCGAGTGAATTCCTCGCGTCCGCGCAATAGTAAGTTAGGGCGAACTGAGTAATGCACGCGCTTCGGGAGCATATATTCCCGGGCGTTCATATAGTATCAACGGCGGCTCAATAGCTACTTCGATTCCTCCGCCGACGCGAGCTTCGATCAATATCACCGATGCGGGCCGCGCGATCTGTGGATGAACAAAACGTATACGCTTGGGCTCGAGTTGCTTCGAGCGCATCGCGGAAATCAACTCGGCGCTCCTGCGAGCGGTGAAGACAAAGGCGACGCGTCCGCCCGTGCGGGCATAGTGGCGAGCCGCCGCGACAAAATCCGCCAGCAGTGCGGCGCTTTCACCGCGCGCTACGCGGCGGCCGCGATCGGGATTCTCGCGGCCGGCGGCCACCGCGCGATACGGAGGATTCGCGACGACCAGGTCGAAGCTCGCAGACTCGACGCCTTTCATTTTTTTCTGCCGAAGGTCGGCGCAAACCGCATGCATCGATTCGAGGCCGTTGATTTCCGCGTTGCGCGCGATCATCTCGACGAGCTGCGGTTGGATCTCGAGCGCGACGACTTCGCGCGGACGATGAAGCGCCGCAATCATGATCGATACGACGCCGCATCCGGCTCCCAACTCGAGCACCCGGTCGCGCGTACTCGCGCGCGCAAAACGGCCGAGCAAAATCGCCTCGACCGAGAAGCGGTAGCCGTGCCTCGGCTGGATCAGCGTGATAGAACCGTCGAGGATCGTATCGCGAGTTTCGTTCTGGTTAGAATTCGCCGTCATGAACGCCGCCGAGAAAGGAGAGCTCTACGCTCGCATCTTCCGCAAGGTTGGTGTGTTTCTCGGCAAGGGCGAAATTCCGCGCGCGCTGAAAGAATTAGATGAGGGTATGAAAATCGCCGAACGCAACGGCGATAGCAAGATGGCCGCACGATTCGCGCATGAGATTGCCAACGTTTCGAAGACCGCGGAACCCACGAAATAGCCTTCTTTTGCCCCAAACTTCGAGGTTTCGAGCGAAGCGTCGCTTGACGAGTTCGAGTTCGTACTTACCTTGAAGTTGTGGGACGCAAGGCGATTCGAGCGAAGGACAGATAGAGCCTTCCTCGCGCCGAGCGGCCCCGAATTTAAAAATCACGCCGGAGAAAATTACGGCAGGAGGATTCTTCAAGATGGAAGTGCGGATGAACGGCTACACTCCTAATGACTCATTGCTTCGCCATTGGAACGTGCTGTGGAACGAGCTCGAGCCCGCGCGCAAGTCGGCGCCGGCGGCGGACGTGATCGAAGATGCGGACAGCTATCATTTCTATTTCGAGATGGCCGGCATCAAGAGCGA
>DATNLS010000312.1:0-26052 GCA_035602775.1 Candidatus Acidiferrales bacterium | reverse complement strand
TAGATTCCCTTCTCGCCGGTGCCGGGATCGCGGGTGAATGCGACGCCCGTCGCGCAATCGTCGCCTAGGTTGCCGAACACCATCGATTGCACGGTGACGGCGGTGCCCCAATCGCCCGGGATGTTGTTGATTTTGCGATACGTGATCGCGCGATCGTTGTGCCACGAGTCGAACACCGCGCCAATCGCCATCCACAGTTGCTCGCGCGGGTCCTGCGGTATATCGCGCCCGACTCGCGAACGAATCAGCGCGCGGAACTCGCCGACCAGTTCCTGCAGGTCGTCAACGTTCAGGTCGGTATCGTTGGTGACGCCGCGCGCCGCCTTCTTGTGATCGATAATTTCCTCGAACGGATCCGCATCGTTCTTGTTCTCCGGCTTCAGCTTGAGCACGACGTCGCCGAACATCTGGCAGAATCGCCGATACGAGTCCCACGCGAAGCGCGCGCTGCCGCTGATTTCCGTGAGACCCTTCACCGTCTCGTCGGTGAGCCCGAGATTCAGCACCGTGTCCATCATTCCCGGCATCGAAACGCGCGCGCCCGATCGCACCGACACCAGCAGCGGATTCTTCGCGTCGCCGAACTTGCGCCCCAGCGCCTTCTCGACTCGCGCGACGCTCTTCGCCACGCCCTCGGTCAGCCCCTTCGGATATTTGTGGCCGTGATCGTAAAAGTAGTTGCAGACTTTCGTCGAAATGGTAAATCCCGGCGGCACCGGCAGCTTGAGCCGCGCCATCTCGGCCAGGTTCGCGCCCTTGCCGCCCAGCAGGTTGCGCATCTCGGCGCGCCCTTCCGCCACGCCCGCACCGAAAAAGTAGATCTCAGGATGAATGCGACCCATGTGAAACCGTTGCTCCCCTCACCGCACAAAAAATCGTGCGGCGACAATTTTCTATTATTTTAGCGCGTCCAGCCGATTCGCTCGGTGATCACTTCGACCAGCCGCGCAACCGGCACGCGCTCCTGCGTCATCGCGTCGCGATCGCGGATCGTCACCGTGTCGTCTTCCATCGTCTGATGATCGATCGTCACGCCATAGGGCGTGCCGACTTCATCCTGACGCCGATAGCGCCGCCCGATTGAGCCCGCCTGATCGTAGGCGACCGTGAAATGCCGCTTCAGCGCGTCGCGAATCGCGATCGCCTTCTCGGGCTGCCCCAGTTTGCGCAGCAGCGGATACACCGCAACCTTGATCGGCGCCAGCCGCGGGTCTAGCCGCAGCACGATTCGCTCTTCGTTCTCGACCACGTCCTCGTCGTACGCGTCGAGCATGAACGCCAGCATCGCGCGATCGACGCCGAGCGCAGGCTCGATCACCCACGGCCGAAAACGCGTCTTGGTGTCCTCGTCGAAATACGTCAAGTCCTTGCCGCTGAACTTCGCGTGCTGATCGAGATCGAAGCTGCCGCGCTTCGCGACGCCTTCCAGCTCGCCCCATCCGAACGGATACAGAAACTCGATATCGGTCGTGCCGCTCGAATAATGCGACAACTCGTCGGTCGCATGCTCGCGCTTGCGCAGATGGTCCGCCTTGATTCCGAACTTGACGTGCCAGTTGAATCGGAAATCGACCCAGTAGCGATACCATTTCTCTTCCTCCGCGGGATCGGGACGAACGAAATACTCCATCTCCATCTGCTCGAACTCGCGGGTGCGGAAAATAAAATTCTCGGTGGTGATCTCGTTGCGGAATGACTTGCCCTGCTGCGCGACGCCGAACGGCAGCTTGACCCGCTGCGTATCCACCACGTTCTCGAAGTTCGAGAAAATCCCCTGCGCGGTTTCCGGCCGCAGATAGACCACCGCCGCTGTGTCCTCGACCGGACCCATGAACGTCTTGAACATCAGGTTGAAATTGCGCGCCGGTGTGAGCTCGCCGCCGCACTCGGGACACTTGTCGCCCTCGATATGATCGGCGCGAAAACGATTCTTACACGCTTTGCAATCGACCATCGGGTCGGTGAAATTTTTCAAATGCCCCGACGCTTCCCAAGTGCGCGGATGCTGAAAAATCGCGGAGTCCAGCCCCAGCACGTCGCTGCGGTACTGCACCATCTCTCGCCACCACGCCTCCTTGACGTTGCGCTTGAGCTCGATTCCGAGCGGGCCGTAGTCGAAGGTCGAGCCGAGTCCTCCGTAGATGTCGCTCGTCGGAAAAACAATTCCACGGCGCTTGCAGAGGTTCACAATTTTTTCCATCGTGACCGCGCGTTTGGTCTCGGGCATTGCGTTTTCGGCGGACAAAAAATTCCTCCTGGATAATTCGTGACGGTGGCCTAAGCCAAGCTGATTATTTCAGCGGAAACTTCACCGCCGCTTCCAATTTCAAGTATCGCGACCGTTCCCGGCACTCCGACCAGGTTGTGCGGCAGCGTCGCGCTGCCCGGATTGACGACCATCGTCGCACCGAACCGCGCCACGCCCTCGACGTGGCTGTGGCCCTGCACGACCACGTCCACCGGGCCGCCGAATTGCGTATTCATCGCGCGCGCGAACACTTCCTCCGACGTCTCGTCCGGCGTCGGAATCGCATGCACCAGCCCGATTCGCACGCCCGCAATTTCGATCAGATGCGCCTCCCGCACCCGCTCGTCGTCGAGATCGAGGCGATACCGATGCCCGTCCAATCCTTCGTCGCCATTCCCCAGCGCCGCGATCACAGGCGCAATCGCCGACAGCTCGTCGAGCACGCGATTCACGTACACGTCGCCCGCATGCATCACGAGATCGATCCCGGCAAACACCTCGAACACCTTCTCCGGAAGATGCTCGCAGGCTTCGGGAATATGAGTGTCAGAGATCAGGCCGATTCGCATTACGTTTGCGCAAGGCGCGTACATCCGCCGAGCGCGAATCGTGAAGCCTATCACGGCCCCGAACCCCCCGCAATTTTCGCTATTTTGTCATCCAAGCCATGCGACGATGGCCGTTTTCCCGAAGCTCATGCTACAAATCACGTCGAGTGGTACGAAGCGGCCGGTTACGCCGCGCGCGCGGCAGAGGAGAGCTCTCTCGATGCGAATTTCAACGATCGTCATCTGCGCATTTGTGATTGGAGGCGCGCTTGCTCTCGCCGGATGCGGTCACAGACTGGTCGCGCGCAACGGCGAAAGCACGGTCACCGTCTTCCCCGACGAGAACACGTTCCTCAAACTGACCAATCTGAAAAAACAAGGTGGAGCGATCGGCGGAATGGTCGGAGGCCTCATCGAAGGGGGGACCACCAAGCAGGTCGACAACAACACCCCGGTCCGAGTCGTCAGCAGCGACGACCGTGGCGCCCAAATAGAAGTCACCGACGGAGAATTCAAAGGCCTGAACGGCTTCGTCCCAAAAGACAACGTCGAGTTCCAGATCCCCTTCTAACAGGCACGAAGTCCTCATCGTCATTTTAATACAGGGTGCAAGGGTCACCCCTGCCGAAGGAAGCGTGAAACCCACCGCTGGTTTCACATTCAACTGGTAGACGGTTCCATCAATGGCGGCGGATGAGAAGAATGCGCGATCGACGCGGCGCGTGCTGGTTATTTTTCCGGGCGCGCTGGGCGATCTGATGTGCCTGATGCCGGCGCTCGCTGCGATTTCGCGGCGGCATCCCGGGGCGTCGATCGAGTTGATGGCGCGATTGGAGTTGGCGCGGCTTGCCGCCGGCAGGAGCGTCGTCGCACGCGGGCATTCGATCGATGCGCGCGAGGTCGGTGAGTTGTTCGCAGATGAAACGTCGGGCGGTGCGCGGCTATTCTTTGGCGAGTTCGAGCGTATCTATTCGTTCTTTGCCTCGGATGATGCGCAGTTTCGCGCGCGGCTGGAGGCGGCGACTAATGGTGAGGTTTCATTTCATCCGTTCCGGCCCACTGGCGACGGGCATGTCTCGACGGGCTATTTGCGGGCGATCGACGCAGGCGGTTCGCCGATAGATACCCGCCTCGAGCCGACTCCGGATGACCTTGCGGCGGTCTCGCGAGTGCTGGCGGAATCGAAATGCGACAGTTCGAATCTCATCGTGATTTTTCCGGGCAGCGGGAGTGCTGGCAAGAACTGGCCGGCGGAGAAGTTCGCGGCGCTGCCATCGGACTCCGCTCTGAATGACAAGGGAGCGTCGTGTGTCGTCGTGCTCGGGCCTGCCGAAGCGTCTATCGAACCGATCTTTCGTGAGGCTCGGGTTGCGGTGCTGAAGGATCTTGATTTGCCGATAGTTGCGGCGATTGCGCGGCTTGCAACTGCATTCGTCGGCAACGATTCGGGCGTGTCGCATCTTGCGGCGGCGGTTGGCGCGCCGGGGGTGGTGATTTTCGGGCCGACCGATCCCGCGCGATGGCGTCCGCTGGGGCCGGGCGGGGATGCGCAGATCACCATTCTCAGGCGCGAGCCCGTCGATTCTATCGAGCCGTGCGAAGTTGCCGGCGCTTTATCGAAATTTGTGGAGCGGCGTCAAAGATATTAGACTGAAAGGCCGTGAATCGTCGGACAACTTCCGTAAAAGCGCATGCGCGAGTGAACAGAGGTCTATGAGCTTCTTCAAGACGACGCTGCTGCTGGGGTTGATGACGGGCCTGTTGATGCTGATCGGCGGTCTGCTTGGGGGCCGGCACGGGGTCGCGATTTTTTTCGTGATCGCCGCGGTGATGAACTTTTTCAGCTACTGGTTCTCCGACAAGATCGTGCTGAAGGCATACGGCGCACAGGAACTCGACGCCAGCTCCGCGCCCGAGCTCTACTCGATCGTCAACGAGCTTGCGCATTCGGCGGGAATCCCGATGCCTCGGCTCTACCTGATCGACTCCGATACGCCCAACGCGTTTGCGACCGGCCGCAACGTGCATCATGCCGCCGTCGCGGTGACGCGCGGGATCATGCGAATCTGCACGCGCGAGGAGTTGAAGGGCGTCATCGGGCATGAACTTTCGCACGTGACCAATCACGATATTTTGACCAGCTCGATCGCGGCGACGCTGGCCGGCGCCGTGATGATGATCGGCACGATGATTCGATGGGGCGCGATTTTCGGACTGGGCAATCGCGACGACGAGGAAGGCGGCATCGCCGGACTGCTGGTCGCCGGCATCCTCGCGCCGATCGCGGCGACGCTGATTCAGCTCGCGATTTCACGCACCCGCGAGTACCAGGCCGATGCGAGCGGCGCCAAGCTGACGCACAATCCACTGTACCTCGCGAGCGCGCTGCGCAAGCTCGAGGCCGCTAACGAGCGGATGCCGCTGGACGCCAGCCCGTCGACGGCTCACATGTTTATCGTGAACCCGCTGAGTGCGGCGGGAATCTCGCGCCTGTTCTCGACTCATCCGCCGATCGAGGAGCGAATCCACCGGCTCGAGCAGATGGCGTCGGGACAGGTTGCGCAAGGGTGACGGTGACCTCGATGGAAGAATCTGAAGATAAGCGCGGATTCAAAGTTCAGGACCGCCGGCGCTTTTCCGCCGAAGGCGAGACCAAGGAAGGCGGCGATGCGCCGTCGGAGAACAGCGAAGGTCTCGAGATAAAATCCAAGCCCGACGCCCGCGGAGCGGAACCCGCGTCCAGGCCTGAAGCCGCCGCGAAGTCCGCGTCGAGCCAGCAATCCAACGAACCGCCGCCCGAGCTGACCTTTGCGGCATTTCTATGGAGCCTGTCGGAGCAGGCGTTGGCGGCGCTCGGCGAGATTCCCGATCCGATGAGCGGCAAGGTGACCAGCGACCTGGTCCTGGCGCAGCAGATGATCGATATCATTATAATGCTGCGCGACAAGACTCGCGGAAATCTCGACGCCCACGAGCAGGCGATGCTGAAGGAGATTCTTTCCGGCCTTCAAATGAAGTACGTTGAATTGGCGAGACAGCCGAACCGTTGAGCGGCCGTCTTCGTATAATCGCACATGACGAATAAGTTGTTTCGACCTATCGCTTTCGCTGGCGTCGCGATCCTTGCGGCGACCCTCACGCTGACGACCTCTGGCCTTGAAGCACGCGCGGCCGATTCCGCGCCCTCACGCTTCTGGAGCGAGCTACCCGACGGCGCGCAACCGGCGAAAGTCCAAACGATGCCGGACTTCGTCGAGCTTGCCGCGAAGCTCAGCCCCGCCGTCGTGAACATCTCGACCGACGAGGCCGACGAGCCGTTGGAAGGCGCCGAGCCGCCCGGAGATTCTCCGAATCCGCTCGATCCGCACTCGCAGGGCCCGCTCGAGGAGTTCGGCGGATCGCCCCATTCCAAGGCGCTCGGTAGTGGCTTCATCATCACCAAGGACGGCTACATCCTGACCAACCAACACGTCGTCGACAGTCCGGGCAAAGTCACGGTGACCACGCAGGACGGCCACAATTACATCGCGAAGATTATCGGGCACGACGAAAAGAGCGACATCGCGCTGCTCAAGATCGACGCGAAGCATGATCTCGCGGTCGCGCCGCTCGGCGATTCGAGTGACCTGAAGGTCGGCGAGTGGGTGATGGCGATCGGCAACCCATTCGGCTTCGATCATACGGTGACGGCCGGAATCGTCAGCGCCAAGGGCCGCTTCATCCCCGGCAATTACGAGGACTTCATTCAGACCGACGCGTCGATAAACCCCGGCAACTCGGGCGGGCCGCTGATCGATCTGCGCGGCAACGTGATCGGGGTCAATTGCGCGATCTACACGCACACCGGCGCCAGCATGGGGATCGGCTTTGCGGTTCCGATCGATCTGGTCAAGGAAGAGCTGCTGCAACTCAAGAGCTCGGGCAAAGTCGTGCGCGGATGGCTCGGCGTGTACATCCAGAAGGTCACGCCTGAGCTGGCGGAGTCGCTCGGGCTGGCGGACTCGCGCGGTGCGCTGGTGGCCAAGGTGCTCGACGACGGGCCGGCCAAACTGGCCGGGGTCAAGCGCGGCGACGTGATCGTCGCGTTCGACAAGCAGCCGGTCGATGACTCGCGCGAATTGCCGCTGCTGGTCGGCCGCAGTGACCTTGGGCACAAAGGCGTGCTCACGGTAATTCGCGACAAACAGACGATCGATCTGCCGGTCACGATCACGCAGTCGCGCGAGCCGGAAATCGTAGCGGCCGAGGAAAAATCCGAGAAGCCCGACCCCGGCGCGGTTTCACCGTTCGGCCTTCACGTCAAAGACCTGGGTCCCGACCTGGCCAAGGAACTCGGACTCGACGCGCCAAGCGGCGTCGTGATTGCTTCGGTTCAGCCCGGCAGTGCCGGCGACGAGGCGGGCCTGCGTTCGCGCGACGTGATCCTCGAAGTCAATCGCGCGGCCGTCAAAGACGTGGACGCGTATCAAGCCGCGCTCAAGACCAGCGCCAAGGGCAAGATAGTCCTGCTGCTGGTCAAGCGCGGCGAGAACACGATCTATGTGACCGTCAAGCCGGAGGCCTGAGCCGGGGACGTACTTCCGATGTCCCCAAGACGACTGCTGAAGTACGCGCTAATCGGTGTGGGCGCGCTCATCCTGTTCGCGGTGCCGCCGACCTTGTGGCTGTTCTTCAGCTACTACCATCAGCTCGAAAATGAAGTGATCGCGCGCTTCTCGGGCAAGCGCTGGAATATCCCGTCGCGAATTTACTCCGACTCGGAGCTCATCTATCCCGGCCAGGACCTGAACGATCTCGGTTTCTTCGAGCGTCTCGCGCGCCTGAACTACCATCCTGTCGATCCGGGCAAAATTGCCAGCCGCGGGGAGTATAGCTACGAGAAGAAGCGCGGCAAGCTCGACATCTTCCTGCACAGCTTTGCGTATCCCTACGGCAACTTCGGCGGCGAATTTGTCGAGCTGAATCTCAAGGGCGATACGATCGACTCGATGACCGATCCGGTGACGCATAAACCGATCTTCTCGATCGAGCTCGAGCCCGAGCTCATCAGCGGCATCTTCGAAGGCGAATGGGAGCAGCGCCGGCTGGTGCGCTTGAGCCAGATTCCGCCCACGATGATCAACGCGATCCTGGCGGCGGAGGATCATCGCTTCTATGAGCATCACGGCGTCGACCTCGTCCGCACCGTCAAGGCGGCATACATCGATTTCACTTCGGGGCACGTGCGCCAGGGCGGATCGACGCTCACGCAGCAGCTGATGAAGAATTTCTTCCTGAGCAGTCAGCGCAGCTACAAGCGCAAGCTCAAGGAAGCGATGATGGCGTACATCGCGGAGCGCGATTACTCGAAGGACGAAATCCTCGAAAACTATATTAACGATATCTATTTGGGCCAGCGTGGGCAGGAAGGTATATACGGCGTCTGGGAAGCCAGTGAGTACTACTTCTCGAAGGAGCCGCGCGATCTGACTATTGGCGAAATGGCTACTATCGCCGGTCTGATCAGCTCGCCCAACCGGCTCAATCCGGTGCATCATCCCGACGCCGCGCGCCCGCGCCGCGACGAAGTGCTGGCCTCGATGCTTGAAGACGGCTACATCGACAAGAGCGCTTACGACGCCGCTGTCGCCGAGCCGCTGCATGCCCGGGAAGTTTACGCCGAGGGCAACGACGCGCCTTACTTCGTCGATTACGTCAAGAAGGAGTTGGCGGAGCGCTATCCAGCGCAAGTGCTGAACGGCGAGGGTTTGCGCATCTTCACCTCGCTCGACGTGCACATGGAAAAGATCGCCGAGGCCTCGATAGACCACAATCTCAGCCAGCTGGAAGCTAAGCATCCCAAGCTGATGCGCCGCGAGGCCAAGGACCGCCTCGAGTCGTGCCTGGTTGCGCTCGAGCCGCAGAGCGGAAAAATTCGCGCGATGGCGGGCGGCCGCGATTACCGCTCGAGCCAGTTCAATCGCGTTATTCAGTCCAAGCGTCAGCCCGGTTCGGTGTTCAAGCCGGTGACATACCTGGCGGCCTTCGACGAGACCCTTTCGGGCGGCGCGGAGAAGTTTCTGCCGACTACATATATCGAGGACGCGCCGTTCACCTGGCAGTACGGCGACATGAGCTGGACGCCGAATAACTATCGCGACCGCTTTTTCGGCCACGTCACGCTCGAGTTCGCGCTCGGCGAGTCACTCAACTCCGCGACGGCGCGGCTGGCGAACAGCGTCGGCCTGGATCGAATCCGCGCAATGGCGTCGAAGCTCGGCTTTGGCGATTTGCCGGCGTACCCGTCGATCGTGCTGGGCGGAATCGAAGTCTCGCCGATGCAGGTGGCGCGCGCGTACGCCGTGATCGCCAACGACGGGATGGAAATCACTCCCTACGCCGTCACGGCCGTAGTCGATGAAAATAACAAGGTGATCGAGGGTCACGAACTCGCCGCCCAGCAGGTTATCTCGCCCGAGCTCGCGTACATGATGCAGTTCATGCTCGAAAACGTGATCAATCACGGCACCGGCGCGGCCGCGCGGACGATGGGCTTCACGCGGCCTGCGGCGGGCAAGACCGGCACCACCAACGACGCCAAGGACGCTTGGTTCGCGGGCTTCACGCCCAACCTGCTCGCCGTTGTGTGGACCGGTTTCGATCAGAAAGAAGAGCTGGGGCTGACCGGCGCGCAAGCATCACTGCCGGCATGGACGGCTTTTATGAAAGCAGCGACTGCGTCGCGGCCGCCGCTGGATTTCACGGCGCCGCCGGGAATCGTCGAGGAAAAAGTCGATCCCACGACCGGCTACAAGGCGACACCCTACTGCCCGTTGACGATGATGGGCGTCTATCCGCAAGGGATGGCGCCAACTCAGGACTGCCCGTATCATACTTCACCGACGTCGTTGACCGTGGTGGACCACAGGATACCGGAGGAGCCGAGTCCCGTAGCCGATCCCAACGACTAGGTTGCAATGATGCGAATCGGCCCATTCGCCTTTACAATATTTCTGTCGATGCTGCCGATTGCCGCGGCCACGTCGCGAGCGCAGAGCGATCCAGTAGTCCTGGCGGAACTGCAGGAGCAATCGATCCCGGCGCAGGATCTCGCGGTGCCTAGTCCGGGAGCTGCTACGAGTCCCGGCGCGGTAGCATCTCCTGCAGCCGATACAAGTCCCGACACAAGCTCCAATCCCGAAGATTGGAAATCCGTTCCCGCTGGACAAGCGCAGCCCGCCGATCGCGAGGAACCGGCGGCAGATTCAGCTCCCGCTGCGCCCGCGGCAGTAGCGACGCCCGCTGAAATCACGCCGGCAATCGACGCCGGCTCGATCGCGACGACACCCCAAATCAGCGACTCGTCGCTGGCGCCCCTGATCAATAGTGCGCCGACTCCCGCGCGCGCCGCCTCCCTGAGAATCACCGAGCAGCAGCGTATCGAGCTGGAGCGCGGACATACCGACGACGCGATTCGCGAGCTGGCGCATGCGATTTCGATCGATCCGAGCAACTCGTACGCCTACTTTTATCTGGGCAGCGCGTACGTCGCGCGCAAGGACTACGGGCAGGCAGAGACGTTTTTCAAGCGCGCGGAAATCGGCGTCGCGTCGAATTCGGCGTGGTTAGGCGAGACCTACGCGTTCGAGGGGGTCTGCCTCGAGCAGGCGGGGAAATCTGCCGAGGCGGTCGCCGCCTATCAGAAAGCGCTGGCCGCGAGTCCGGGCAACCTGACTGCGCGCGTCGGCGTCACGCGGCTGTCCGCATTCATACCTGTCGCGGCGACCGCGCCTGCACCAGCCGCGGGCGAGCTCGATGAGCCCGCGCCTGCCGAGCCCGACGCTCCGCCGCCACCGGACGAAGCTCCCGCACCGCCTGCGCCGAAGTCGGCGGCTCCGCCAGCAGATTGAACAGGGCGACTAATTTAACGTGAAACCCGCGTGGGTTTCACACTTCCTTGGGCAGGGTTAAACCCTGCACCTTAGAATTAAGAAAGATGCGTGACTTCGTCCCTGTTAGAACTTTTTTGTGTCATCCTTAGCGAACTGGCGATGCTGATCCTCGGAATTGAATCTTCATGCGACGACGCGGCCGCCGCGGTGCTCGAAACGAGCGCACCGGGTATCGCCGAAATTCGCTCGAGCACCGTCGCCAACCAGGACGACATCCATCGCGCATACGGCGGTATCGTGCCGGAACTCGCGTCACGCAATCACGTCGTCACGATCGCGCCGGTTATCGAGCGCGCGCTGGACGCCGCTGGATGCCGCCTCGCGGACGTCGAGGGAGTCGCCGTCACGCGCGGGCCCGGGCTGGTCGGCTCGCTGCTGGTCGGCCTGATGTTCGCGAAGGGGCTCGCGCAGGCGAGCGGGATCGCGATGGTCGGCGTCAATCATATCGAGGGGCACCTGCTCGCGCCGCTGCTCGAAAATCGAATCGCGATGCCGTACCTCGCGCTGGTCGTTTCCGGAGGTCACACGGCGCTGTTCGCGGTCGAGGATTTCGGGCGCTATCGACGAATCGGGCGCACGCGCGACGACGCGGCCGGCGAGGCGTTCGACAAAGTCGCGAAGCTGATGGGGCTGGGCTATCCGGGTGGCCGCGCGATCGACGAATTGTCACGGCGCGGAAATCGAATGCGCGTGCGAATCCCGCGCGCGCACGTCAAAGGCGCGCCGATGGATTTCAGTTTCAGCGGCGTGAAGACGGCGGTCGCTACTCTTCTGGCTACCGATGATGGGCGCGCGGAGCGGCCCGAGGATCTCGCGGCGAGCTTTCAGGAGGCGGTGGTCGAGATGCTGGTGAAGCCGACGATCGCGGCGGCGCGCGAACTGGGCGCGGACACAATCGCGCTGACGGGCGGGGTCGCGGCAAATTCGCGTTTGCGCGACAAGCTGGCCGAAGCGGCGGCTGCCGATGGGCGGCGGCTGGTCGCACCCGCGCTCAAATACTGCACCGACAATGCGGCGATGATCGCGCTCGCGGGCAGCTACCGGCTGTTGCGCGGCGAGCGCGACGCGCTAAGCATCGATGCGGAAGCAAACCTGTCTTTGTAGATGAAGATCGCACGAAAATCGCGCGTGGCTGATGGAACGGCGGCGCGTCCCGCAGCAGCACTCGCGCGAGTGGGCGTGCGGCCGGCCAAATCGCGCGGCCAGAATTTTCTGACCAGCGGTGGCGTAGCAGATCGAATCGTCGCGGCGGCGGAGCTTTGCGAAGCAGATGCGATAATCGAGATCGGTCCAGGCCTCGGCATCCTCACCGAGAAAATCGCGGCGCGGCCACGACGCTCGCTGACGCTGGTGGAGCTCGACCCGCGCCTCGCAGTCCGGCTGCAGGAACGCTTCGCGGATATGCGCGTGGTCAACGCCGATTTTCTCGCGATCGATTTCGCCGCACTCACGGGCGATTCTCCGGTCAAGGTAATTGGGAATCTTCCGTTCAATGTCGCTGCGGCGATTCTGCGTAAGCTGTGCGACAACTCGCGCATGATTTCGAGAATGGTGTTGATGTTCCAGCGCGAGGTCGCCGCACGAATCCGCGCAACCCCCGGCGACGATGCGTACGGCGCGCTGAGCGTGTTCACCGCGCTCTACTGGAAGATCGATCTGCATTTCACCGTCGCCGCCGGCAGCTTCCATCCACGTCCTAAGGTTGACGCCGAAGTTCTCGCCTTCACGCCGCTGGCGACGCCCTCCTTTGCCGCTGGTGACGAGCGCGACGTGCTCGAAACCGTGCGTGCTTCGTTCTCCGCGCCGCGCAAGACGATTCGCAACGCGCTCAGCCATGCGCTCGGAATCGACAGCATGCGGACCGTGCGCGCGCTCGAACGCGCCTCGATCGATCCGGGCACGCGCGCGGAGAAACTGGGCGTACCGGATTTTCTGAGACTCGCGCACTCGCTGCGGGTCGAACTCGATGACCGGGTCGCCGCGCGCGATGCCTGAACTACCGGAAGTCGAATCGCTGCGCCGGATACTAGTTCGCACCGCGGTCGGCAGAACGATCGTGAAGGTGCGAATCGGCGAGAAGCGGCTGCGCCGCCGCGTCACCGCGGATTTCGGCGGAGCCGTCGCGGGCCGGCGAATCGTGAAACTGTCGCGCCGCGCAAAATATCTGATCGTCGAGCTCGACGGCGACCATGTGCTGCTCGTCCACCTCGGCATGTCCGGCAGCTTGACTCATCGGCACGATGGCTTCGATGCCGGCGAGTTCAATCCCCACCACGACCATCTTGAATTTTCGCTGGATGACGGGTCGCGGCTGGTGTACAACGATCCGCGGCGCTTCGGCATGGTTCGTCTGGTCGAGCGCGCCGCGCTGGCTTCCACGGCGGAGCTGAAGGGTCTCGGCCCGGAGCCGCTGTCGCGCGAATTCAACGCGGACTATCTTGCGGCGAAGGCGCGCGGACGGACCGCGGCGATCAAGAACCTGATCATGGATCAACGAATCGTCGCCGGCGTCGGCAATATTTACGCGTCCGAAATTCTGTTTCGCGCCGGAGTGCGTCCTACGCGGCGGGCCGGACGCGTTACGCGGAGCGAGCTCGAAAAAATCGCGGCCAGTGTGCCGGTGATTCTGCGCGCCGCGATCGGCAGCAACGGGACGACGTTTCGCAGCTACCGGGATTCGCGCGGACAGCCGGGCCGATTCGCCGCGCGGCTCCGCGTGTACGGCCGCGAGGGAGAACCGTGCTACACATGCTCGACGCCGATCAGGAACGTGGTCGTGGGCCAGCGCGCGAGTTTCTATTGCCCGAAATGCCAGCGCTGACGTGAGTGAACAATATGATGATGCAGCCGCTGAAATCGGCGATTCGACTTCTTTGCGCGATGATCGCGCTGCTCGCTCTCGTGACTTCATCTTTCGCGCAGAGTGCGCCGCAGATTGATTGGAACAAGGTCGATTCCGACGCGCTGGAATATTTCCGCACATATCTGCGCTTCGATACCACCAATCCGCCGAGCAATACCGCCGCGGCGATTGCATATCTCAAATCGATTCTCGACAAAGAGGGGATTGCGACCGAGACTTTCGAAAGCAAGCCCGGGATGGTGACGCTGGTCGCGCGGATTCCGGGACCGTCCGGCGTGAAGCCGCTGCTGCTGATGTCGCACGCGGACGTGGTGCCGACCGTCGCCGCCAACTGGACGCATCATCCGTTCGATGCCGACCTCAAGGACGGCTACGTGTGGGCGCGCGGCGCGATCGACAACAAGGCGCATGGGATCATGGCGCTAATGACGATGCTCGCGCTCAAGCACAACCACGTCGCGCTCCGGCGCGGGGTCGAGATGATGGTGAATCCCGACGAGGAAGCGGGCGGCGACAACGGTGCGACTTGGATGGTGAACAAGCATTGGGACGCGATCGACCCCGCGTTCGCATTCAACGAGGGCGGTGAAGGCGCGCCCGACTGGCTCGGACTCAAAGGAACCACGTTCTGTGTTGCCGTCTCGGAGAAACGCGTGAACTGGCTGCACGTCACCGTCCGCGGCAAGGGCGGACACGGCTCGGTGCCGAAGCCCGACAATCCCAACCTGATCCTGATCAACGCGCTCCATCGACTGCTGGAAAATCAGCCGCCGATTCGAATCACGAAAATCTTCGCCGAGGCGATGGAATCGATCGCGCCGCTCGAGCCGAGTCCCGCGTCGTTCCAGCTCGCGCATCTCGATCAGCCCGGCGTCGCGCAGGCTGCGATCGCGGGCGTGCTCAGCCCGTACGAAATCCAGGCCCTGATGCGCGACACCATTTCGCTGACGATGCTCAACGCGGGCGTCAAAGTGAACGTCGTGCCGACGGTCGCCGAGGCGGGACTCGATTGCCGCCTGTTGCCGGGCACCGATGCTTCCGCGTTTATGAAACGTCTGCGCCATCTGCTCGGCGCCGGCAACTTCACGATCGAGTATATCCAGCGGCCCGATGACGCACCGCCGTCGCCGACTTCCGGCGAGGCGTGGGATGCGATCAAACGCGTCGTTGCCAGCGATTTCAAGGACGCCCGCGTGGTGCCGTGGATGACCACCGGCGGCACCGATTCGCGCGTGCTGCGCGCCAAGGGCGTTCCGGCCTACGGCTTCATCCCGG
The DNA here is from genome assembly GCA_035602775.1 of Candidatus Acidiferrales bacterium. Lineage (GTDB taxonomy): Bacteria > Desulfobacterota > Binatia > Binatales > Binataceae > Binatus. The sequence continues at coordinate 11,187 of DATNLS010000312.1, read as the reverse complement.
TGATTCTTGGCGAGGGCGAAATCTCGCGCATCCACGGCGACGACGAGCGCCTGTCGGTCGAGAATCTGAATCGCGGCATCAAGGCCACCTACGATTTGACGATGGACCTATGCGCCGCGCAGCATTGACGCCGCGTATGTTATGGTGACGCGATGACACCCGACATGCCCACCGGAATCGGCGCCACGATTGCCTTCATACTCGGCGCGTGCGTCGGCAGCTTCGCCTGCCTGGTTGCCTACCGGCTCCCGCGCGATCTTTCGATCGTCACGCCACGTTCGTATTGCGAGAGTTGCGAGCGCGCGCTGCCGTGGTGGGCGAACATCCCGATTCTCGCCTACCTTGGACTGCGCGGGCGCTGCGTGATGTGTCGCGCGCCGATTCCGTTCCGCCATTTTCTCGCCGAGATCGGCCTCGCAATCATCGCGCTCTTTCTCTACTTCGCCTTCCCGATCCCCGACGCGATCGCGCGATTCGTGCTGTGCGCCGCGCTATGGATCGTCGCGATCATCGACTACGACTGGCGGCTGATCCCGAACATCATCACCTGGCCCGGCACGTTGGTGGGATTCATCGCGGCGGCGACGATGATGCCCGAGGTCGGCTGGAAAAGTTCGCTGCTCGGAATCCTGCTGGGCGGCGGCGTCCTGTGGGGCACCGGCTTTTTCTACCAACTCGTGCGCGGACGCGAGGGCGTCGGCCTGGGCGACGTGTGGCTGCTCGGGATGGTCGGCGGATTTCTGGGCTGGCCGGGAGTTTTCTTCACGATGTTTTTCGGCTCGGTAGTCGGCGCGATCGGCGGAATCGCATTCGCACTCACCGGCGGCGGTTCGACCGCACCCGGTCCGCTGGGTGAGCCGGCAACCGATCCGGAGGAAGCGGACGTTTCGATTTTGAAAACCGAAGTTCCATTCGGTCCATACCTGGCGCTGGCCGCTGGCGTGTTCGCGCTCTTTCAGCCGCAATTGGCGCACTGGTATCTTGGCCGATAACAATGCCTGCCGGTGTATTCATCACGCTCGAAGGCGTCGAGGGAAGCGGCAAGACGACCCAGGCCGCGATTCTCGGCGACGCGCTACGCAAAAGCGGGCGCAACGTAACGGTCACGCATGAGCCGGGCGGCACGCGCGCCGGCGAAACGATTCGCGCGATTTTTCTAGACCCCGCCGTGTCGCTCGACGTCGCCGCGGAACTGCTGCTGGTGCTTGCCGATCGCGCGCAGCATGTGCGCGAGAAACTGCGGCCCGCGCTGGCGTCCGGCGAGATCGTGATTTCCGATCGCTACTCCGATTCGACCACCGCCTACCAGGGTTACGCTCGCGGCGTCGATCTCAAAGTGCTGGGTGAATTGAACCGGCTCGCGACCGACAACGTGACGCCCGCTCTCACTATCGTGCTCGACCTGCCAGTCGAGACCGGACTCGAACGCACTCGCGCGCGGGCGAAGGGAACCGGACGCGGCTCCGATCGTTTCGAGGGCGAGCGCGCGGAGTTCCATCGCAAGGTGCGCGACGGTTTTCTCGCGATCGCGAAGGCCGAGCCATCGCGGGTCATCGTGATCGACGCCGACCGTCCGGTGGCCGCGGTCACCGCCGACATCCGCCTTGCCGTGGACGAGCTGCTCGCGCGCCAATGATTGAATCGCCATGCCGCTAACGTCGATCCTCGGGCATCGCGAAATCGCGACGCGGTTGCTCGCCGAATTGCGCGCGCGCCCCTCGCACGCTTACCTCTTCGCCGGGCCGCGCGGCGTCGGCAAGTCGATCGTCGCGACCAGCCTCGTGCACGCGCTGATGTGCGAGCGATCGCCCGGCGAGAATTTCTGCTGCACGACCGCGCGATGCCCCGTGCGAATCGCGCCGCAGACCGAGCGCACCCGCGCGCGCGCAGGCGACGCCGACGCGCCGCGATGCGGTTGCTGTTCCGCGTGCGTGCAAATCGCGACCGGCGTGCATCCGGATTTTACTTACGTATCGCGGCCAGTTGGACGTTCTGAAGTTTTGATCGACCAGGTCCGCGAGCTGATTGCGCGGCTTGGAATCCGGCCGTCGCGCTTTTCGATTCGCATGGCGATCATCGACGACGCCGAGGTGCTCGGTATCCCCGCGCAGAACGCGTTGCTGAAGACGCTCGAGGAGCCGCCCGGCCACGCGATCATCATCATGGTGACGGCGAGCGAGCGAGCGCTGAGCGACACCGTCCGCTCGCGCATGCGCATCGTGAGATTTCCCTCGCTGCACGCCGCCGATCTCGAGGCCATACTTGCCGCTCACGGAGTAACCGACAAAGCCCGCGCCCGCGCGCTTGCGATGCTCGCCCGTGGCAGCGCCGCGAATGCGATCGCGCTGGCCGACGGCGAGGAGCCGCCGATGAAGGAGCTGATCGAGGCGCTCAGCTCCGCTAAGTCGATCGATTTCGCGCGTGCGCAGTCTCTGGCGCAGGAGTTTTTTGCCAATCGCGACGCGGCCGCGGGCAATTTCGAGCTGCTCGCAAGACTGCTCGAAGAAATACTATGCTACAAATTGCTCAAGACCGATTTCGTGGCGTTTCCGCCCGAGGCGAGATCGCAGTTGGTGAGTCTGGCTGATAGTCTCGCGGTCGATGCGGTCGTGAAATGTATCGACGCCGCGGTGCGCGCCAACGTGGCGGTTGGAGAGAACGCCAATCCGCGCATGCAGGCGGAGAATTGGTGGACGATAGCCGGGCATGCGATGCGAGGTGAGTAGAGATAGTGGCAGATATCGATCCGTTTGAAGGCGCACCGGCGCTGCCGAAAATTGTAGCGGTCAGTCTCCAGCAGACCGGTCACCTGTACAATTTCCTGGCGGGCGAGCGTCCGCTGCGCCGCGGCGAGCGCGTGCTGGTCGAGAGCGAGGCAGGCGCGCGCGTCGGCACCGTCGAGATCGAACCGCACGAGCCGGCGCAGACGATCGATCTTTCGCAGCTGCGCCCAATCATTCGCATCGCGAGTGACAACGACTTTTACCTCGAGCAGGAAAATCTCTCGCGCGAGGCGTATGCGCGCCGCCTATGCGTCGAGCGCATCCGCGAGCGGCGAATCCAGATGAAGCTGGTGAACGCCGACTACACCTTCGACGGGCGCAAGGTCACTTTCTATTTCGTCGCGGAGGGCCGCGTCGATTTCCGCGACATCGTCCGCGATCTCGCCAACACGCTGCGACTGCGCGTCGAGATGAAACAGATTGGCGCGCGCGACGAGACCAAAGTCACCGGCGGGCTGGGTCCGTGCGGACGCGAGCTATGCTGCTCGAGCTGGCTGCGCGACTTCGAGGCGGTGACAGTCAAGATGGCGCGCGAGCAGGGACTGGCGCTCAATCCGTCGCGACTGGCCGGGATGTGCGGACGGCTGAAATGCTGCCTGCGTTACGAATACGCCACTTACGTCGAACTCAAGCGCGCGCTCCCCAACCTCGGCAAGCGCGTGCAATGCGTCAAGGGCGACGGCAAAGTGGTCCGCCAGAACATCCTCAAGCAGACCGTTCTCATCCAGCGCGAGGAAGACGGCGGCGTCGTCGAGGTCACGCTCGAAGACCTGGTCGCCTCCCGCCCGCAGTAGCCAGCGTCCTTCTACTATCTCCGCACTCCGCGCCTCACGGTGCGCGTCAACGGATCGATCTGATTGCCGACTATCACGTTGGTGACGTCGAAGCATATGGTGCGCCCGTTCGAGATCCGCGATTACCCCGGGGCCAACCGGGCGCCATCCGAGCCGCTCGCGCGTCAGCTTGCAGACCAGCGGTTCACTCCGTCACCGACATAGGCCGACACTCCCTTTTATGAGCATCGAGATCGCATAGGTGACCCGCCCTGCCGTGGTCAGGCTAAGTGCGGCTGACCCTAGGCCACGGTGTAATCCATGTTGCGCAGGTCGGTCAGAAGGTCCGGCCCGGTGGGGTTCCAGCCCAGCTGTTGGCGTGTCAGCGCGCTGGACGCCGCAAGATCGATCGTGGCGAGGTGCGCCATCCAGCCAAAGTACTTCGGCGCCTCCTCCGGTGTGATCGACTCGACCGGCATCTTCAACCCCGCACCGATCACCTCGGCGATGTCGCGCAGGGCGACGCCCTCCTCGCCGACCGCATGGTAGCGCGAGCCTGCCTGGCCCTTCTCGAGCGCCAGCCGGTAAAGCCGGACGACGTCGGAGACATGCACGGCCGGCAAGCGGTTCTTGCCCTCGCCGACATACGCCACCCGGCCCTGTTTCCGCGCCGTCTGGATATGATATGTGACCCGGCCCTGCTTGCTCGTGTTGTGCACCTGCGGCAGCCGCATCACCATCACACGCCCGCCCTTGGCGATGAGGCCGTCGGCCGCCTCCTCGGAGGCTGCGCGGGGGAACTCCGCCGAGCTGACGTAGTCGTCGGTCTCCAATGCGGGGCCGCCGGTCTTTGACCGGGCGAGGCCGGTGCCGGAGCTGATGACAAGCGGCCGGTCCGAGCCAGCCAGCACCTCGCCGAGCTTCTCGATGACCTTGCGGTCGTCCTCGCTGTTCTGCCTTAAGTTGGAGAAGTCGTGGTTAAAAGCCAGGTGAATCACACCATCCGACCTGGCCGCGCCGCTTTTCAGGCTTTCCAGGTCTTCGAGGGAGCCTCGATGCACCTCGGCGCCCGCCGCGGCAAGAGATCTTGCTCCCGCCTCGGATCGGGTGAGACCCAGCACCTGATAGCCTGCGTTGATCAGCTCGGGGACGAGGGCGGAACCGATAAAACCTGTGGCACCGGTGACGAAGAAACGCATGACTACTTCTCCATTGGTCTTTTGAACCATTTAGCGCGCGCGATGCGGGGCTACGCGTACACATCGCCACTCGGATGTTTCTGAAATTTCTCGACACATGCTTGATCCTGTACTGTTGCGTTCACAAAAATTCTCGAGACTACATCACCACGGGAGCGGTCCGAGTTTCGCGTGCGAGAACGTACCTGTCGGGCCGGCTTGGCGGGGGTTTGCGCCACGACCCTTTCAAATCGAAAGGTCAAGGTTTGACGGCGATCGACTCCACTTCAAGCAGCCATTCTGCCCGGAACAGACGGCTAACGAACACAAATGCACTGGGCGGTGGTTTCTCGAGGTTGATGTATTTATCGCGAATAGCGAAATGCGACGCGAGGACATCGGCCATCGGTACGGCGCTAGACACGAAAAAATTGAGCTTGATAAGGTTTTCCAGACTCGCACCCACAGCCTTGAGTCCAAGTTCGATATTGCGAAATATCTGCTCAAGTTGAGTGGCGTAATCCGCGCCCACCAGCTCGCCCTCCGCGTTTAGCGCGACCTGGCCAGAAAAATATAAGAGCTCGCCGCCCTTAACGTGCGCTATTTGCGAGTACCCTCGCGTCGGGGGCATTGTGTCAGGCGAATAGAATTCAACGACTGACGTAATGATTTCTCCTCGAGAAAGTGCAATCAGCGAAGTCTTTCCGAACGTGAAGCTTTCACCCAGGTTGTTCGGTCATCTTAGGTTGCTCCGAGTGTTAGAGGCTTCGATCTAAGTCAGATTTCGAGATTGTGCGCCCGTTCGAGATCCGCAATTAGCCCAGGGCCAACCGGGCGCCATCCGAGACGCTCGCGCGTCAGCGCGCTAGAAGCGGGACCATCGAGACCAGCGAAGCCTCCCATCGTTCCGAAATGGTCCGCGGCCTCCGCCGGGGTTTTCGCGACGACCGGTAGTTTCAGACGCCGACCGATCACCTCAGCGATATCGCGCACGGGCACGCCCTCTTCGGCAACCGCGTGATAGCAGCCCGCTGAACCCTTCTCCAGCGCGAGCCGGTAGAGACGGGCGGTATCGGACAGATGCGCCGCCGACCATCGATTCATGCCGTCGCCAACGAACGCCGAGACGCCCTTCTCGCGGGCTATATCGATCAGGTATGTGACAAGTCCCTGCTTGTTCTGATCGTGAACCTGCGGAAGCCGTACCACACAAATCCGCACGCCAGGCCCCGCTAGCGCGGCGGCCTCTTCCGCCGTGGTGAGGCGAGGAATCGTGCCACTGGGCGCATCTTCTTCAGTTGCGAGGCGGCCGGGCGCGAGCAGTAGCGTTCCCGAGGTGGCGATCAGAAGACGATCGGATCCGGCAAGCGCGGAACCGAGCGCCTCAATCGCGCGGCGGTCGGTCTCGCAGTTCTCCTGAAATTTCGAGAAGTCGTGGATGAAGGCCAGGTGAATCACACTATCCGCCTTGGCCGCTCCGCTTTTCAGGCTTTCCAGATCTTCAAGGGAACCTCGATGCACCTCGGCGCCGGCCGCGGCAAGAGACTTCGCTCCCGCGTCGGATCGGGTGAGACCCAGTACCTTATGGCCTGCGTTAATCAGCTCGGGGACGAGAGCGGAACCGATAAAACCTGTGGCACCAGTAACGAAGACACGCATGACTATTTCTCCCTTGGTCTTTTGGACCATTTAGCGCGCGCGGAGCTGAGCCTCGCGCGGTTGGAATTTGGAGTTCAACTTTTCCTGATCAAAGCCGCGATGACCCTCCGTCGACGGCTAGCTCGGATCCAGTCGTGTAGGTCGCCTGGAATCCGAGAAAGCCGACCGCCTTGGCTCACCACGGAACTTTCCGGCCCAGGTAATCCAGATACTGGAGACCCGCTTTTCCGGCCTGCGCGTCCATCGTATTCGCGAGGTTCGGTATGCTCTCCTCGATGCTCAGACGTGCTTTGGGGCCTCCCAAATCCGTTCGCACCCAGCCCGGCGCCATGAGTAGTAGCGTTCGCGGATCATCGGCGTGGCGGGCGGCGAAACTGCGCATGAACGTGTTGAGCGCCGCCTTGCTTCCACGATAGACCTCATGGTTTCCGTTCTCATTGTTCGTGATGCTGCCCTGTCCGGAGGACATGATCCCGATCGTGCCGCTCGGGCGTACGAGATCCTGCAAGGTCTCGACGACGCGCATGGGACTTAGGGCGTTGGTTAGCATCACACGTATGAATTCGTCGGTCGAAACGTCGGCGATCGTTTCACGATCGTCGTTCGTGACGCCGGCATTGACGAACAGCAGGTCGAACTTTCTCGAAGCCAGACGCGCTCGCAGCGCGGCCACTTGATCGGGATAGATAATGTCGACGGTCTCGATTTCGAGTCGGCCGTCGGAGCCCCCCAAAAGATTGTGTAGTTGTGAGGTGGTTCTGAACCGCTCGGTGGCCACAACCTGCCAGCCGCGCTTGAGGTACTCCTTAGCCAAGGCGAAACCGAGGCCGCGGGACGCACCAATGAGAAGGAGCTTTTTATCAGACGATAGAGGTGGCATTTAAATTCCCTTAGTGTGCGGCCAGAGATCAACAGCGTCCACACCTTTCCGCCTCAAAGCTGGGACGAACCTCCGTCGACAGCGAGCTCGGCTCCAGTGGTGTACGTCGCCTCGAATGCGAGGAAGGCAACCGCCTTGGCGACCTCGTCCGGGCGACCGAACCGCTTCATCGGATTACGCTCGCGCATCTGCACCGCGATCTCGTCCGCTGCGTCCTTGGGCATTACTTTTCCTAGAATCGGCGTCTCGATTGGACCGGGACTCACGGCGTTAACCCGGATGCCGCGTGGCAAAAGCTCGCTTGCGAGACATCGCGCCATCGAGCGGAGTGCCGCCTTACTGGCCGAGTAGGCACTTTCCATAGGAAGGCCTTTCACGCTCGCAACCGAGGTAGTGAAAACCACGGCGCTCCCTTCGCTCATCAGGGCGCGAATTTCTGCACCGTGAAATAAGCGCCCTTGGCGTTGAGCGAAAACAACTCGTCGTACGCTGCCTCGGTCACGCTCTCGAATGGCGCGAAGCGCGCAATACCTGCATTTACGAACAGCAAGTCGACCGTTCCGAATTCTGACTTCGCGCGATCGGCGAGCTTATTGATGTGGGCGAGTGACGCCCCATCACTTTCGGCTACGATCCCATTCTTGCTGAGTTCTTCGCGAGCCCGATTAAGCGTTTGCTTCGTATGCCCGGTGACGAGAACGCGGGCGCCCTCGTCGGCCAGGAGCTTCGCGGTGGCGAGTCCTATTCCGCTCGTCCCACCGGTAATTACCGCTCGTTTTCCCTGGTATCGTGCCATCTTGAACTCCCTCACCTGGTGAGCGGGCCTGCGAGTTTGATAGACAAATCGGCATCCCTTCTGTTAAAAATGGAGGTAGCCTCCGATTGTCTATAATATATGGACGAGTCCTCCGCTTTGTCAAGAAGGAAATGGAGGTAGGCTCCGTTTGCAGGAACACTGGGACGAAAATATGGGGACACAATCAATTGAAATGGCGCGCAGACCGCGCGCCGACGCGGTCCGCAATCGCGAGCGCGTGCTGGCGGCGGCGAAACTGGTCTTCAGTAAGGGCGGCGCCGATGCGAGCCTCGAAGCGGTGGCGAAGCGCGCCCAAGTCGGAATCGGAACGCTCTACCGGCATTTCCCCACGCGTGAAGCTTTGTTCGAGGCGGTCTTTCGGCGCGAAGTCCATCAGCTCTCGGAGCTCGCGGAACAACTCAAGGATGAGACCTCGCCGGTCGAGGCGCTGCGTCGATGGCTGCACTCCGATATCGAGTTGGTCGCCACCAAGAAAGGCATGTCCGCCGCGCTGGCGCTTACGATAAACAGCTCCTCGAAACTCCACGCGGACTCATTGGAACGGCTGGCGAAAGCGGTCGGCGTCCTGCTGGACCGCGCCGTTGCAGCTGGAGAGATACGCTCCGACATCAGTCCCAAAGATCTCCTTCGCGCCCTCGTCGGCATGTGCTACATGCAGGATCAGCCCGGCTGGCAGGCGAGTGTTGTGCGCCTGGTGGATATTTTCGTCGACGGTCTTCGCCTCCCAGCAAAGATCAGCAAAGCAAATCACGCCGACGCGCCAAAGCGAGCACGAACGAAGCGCGATCCTCTCTCTGCGTCCGGTTCCCCTTCCCGCTCAAGAAGGGGTTAGGTTCCTCGCATCGCTCGCGACACTGGCCGCTCATAGCTACTTATGGGTTGACCACGTGCAGCGGATCCTTGCCCGCGAGCGCGCGTGCGATGTTTTCGGCCGACTCCATCATGATCCTGTGCATGCCTTCAGATGACATGCCGGCGATGTGAGGAGTGAACAGGATCTTGTCCTCCGGGACCTTGAGCAAGGGATCCGCCGCGCCGGGCGGTTCTTCGGCATAAACGTCTATAGCGGCGCCGGCGATCACTTGTTTGAGAAGGGCATCCGCCAGCGCGGCCTCGTCGACCAGTCCCCCACGGCCCACATTGATCAGATAGGCGGCGGATTTCATCGACGAGAGCGCGCCGGCGTCTATCATGTTGCGAGTCGAACCGTTCAACGGCGCATGAAGACTGACGATGTCGCTCGATTTCAGCAGCATCGGCAGCGAGCTGTACTCGACGCCGTACTCCTCCTCCACCGTTTTCGCGGCCTGGTTAGGAGCGTAGTACAGCACTTTAGTTAGCCCGAACGGCCTGAGCCGAAGAGCCACGGCGCGCCCGATTTCGCCAAGACCGACGATGCCCCAGGTCTTGACCCCGAGTTCGAAGGGCTCGAGCGTCAGCCGATCCCACCGGCCCTCGCGCACGCTGCTGTTGGCGCGAACCAGCTTCCGCGACAAAGCCAGTGCCATGGCGATGGTGTGTTCGGCGACGGTCACGACATTTCCGGTCGGCACATTTGCCACCCGGATTCTCCGCTCGGAACACGCTTTGAGGTCAACATTGTCGTAACCGATGCTTGGCTGCTGGATCAGCTTGAGCGGTCCCGCCCTGTCGATCAAATCCTTCCCGATGCGCTTGAAGGTCCAGGTTCCGAGGACGACGTCCGCTTTTGCGAAGGCTTGGCCAAGCTCTTCCCCGCTCATGTCGTGGCCGTCAATAAGGTCGAATTCGGGAACCCCCGGCGAGCGTTGGATCAAGGATTTGAGCGTTTCGAGCGAGACTGGCGCCAACGACAACAAATTCTTTTTCATTGGATATCTCCTCTCCAGGGTTGAGGACTATCAGGCGTACGCCGGCGAACGTTTCGCGGGCAGGCGTAGCTGCGATCCAACTAACTGATCGCCACGCTTTCCAATTCGCACATAGCCGGCTCTGGTCGATGCCGGGTGCGCACTGGGGTTCTCAGACTAATTATGCGTTGGATAGTTTTTTGATGGAATCGAGTATTCTCCTTAAAACGCGCGGGCGGGATGTCATCGACATCCCGCCCGTAAGCTTTCTTCCTAGGTGTCGGTGACACTTAGGAAAGGAGTTATAGGTTACCGGTTACTCTTACCTCCGTACGCCGCGCCTCACCGTACGCGTTGGCGGATCGATTTGATTGCCGACTATCGCGTTGGTGACGTCAAAGCAGCCGGTGTCGCCGTCCGGGTTGGTAAGAATCAGCGCGAACGGCCCATTACCAAGCGGCGTCAAGTCGTCGCCTGCGAACTCAAGGTTGATTGTCCATTCGCCACACGCCGGTGCCGCCGGCGTCGGCAGCTCGACCATCCTGACCAAGAGGGTCTCGGGCGGCTCAACAAAGGATAAAGTTCCGTAGGTCTGGTGGTTGACCGTTTGTACCACCCAGGAATCCAGCGAAAACTCTATTGAGTCGAGGCCAGGCGCGGCACAACTGCCCGGCTTTATAGTTATATCGATGCCATTGAACGGATTGTCGCCGGCGTCGCAAGACGGGAAGCCAAGCTCGGTGAAGGTGAACGAAGTATTGAGCTGATTTCCGGCTGGATTGCTCGAATGGACTATCTGCAGCCTTTCGCCGATCGACGAGATCACAACCGGCATTGTCTGCAGTTCGAATGCACCCGCGTCGCAGAAGTCAGGGTTACCGGGATCGGGCCGCGGGAAGCCGCGCTGATCGGTTGTGAGCGGTAGTGGCGTCGGCGATGACTGGTCGGTGCAATCGGCGACCGGAATAAAGTGGAACGCCTGGCTGTCCGACTCGATTGCGATCGTCTTCGTCGGGCCGCCATTGTTCTGCAACCCTGCCGGGTCCAGATGCAACGTCGTGCTGTCATTCACGCTGGTGCCGCTGAAGCCGCAGGTGTCGTCGTCGGAAATGTTATGGCCGACGTCAGTGAGCGCACTCCCCCCGCAATTGGTGGGAGTGCTGGAGGCCAAAATCGTGCCTTTGAGACTTAGAGTACTACCGTCATTGTCGACGGCGCCGCCGACGTTCTGGCCGCCGCCTCCGCCGCCGGGGTGAGCTTGATTGCCA
>DATNLS010000390.1:0-8128 GCA_035602775.1 Candidatus Acidiferrales bacterium | reverse complement strand
CAATGCGTTTACCGGCATCATGATGAACGAGATGCTCGACGCGTTCGACAAGGCCGACGCGGACGATAACGTGCGCGCGATCATCGTCACCGGCGCCGGACGTGCGTTCTGCGCGGGCGCGGATTTGTCGGCGGGTCCGCGCACGTTCGACTCGACGCGCGAGGATCGCCGGGACCGGAAAGCTGCAATCAAGGCCGACGGCACTGTCGATTGGAGCAACGAGGCAGTTCGCGACGGCGGCGGTCGGCTGACGCTGCGAATCTTCGACAGTCTGAAGCCGGTGATCGCGGCGGTGAACGGTCCGGCGGTGGGCGTCGGCGTGACGATGCAGCTCGCGATGGACGTGCGGCTGGCGTCGGAGAACGCGCGCTTCGGTTTCGTATTCGCGCGCCGCGGGATCGTGCCGGAGGCGTGCTCGAGCTGGTTCCTGCCGAAAATCGTCGGCATCTCGCAGGCGCTCGAATGGACCTTTACCGGGCGCGTTTTCCCGGCTGAAGAAGCGCTCGAAGGCGGCCTCGTTAAAAAGATTTACAAACCCGATCAACTTATTCCGGCGGCGCGTGCACTCGCCCGCGAGATTGCCGACAACACGTCGCAAGTGTCGGTCGCGCTGATACGCCAGATGCTGTGGAAGATGGCCGGCGCGGACCATCCGATGGAAGCGCACAAGGTGGACAGCCGCGGAATCTTTGCGCGCGGCTCGTCGGCGGATGTGAAGGAAGGCGTCGCGTCGTTCCTCGAAAAGCGCCCGGCGAAATTCCCGGACAAGGTCTCGACGGACATGCCCGCGTACTTTCCGTGGTGGCAGGAACGCAAATACAGCTAGAGCATCACGGTTTGCGGCAGATGACGATGCGCACTTGACCCGCCTGCTCGACCTTGATGACGGCGCGCTGATTGTCGAGGTCGAGCTCGGCAACGCCGCCGATCACCTCGACCTCGCATCCGCGCGGATATTGAAGCTGCGGGACGAATATCTCGGTCGCGCCGACAGCGGCTGGATCGGCGTCGAAACTGTAGTCGAACAATCCCGTGACCCGATCGAATTTCATCTTGCGCGGAGTTCCCTGTGTCGCCATCGCGTAGGGTCTGACGAATCCGGCGAGAGCGCGGCCGCCGCTGTTGATATCTTCCGGATTAGTCTGTTGGTCGCGCGAGAAGATACTCAGATCCTCCTGGTTCCAGCCGTCGCCAATAGCCAGATCGTTGCTATTCGACGCAGTATAGTTCCATTGCGTACTGTTGATTAACAGAGTATCCAGTGCATTATACATCAGGTCGAGCGCGACGATGTGCGGAGTCCAGGGCGTATCGCTGCGATCGCCGGCCTTGAAGGCGCGGTATGCCTCGGCGCCGTTCAAATCGAACGGAATTCCGCATTCGCCGATGAGGGTGGGCGCGCCGCCGTTCACCGTCTCTGACATCCGCGCGAATTTGCCGAGCTGACGTTCATAGCGCGCCTGCAATTCGTCGGCAGCTTCCGCAATTTCGCCGGTCATCGTGCCGAGACTGAAATTTGGATTGAAAGTTTTGGTCGAGAGCGTGAGAACGTCGTACCAGTGGCCAGCATTGACGGTGTTGGGCGGAGTATCGGCTGGAAATCCCGGTCCGAAAAAGCCCGAGAGGGGGTCCAGCTCGGCAAACAGGATCCAGTCGGGATTAATCGCGCGAATATTCTCGGCCACACGCGCGAAAAACGGTCCCATGTAGTCTTCGATAAAGTTGACCTTGCGGTCGCCGACGCGCTGGAAAAAGTCGTCGCGAAAAACGTCAAAAGTACCGTCTTTATTGAGCTTCCACGCTCCCGCCTGCTCGAACGGATCGCTCCGATCGTCGGCCCAAATCGAGACGCGGTCGGAATTGATCGTGCGATCCCGCTTGTGCACGACCGCCTTAGTGGCAGGATCGAAGTCGAGCACCGGTATCGAGCGCGAGACTCCATGCGACACCAGCAGGCTGTCGAGCGGCGACCACGCCAGCCCCGGCATCGCGCGGTTTGGGTTGGAGTCGCTCGGTCCGAGATGACGATAGCTGAGCGACTGTCCGATCCATCCGGGAGTGGGTTCGTTGAGCGAATCGAAGCCCATGACGTTGGGCAGGTCGCGGATGCGGCCCGCGATCTCGCGCATCGCGCCGAGGTAGTGATCGAGCATGTAGTCCTGGACGTTGACGCCGTCGATTGTCAGTCCCGGTGCGAAGTCGCCGCCGGCGAAGAACAGGGTCCACATGATGCCGTTGGCGGGACGGCGCGAATTCGCCGACCAGCTCATGGTCGGGTAGCGATCCTCCTGGCGGCCGCCGCGCGCATAGTCATATAGATGCTGCATTACATGTGCGGAGCCCGACTCGGCGATTCGGCGATAGTCAATTCCAACTTTCTCGAATAGCCAGCAGGGCGCGCCGTCGCCGCCGGACATGCGACTCCATACGTCCTGGTGAAAATCCACGAATACATAGAAGCCGTAGTCACCGGCGAGGCGGCACAACTCGGCGAAGTAATCGAGGTATTCGACGTCATAGTCATTCGGTCCGCGATGCTCGACGGCCTCCCAGGTCGTCAGCAGGCGGAGGCAGTTGAAGCCCCATGCGTGCAGGCGCGAGAAGTGTTCCGCGGCGTCGGCAATCGGAAACGGACGGCCGATGAACGAGACCTCGCGATGGTTGGAAAAGTTGGACGGGAAATTGGTGCCGCCGTCGGGGTACGGCACTTTGCAATCGCCGCCTAAGTTGACCCCGCGCAAAATGATGCGCCGCCCATGTTCGTCAACGAACCATCGTCCTTCAATATGCAGCCGTGGAAGATTCATCGCCCCGAGGTTGACGCAATGTCTGCGAGCCCGTCAAGCTGCACAGTCATGGCAGCGAGTTGGCAGGAGAGCGAGATTATTGACGGTCTGTTCGTCGGCGATCTGCAGGACGCGCAGAAGTTCGACGGCACGATTATCACTGTGCTGCCCGACCTGCCGCAAGGCGAACCGCCGCAGGCTATTCACATGCCGTTCCTGGCGGAGGGTGTCGTGTCGCTCGACCGGACGGCATCGCTGATCGAAGCCGAGCTCGCGGATGGACATCGAGTGCTGGTGCATTGCGAGGAGGGATGCGAGCGCGCGCCGCTGGTGGTGGCGTGGTTTCTGAAAGTGAAGCGCGGCCACACGCTTGATCAGGCGTATGCGCTCCTGAAGAGCCGGCGGCCGATCGTCGTGGATCGGCGGCGCTGGCTGGGTATCCACAACCGATAGCTACATCTAGGGTGTTTGCGGTGAATTGACTATTGGCTGGCGACGGCTCACGCTGGCGGCGTCAGGCGGTTCAGTTTGATGGGGAACTTTCTCAGCAGAGCGATCGAACGTTTGCGGGCGGCGTTTCATCCCTCGCAGCCGTGGATGGCGCGCACGCAGGAGTTGGGCCGTTCGCGGCGCGCGCGCAAAATCGGCGTGATCGTCGTCGCCGTGGTCTTGTTCCTGGGCCTCGCGACATACATTGCGGTCCCGCCGATCCTGCGCCACGTGCTGACCGGCTCCGTCGCCAACAGCATCCATCGCCAGGTGAGCGTCGGCAAAATCCGCTTCAATCTTTATCGGCTGAAGCTTGACCTCGACCAGCTGCACCTTGGCGAGCGCGACGCTCCTCAGAAACCGTTTGTCGATCTCGGGCATTTGACGGTGAAGGTTTCGTGGACTTCGCTGTTCAGGTTTGCGCCGGTGGTCGGCGAAGTGGTGATCGACAAGCCCGCGATCCATGTAGTGCGCAAGTCGCAGCAGGAATTCAATTTTTCCGATCTGCTCGAGAGCGCGCCGGCGCCCCCCAAACCGAAGCCGGCCGCGCCGAGCGCGCCGATGAAATTCGCCGTTTCCAACATCCAGCTCCACGGCGGCGAGATAACGATCGACGATCAGCTGCTCGGCAAGCAACACAAGGTCGAAAAGATTGAGCTCGACGTGCCGTTTATCGCGAACCTGCCGGCCGACGTGGATGTGTTCGTGCAGCCGCTGCTGCAGATGGTGGTCGACGGCAGCCCTTTGCGGATTGCCGGCGTGGCCAAGCCGTTCCAGGCGACGCGCGACTCGGTGGTTGACCTGAAACTGCATCGCCTCGATATCCCGCAATACGTCAGCTACGCGCCGATGAAGCTTCCGGTCAAAATTCCGAACGGGACGCTGTCGGCTGATGTGTACGTGCATTTCGTGCAGGCGGAAGCGCAGCCGCTGATTCGCCTCAACGGGACGCTCGCGCTCGATCAGCTCGACATCCGCGACAACGCCGACGCGCCGCTGGTCGCACTGAAACATGCGGAGGTGAAACTGACCGACGTCGAGCCGCTCGGCGCCGTGTTCTATCTGGAATCGATCTGGATCGACGGCTTGCTCGCGAATGTGCGGCTGAATGCCGACGGCACCAACAATCTCTCTTCGCTGGCGAGCGGCAATGCGGCGGCGCCAGCGGCGAGTCCTCCCGCGCAAGTTGCTGCGGCGAGCGCTCCCGCCGCCGCGCCAACGCCGGCGGGCAATATCGCGCAGCCGGCCGTGCCGATAGCGGGGCCGTCGACGTCGAAACCACCGATGGACTTCCAGTTGGAGTCGTTCGTGCTCACCAAGAGCGGAGTGAACCTGCAGGACAACAGCGGCGCGACTCCAGCGACGGATGCGCTCGACGCGCTCGAAGTCGGAGTAAAGAATCTGCGGACGCTGGGGAAATCGCCGGCGACCTTCTACCTCAACAGCAACCTTCACACTGGTGGCGCGCTCGCGGTCCAGGGCGCGCTGGATCTCGCGCAATCGCAGGTTACGACCGACGTGTCGATCGATCAGATCGATTTGCCCGCGTTGCAGCCGTTCGCGCAGGCGGTGCTGGCGGCAACGATTGCGTCGGGCAAGCTCAGCGCGAAGGCCACCGTGCAGACCCATTTTGCCAGCGATCATTTCAACGTGCACGCGGAGCCGGCCAGCGCCTCGATCGCGAATTTCGAAGTTGACGCGCCGGGCGGAAAAGAAAAGCCGGTGCAGTGGAAAAATTTCAGCGTCGCGCTCGGGCAGTTCGACCTGGCGTCGCGGCAGGCGACGGTCACCGAAGTGAAAGGCGACGGGATGCATCTGTTCGTGCGGCGCGGGCGCGACGGCAAGTTGAGTCTCGAATCGCTGATGCGCAGCAAGGAGGCGCCGCCGACTGCCGAGCGCGCACCGGCGCGCGAGTCGAGGCGCGCCCCACGCGAGCGCGAGCGCAGGCGCGTGTCACGTAGATCCGCTCAGCCCGCCGCGCCGGCTCCGACGGCGCCAACCTCGCCGAGTTTTCAATTCCAGGTCGCTGCAATCTCGCTGGATCAGACCGACGCGACCTTCGTCGACGAGAGCGCGCCGAAACCCGTCACCATCGCGGTGGCTCCGCTGAATCTCCACCTGAAAGATGTGACCAGCGACTTTGCCAAACCTTTCACTATCGATTTGGACGGCACGCTGAATCGCAAGGGTACTTTCAAAGTCACCGGTACCGCGGCGATTGCGCCGCTCAAGGCCGACCTGCGCGTCGCGACCAAGCGCATGGACCTGAGCTTCGCCAATCCGTACGTGAGCAGCAGGCTGAATGCGACCATCACCAGCGCGAACCTGACGATGGACGGCGCGGTCGGGCTCGAGCAGGTGCGCAAGGATTTTCTGGTCAGCTACAAAGGCGACGCGTCGCTCGGCAGCGTGCGGATGCTCGACAAGCTGACCAACGATCTGTTCTTCAGAATGGCCGCGCTCAACGTGAACCGGATCGACTTTGCGCTCGGCAAGGGTCCGCCGAAAGTACACGTCGGGTTGGTAGCGCTGAGCGATTTCTATTCGCGGATCATTCTCAACAGCAACGGCAAGCTGAACCTGAAGGACATCACGGCGAGTCCGCAGGAAGCGCCGACCTCGCTGACGCGCGCGGCGGGCACGCCGGGCTCGAAGGGTGCGGTTCCAGTGGCGGCGACCTCGACCCCGACTCCGGCGGCCGCGCCCAGCGTAGCAGCGTCGCCCGCTCCTGGAGCCAGCCCGGCGGCGGCAGCGAGTCCGGCGCAACCTTACCAGGGACAGCCGATGAACGCCGACGTCGAGCTGAGCAAAATAACGCTCAAGGGCGGCAAGGTCGACTATACGGACAATTTCATCAAGCCCAACTACACGGCGAACATGACCGACCTGGAAGGCAGCGTCGGCGCGTTCGGCACCAAATCCACCACGCCCGCGCCGGTTGCACTCGACGGAAAAATCAACGGCAGCTCGCCGCTCAATATCGACGGCTCGATCAATCCGCTCGCGCCGACGGCGTTCGTCGATATCAAGGCCAAGGCGGACGCGGTCGAGCTGACCGGAGTCTCGCCGTACACGATCAAGTACACCGGCTATCCGATCGTCAAAGGCACGCTGACAGTTGACGTTCATTACCTGCTCGACGCCGGCAAGCTCACGGCTGACAACCATATATTTATCGATCAACTGACCTTCGGTGATCACGTGGACAGTCCCGACGCGACCAACTTGCCGATCCGGCTCGCGGTTTCGCTGCTCAAGAATTCCAAGGGACAAATCGACGTGCGAATCCCCATCTCAGGCTCGCTCTCGGATCCGCAATTCAGCATCGGCGCCATCATCCTCGGCGCGTTCATGAATCTGATCGTCAAGGCGGCGACGGCGCCATTCTCACTGATCGCATCCGCGTTCGGCAGCGTCACCGGCGGCGGAGCGCCGCAGAATCTCGCCTACATCGAGTTCGCGCCCGGGTATTCGACGCTGACGCCAGACAGTCAGCAGAAACTGGATACGGTCGCGAAGGCCTTGGCCGATCGGACCGCGCTGAAGCTCAACATCGAAGGGCGCGTCGATCCGAAGTTCGACACCGACGGCTACAAACAGGCGTCACTGGACCACAGCATCCAGGTGCTCAGCCATAACAGCGGGGGCGCCAGCGCGGATGCGAACGGAAAAACCCCGGCGCTCTCGACCGCGGACTACGACAAGTATCTGAAGAAGGTCTACAGCGCGGGGGACTTCAAGAAGCCGCGCGACGCAATTGGGTTGGCGAAGACGCTGCCGCCCGACGAAATGAAAAAACTAATCCTCGCGAACACTCCGGTGAAAGATCAGGACCTGAAGAATCTCGCCGATGCGCGCGCCAACGCGGTGCGCGCGTATCTGAGCAGCAAGCAGGTCGACTCGGCCCGGATGTTCATAATCGCGCCCAAACTGGACGCCACCGGAATCACCGATCAGGGCAAGACCACGCGCGTCGATCTGTCGCTGGAGTGACGCGTCGAACGAAGGAGGGCGGACTCGATGAGCACTTCATGGGGACTCTGCAAGGACTGTAAGTGGTGGCAGATCGAGCCCAAGGCGCCGGCGAAAAATCAAACGATGGGACTCTGCATCGACGACAAGATGCAAAAATTCAAGCTGCGAGTCTCCGGCAACAGCGGATGCAACCGCTTCATGGAAGGCAAACCCGCCCACGCCAAAGGCTCAAGCGCCCAACCCCCCACAGCAAAACCAACCCGGTGAATGATCGACTACCT
Organism: Candidatus Acidiferrales bacterium; assembly: GCA_035602775.1. Classification (GTDB taxonomy): domain Bacteria; phylum Desulfobacterota; class Binatia; order Binatales; family Binataceae; genus Binatus. The sequence continues at coordinate 597 of DATNLS010000390.1, read as the reverse complement.
ACCCCCCAAATTAACCCCCAACAGGGACGAAGTCTCCCATCTTATTCACTGGGTGCAGGACTCAGCCCTGCCGAAGGAAGCGTGAAACCCACTGCGGGTTTCACGTTCAATTGGGCGAGGTACAGGAGCCAGAGGAGCGGCGGATTAGAGGGAGCCGAAGATTCGATCCTCGATTCCGTCCCACGCGCGGCGCTCTTCGTCGCGCGGGGCGTTCTCCAGCTTCGTGCTGGCCCCGAAGATCATCGTTGCGCGATGCGCTTCGTCGTAACGCTTCCACTCGCCGGTGCTCTCATTACTCGGGTCGCCTGAGCGGGCGAATGCCAGCCATGCGTCCTGCATCTGGGTCGCCAGCTTTTCCGCGGCTGGACCGGTGCCGGCGAATGCGGCCATCCCGGGCGCCTGATTGGTGCCGAAGACGAAGCCGAGTTCGAGTGCGTGGCATGATCCGAGCACGCCGCCCATCGCGGGCGACGGCCACGTGAACAGATAACTGTAAACTCGCGTTTCGTGGTCGTGACGAGGCTGGACTTGCGCGAGACGCACGCCCGGGATGCGGAAAACGCGATCGGTCTCGATTGCGGTGAACAAATCGGCGGG
>DATNLS010000162.1:0-3399 GCA_035602775.1 Candidatus Acidiferrales bacterium | reverse complement strand
CGCGTTTGACCAGCCAGTCCAGCGGATACGAGCCGATCAACGCCCCCGCCGCGACAATTTCCGTGATGACAGTTCTCGATCTCAATGTTTGCCAGTGAGAGGTTAACCACGCCGTACCGCGCTCGCAACCAATCTCGACGGCGGTTTGCGCATCCGCGGGTGACGGCGCACAATCGCAAACGCGACGCCCACACCATCAGTTCCGAGCAACGGCGCCCAAGCGAGGTGACGGCAATGAGCGAAACCAAGCGGGAATCAAAAGGTCCGGTGCGCGGATACTTCTTCGACAAATCGGTGGTCGTAACCGGCGCCTCGAGCGGCATCGGCCACGACGTCGCGCTCGCGTTCGGCGAACAGGGGGCGCAGGTCGCCCTGCTCGCACGCCGGCGCGTGCAGCTCGAAGAGCTCGCGCAGAAAATAAACAAGGCCGGCGGCAAGGCGCTCGCGCTCGATTGCGACGTGACCGATCGCGCGCGCGTGTTCTGGGCAATCGAGCAGGTCAAGGAAGCCTTCGGCAAAGTCGATATCCTGATCAACTCGGCGGGCTTACTGATCGCGGAGACCGTCGAGACGATGCGCCCCGAAGATCTGGAAAAAATGATGGCGGTGAACGTCTTCGGCGCGCTCAACGCGATGCAGGCGGTGCTGCCGGTGATGCGCAAGGCCAAGTCGGGCAATATCGTGAACATCTCGTCGCTGGCGGGACGCCGCGGAGTCAGCCCGCTGGGCGGCTACAGCTCGACCAAGTTCGCGCTGGTGGGGATGACGGAAGCGCTGCGGGTCGAGTTGTTCAACACCGGAATCAAGGTGTCGCTCGTGATGCCCGGAGTGATCGACACACCGATGGCGCGCAACGCGCTCAAGCACGACACGCTCAAAGGCGTACCGGCGATGATGGCGATGCCGGCGCGATGGGTGACATGGGCGGTGCTGGCCGCGGCCGCGTTCGGGCTTACGGAAGTGGACGTTCCTCCCGGCGCCGCGGTGGCGGAGAAGCTCGCGTCGCTGTTCCCCGGCGTCACCGACGCGCTGCTCAGCGTCGGCACGAGGATGATGCAAGGCGCCGCAACGTTCATGGGCGGCGGCAAGGCGGATCAGAAAGCGAAGTCCTAGAAGGCTACGTCCAGTTCGCGAGACAGGAACGCGAGCGTATCCGCGAGCTCATCGATCGTCGCGTCCATCGGCAGCGTCGGCATATGCCCCGCTTCGACGCGATAGTGAAGTATGATCGGATGCTTTGACGCCGACGCCGATTGAAGGATCGCCGCCATTTTCCGCGCGTGCATCGGATCGCATCGCGTGTCCGAATCTCCCGTGACGAACATGACTGCCGGGTACCGCGTTCCGCCGCGCACGTTGTGATAGGGCGAGTACGCGAACAGGTACGGGAAGTCATTCGGATCATCGGCGCAGCCGTATTCACCGATCCAGTAAGGTCCCATCGGATCTTTGTGATGGCGCATCATGTCGAGCACTGGACGATGGCAAATCACGGCGCGGAACAGATCGGGACGCTGCGTCAGGGCGGCGCCGACCAGCAGACCGCCATTGCTGGCGCCCGAAATCGCAAGCTTCGACGGTTGCGTGTATCGATTGGCGATGAGCCAATCGGCGGCGGCGATGAAGTCATCGAATACGTTCTGCTTGCGCTCGCGCCGACCGGCCTGATGCCACTCCTCACCGAATTCGCCGCCGCCCCGGAGGTTGGCTGAAGCGAAAACACCGCCCGCCTCGGCCCAGACAACCGCCATCGTCGAGTAAACCGGGAACGGGCTTAGGTTGTATCCGCCGTAGCCGGTCAGCAATGTCGGCCGCGCGGAGTCGAGTGCCAGCCCGCGCCTGTGGAACAGGTACATCGGAAGCATCGTTCCATCCTTCGACGGATACCAGACTTGGCGCAATTCGAATTGTGCGAGGTCGGGAACAGATGGTTGACGCCACCAGACCTCTCGCTCTCCTGTATCTGTGTCGTAGCGGTAGATCGTCGGCGCATGATCGAACGAGGTGAAGTAGAAGAACGATTCGGTGCGGTCCCATCGCCCGGTAAATTGCACGAGGGTGCCGGCGCACGGCAACTCCACTTCGCGCACAAAGGTTCCGTCCGGTTCGAACACTCGGACGCGCGAGTGCACGTCCTCCGTATAAGTCGCTATTAGTTTACCGCCGACAGCCGAGAAGCTTTCGATCGTCCAGGGAGCTTCGGGAATGATCTCGCGCCAGTTGTCGCGCGACGGATTGGCGAACTCGATTCGAATGACGCGGCGCCGGGGCGCTTGCCAGTTGGTCGCCATGATGAGCGCGTCGCCCGCATCGGAACCGAACGACGAAGCGTCGAGGTCGTCGGCGATTGCAATGATCTCGCCTTCGGTGTCGAGGCGCTGAAAATACAGATCGTTGCGATCGCCGCTATTAGTGCTCGCGGTACGGTAACCGGTGCTGATTATCAGATATCGCCCGTCGTCCGACACGAACGCGCCGGCCCATCGGTCAGGTCCCCAATCGGATCCGATTATTTCGCGGTCTTCAGAAACCAGTGTGCCCACGCGATGGAACCTGACGCGCGGACCCTCGTCGGTTCTGACCATGTAAAAGAAACCGCTGCCGTCATGCTTCCATGACGCGTTGCCGTACCTCGCCCTGGGCAGGTGGTCGGGCAAGTCACGGCGCGATGCGACGTCCTGCAGATTAATCGAAAACTGGTCTTCACCGCCGTGCCGCACGCCGTAGGCGAGAACGGAACCGTCGCGGGAAATGCCGGCGATTAGAACGCCGGTCATCCCGTCCGCGCTCATCGTGTTTGCGTCGACCAGAACTTCCTCGTCACCATGCAGTCCATGGCGCCGGCAGATGACGCTTTGTTGATCGCCGGCGCGTCGTCGCGAATAGAAGTAATAACCTCTCCGCTCGATCGGAAAGCCCATCGCGTCGACTTTCATCAGGCCGGCCAATCGCGCGCGGATGCGTTCGCGGACGGGCGTGTCCAGAAACGGCCGAGCGTACTTATCCTGCGTGGAGAGCCACGCGCGGGTCTCGGGCGCGCTTCCATCCTCCAGCCAGCGATAGGGATCTGGCACTTCGACGCCGTGGAGAATTTCGCGGAAATCCTCGCGACGGGTGGCTGGCGGAGGCTGGAACTGATCACTTGATGCCATTGCGGTTACCTCCCGACGCGACTGCGCAACGGTTATCGTAGTCGGGGCGAGGGCCTAAGTGAAAACCTACATAAAGTAGGGTTTCGACATCTCGTCGAATCTGCCGTACATCAGCCAGACCCGCACGTTGAACGCGTGAGGATGCTCGACCGGCTCGCGCCCGACGGTCTTGAGCCCGAGCTGCTTGTACATCTCGTAGAGCGGCTCGATCGGATTAGTGATCAGCAGCTTGGGCCGTCGCGAAAAA
>DATNLS010000377.1:0-2061 GCA_035602775.1 Candidatus Acidiferrales bacterium | reverse complement strand
GATATGATCACGTCCGAGAAGACGATCGTTGGCAATCTTGTCGGTACTTACGCCGAGCTGGTTGAGCTCATGGCGCTCGCGGATCGGGGACTCGTTAAGCTCCATACGCGCGAATACAAGTTGAGCGCAGCGAATGACGCTCTGCACGACCTGCACAATGGCCGCATCAACGGCCGGGCGGTCCTGATCCCATGACTGGCGATCGTGATGGCCCGAACGATGCGCGACGGTCGGAGCGAGAAGCCGATGCTTCACGGACGGGCCGCGAGAGCATGCTGGCCAGACACAAACTGATCGAAGCGATGATCGACAACAATTTGCGGCAACTCAAGTTCGACAGCGCGCGGGGCGGGGCGGACATCGAGCGCGCGTGCGCTTTGCGCGACATCGAGCGCGGCGGCGGCGACTCTGAACCCGCCGAGCGACTCGCCGAAATCGATCGCCGTATAGAGCAGCTCGAGGACGAACACCGAACTCTCGTCGCTGAGCGCGAGTGGCTCAATAGGTCTCTGCTCGAATTTGACGATCGGGCGGCAGCAAATCGGAGGTTTCTCACATGAATGCCGCGAGCGAGCCGATTGTTCGCGATGCTGGTCAGTTCACTGAGGACGATCGTTCGAAGGACGAGTTCTTCGTGCAGCTGGCGGATGTCGCCGAAGCGATGATCGGAGCGCACGGCAAAGATTTTGCGATGGGCGCGCTCGTTCTGACCGCTCGCTTCATCGCAGAAGGAAAGCCGCTCACCAAACCGGAAGCACGGTGAACGACTCAATGAACGCCCAACGAGCGATCCCGAACAGAGATTGACACGGAGGAGAATGCAATGACCGCAAGTCTGACGCTCAACAAGATTACCGCGCAGAGAGGCATCAGCATTGGCGAAGCCGCCAATCGCGTCGCCGATCTCGGCTGGACGCCAAGCTATGTCCAGGAGGCGATGACTTTCCCAACCGACTATAAGATCTCGAGGGTGCCTCGCGATCCGATGAAGCAGGTGCTGCGTTCCTACTTCCCCATGCAGGAAGAAAAGGACAACCGCGTTTACGGGGCGCTTGACGCGGCCTTGCGCGGCGACATGTTCCGGAACGTCGAGCCGCGCTGGATCGAATGGATGAAGCTGTTCCTGGCGATCATTCCGTTCCCGGAAATCTCAGCGGCGCGTTCCATGGCGATGGTCGGACGTCTGTCGCCCGGCGAAGAGTTGCGCACGGGCTTCACGATGCAGATGGTCGACGAACTGCGCCACTCGACGATTCAGATGAATCTGAAGAAGTGGTACATGGAAAACTATATCGATCCGGCTGGGTTCGACATCACGGAAGCCGCGTTCGGCAAGTGCTACGCCTCCACGATCGGGCGCCAGTTTGCGGAAGGCTTCCTCACCGGCGACGCGATCACCGCCGCCAGCATCTATCTGACAGTGGTCGCCGAAACGGCCTTCACCAACACGCTCTTCGTCGCAATGCCGTCGGAAGCCGCTCGCAACGGCGACTACGCGCTGCCGACCGTATTCCTGTCCGTGCAGTCGGATGAGTCGCGCCATATCGGCAACGGCCATTCCATGTTGATGGCGATGCTGCACGACCCCTCGAACCATCAGTTGCTCGAACGCGATCTCAAATACGCCTTCTGGCAGAACCACGCGATCGTCGACGCCGCGATCGGGACGTTCATCGAATACGGCACGACCAACCGCGACAAGAACAAGGAATCCTACGCGGAGCTGTGGCACCGCTGGATCTACGAAGATTATTATCGGACCTACATGCTGCCGCTCGAGAAATACGGCATCAAGATCCATCATGACGACGTCGCGGCGGCATGGGACCGCATCGTCAAGAAAAACTACGTCCATTTGACCGCGCAATTCTTCTCGGTCGGCTGGTCGGTGAATTTCTGGCGCATCGAGGCGCAGACCGAGAAGGATTTCGAGTGGTTCGAACACAAATATCCCGGGTGGTATTCTCAATTCGGCGACTACTGGAAGTGGTACGCCAAGCTGTCGAAGCCAGGCGAACTGCAGATCCTCTTCAACAGCGAGGTGGGCTACGTTTATCCGCA
>DATNLS010000133.1:0-3320 GCA_035602775.1 Candidatus Acidiferrales bacterium | reverse complement strand
GATCCCAAGGAGATGGGATTTCGCACGCTGCGCGTCATCAACGAGGATCGCGTCCGCCCCGGCGCCGGGTTCCCCACCCATCCGCATCGCGACATGGAGATTATCACCTACATTCTCGAAGGCGCCCTCGAGCACAAGGACAGCCTCGGCACCGGCTCAGTCATCCGTCCCGGCGAAGCGCAGCGGATGAGCGCGGGCAGGGGAATCACGCACAGCGAATTCAATCATTCGAAAACCGAGCCGGTTCACTTTCTGCAAATCTGGATCACGCCTGCCACGCCCGGCATCGCGCCCGGCTACGAGCAAAAGACTATCGACGATGCGAAAGCGCACGGCGGCTTCGCGCCGGTAGGCACACCCGACGGCGGCGGTCAGTCGGTGAAGATTCATCAGGACGCCGCACTGTCAGTCGCAAAGCTCGAGCGCGGCCAAACCGTCGCGAAAGATCTAAAGAAAGGCCGTCACGGATGGGTCCAGGTCGCGCGCGGCGCGGTCACAGTCAACGGCGCCGCACTCGCAGAGGGCGACGGCGCCGCAATCAGCGACGAAGATAAACTAACGATAGTCGCCAGCGCTCCGGCAGAGGTACTGCTCTTCGACCTGGCCTGATTGCGCTGCTAGCCCTTGGTCGTGGCGCGCAGCCGCGCCAAATCGTAATCGCGCAACTGATCGATCCGATCCACGGTGACGTCGGGCGTCATGTATTTAGCGACTTCCTTCACATCCGCGGCGTAATGCCCCTGCTTCGGAAACACCGTCGTCACGTTCGCGCCCCAGGTCTTCTTCACTGCGTCGAGAATCCGCACCTTGTCATCGATCAGCACGTAATGATCCGCGGGATAGCGCTTCTTCACGTCGTCGAGTTCCTGTTCCTTGTGAATGTAGATCATCACCTTTTCATCGACGGCGTCGCGCAACCCTGATCGCTCGACCTTCAGCGGCTGAAAAATCATGTCGCCGTCGGACAGGATCGCCGCTTCGCCGTATTGCTTGTATTGCTCGATCACGTCGAGTGAGCAGGGGAACAGCCGGTTCGCGAATTGGTAGTTCATCAGGAAGTACGACACCGCGATAATGCCGAAATCGCGCGGATGATTGACGCGGTACCGTTGCAGCGCGCCGAGATAGTCCGCGTAGCCGAGCTCGGTGCGCAGCTGTTCGAAGTAATCCCAGTAGCGCTGCTGCTGCTCGTCGCCAATGTCGCGCTCGAGATTGGTCTTCATATCCTCAACGATGTGATCGTTGTCGATCAGCGTATTATCGACATCAAACAAAAAAACAACGTGTTCTGCGGCCATCGGTGTGAAGCCTCCGCCGACAATGATTGCGATTCTAATGCGTTGAGGGAACCGGGGTGGCGCCGTGCGCGCTCGATTCGTAGCAGGCTTCGACCACCGCCATCGTGTTGAGCGCGTCTTCGACGGCTGACACCAGTTTCGAATCCTCGCCGGCGGCGGAACGCTGCAGGTTCGACATCGGACCCTCGAAGGCCTCGAGGAACCACGAACCACGCAGAGCAACCGGGCTCCAGCCCTTAGAATCTTCGGTCGCGAGCTCGAGCGTGTCGGGCTCGCCCGCCGGATAGTTGAGATTCACGCCCATCTTCGCGATCGCGGCGCCGCGCGTGCCCTCGAGCTTGAGCTGCGACATCTCATGCCGTCCGCCAAACGTGTGCGCGTGATTCATCGTCAGGCTGCATCGAATCGTGTCGCCGTAGTCGAGCACGATGCTGGTGCGGGTGTCGGCATAATCCGTCATTCCGGGATGGCGCACGCCTTTGCAGTACACGCCGCGCGGCTCGCCAATCAGCGATCGAATCAAGTCGAGGTAGTGAATCGAATGCATCAGCACCTCGAGGCGCGGCACGCCCTTGAGGAACGCCCAGTAGTTCCACGGCGTGTGGAGATTGATCCGAACTTCGACGTCGAGCACGTCGCCAAAAAGGCCGCGCTCGAGCGCGTCCTTGACCGCCAACATGTTAGGCGCGAAGCGGAGCTGAAAATTCACCGCGGCGCGGAGTCGTCGCTCGCGGCAGATAGCAACTATCCGGCGCGCGTCGGCAAGGTCGCGGCCCAGGGGCTTTTGAATCAGCACGGCGGCGCCCGACGGCAGGCGCTCCAGCACGCTCGCGATATTTTCCGGCGGGATCGCAACGTCGAAAACAGCGTCGCGCATAGACGTCGCTTCGTCGAGCGACTCGAACACACGCGGAATCGCAAACGCCTCCGCTCGCTCGCGGCTCGCCGCCGCATTCACGTCGAAAATGCCCGCGACCGGAAAGCCTAGACGTTTGTACACCGGCAGATGCGCATCGCGAACGATACTTCCCGCGCCGATCACGACGATTGGCTTCGGCGCTGACGGACGCGGCCATGACTGGCGCAGATCGCGAATCGAGGCTGGCAATTGAGTCGTCATCGCCGGTCGCGCGATGCTACCATGCCGCGCAGAGGAAGCGATCATGGCGCGCACAATCTCGGGACTCTCGGTCCGCGACATCCGAACCCCGACCTCCAGAACGCTCGCCGGCTCCGACGCCGTGCATACCGATCCCGACTATTCCGCCACCTATGTGGTGCTCGCCACGGACGCGCGCGACGGCATCGAGGGCCACGGCATGACGTTCACGCTCGGCCGCGGCAACGAAGTCGTAGTCGCCGCCGTGCGCGCCCTGCAGCATCTCGTGGTCGGCTCGAAGTACGACGACATAGTCGGCGACCTAGGCGGTTTCTGGCAGCGTCTCACGTTCGAGAGCCAGCTCAGATGGATCGGTCCGGAGAAAGGCGCGATCCATCTCGCGACCGCGGCCATCGTGAATGCGGTCTGGGATCTGTACGCCAAAATCGAGCGCAAGCCGGTCTGGAAACTGGTTGCCGACATGACGCCTGAGCAGTTCGTCGCATGCATCGATTTTCGCTACCTCACCGACGCGCTCACGCGTGACGACGCGCTCGCAATCCTGCGCGCGAAGTTTGCGACTCGCGGCGAACGCGAAGCGCAGATGCACAAAGAGGGCTACCCGGCCTACATCACGTCCGCCGGATGGATGGGCTACCCCGACGACAAAGTTCGCCGGCTATGCCGCGAGGCGCTCGCCGCGGGATGGACCCGGTTCAAGATAAAAGTCGGACGTGACTCCTCCGCCAACGTCCATCGCGCGGCGCTGGTGCGCGAAGAAATCGGACCGCGCGCCGTCATGATGATGGACGCGAACCAGGCGTGGGATGTCGGCGAGGCGATCGAGATGATGCGTCCGCTCGCGCGCTTCAATCCGTTGTGGATCGAGGAGCCGACCAGCCCCGACGACATCCTTGGTCACG
>DATNLS010000269.1:0-3903 GCA_035602775.1 Candidatus Acidiferrales bacterium | reverse complement strand
CGGCCGCTCGCCGCGACCTCCTTCCTGCTGCGCAATCCCGCTGCGATGCTCAAACTACCGCGGATGATGCGAAACCTCTCGCGCGCAACCGCCGCGATTGCTGACGCGCTAATCGCCATCGCGCACGAGGGCAGGATTCCGGATGCTACGAAGCGCGCTCGCGACTCGGTGGCGCGAAAGCGCCCGCGCTGAACCCGCCGTCAATCGGTACCGCGACCCCCGTGATAAACCCCGCCTCATCTGACGCCAGGAACGCCGCCAGCGCGCCGACCTCTTCCGGCTTGCCGTTGCGCCCGAGCGGATGCGCGTTGCCGGTGCGCGCCCAAACCAGTTGCGACGCGCCCGCGGGAACAGTGTTGCAGTTCTCGGCGATCGGCGTTTCAATCACGCCTGGGCAAATCGACACGCATCGAATCTTATGCCGCGCGAAGTCGAGCGCGATTCCCTTCGACATGATCACGACGCCGCCCTTCGCCGCCTGGTAGGCGCCAAGATTCGGCACGCCCTCGATGCCCGCGCCGCTGGCGGTATTGATGATCACGCCGCCGCCCTGTTTGATCATTTGCGGGATCGCGTACTTGCAGCCGAAGAACACCCCCTTCAGGCAAACGTCGACGACCCAGTCCCATTCTTCCTCGCTGGTGTCCACCACGGTTTTTGGCACGAAGACACCGGCGTTGTTGAACAGGATGTCGAGCCGTCCGAACGCGCGTATCGTTTCGTTGACCATGCGCTCGACTTCAGCGCCTACGCGCACATCAACCGACACCGACTTCGCAACGCCGCCCGCCTTCTCGATCTCGGCCGCCGTATTGCTTGCCGTCTCCGCGCGCACATCGGCGACCATTACCTTGGCGCCTTCCTTCGCGAACCGAATCGCGCTCGCGCGGCCGATTCCGGAACCCGCGCCCGTGATCAACGCAACTTTGTCCTTGAGCAGCATGCTGGTTACCTCGCGACTTCGCCGTTGTAGTTCGATGACCGACGCTTGCCACAGTCGGCGATAGTTTGGAAGCGTCCGCTATGCCGTGACGCGGCGCGACTCATGCGTGCGCGCGCTCGTTGGCTTCCAGACGGGAAGAGCGCGCTCGTAAGGAAAGTCGGCCAGATGACGTTCGACCGCTTCGTCGTCGCCCCAGGATTCGCGGCGGGTAACGATATGAATCGCAAGCACGGTGAACGGCAGGTAAATAAACACCGCGGCCCATCCAACATTCGCCGCGCCGATTCGGAACAGCATTGTGATTCCGAAAAGGACGATTCCGGCGTAGAGCATCGGCCCAAGCAGCGCGCGCGATTTCATCGCAGGAATCAGGCCGGCTGGTTTCGCCGGGCCGCGATTGAGCGCGGCGTCGAGCCACTGGAAAATCGCAATCGTGATCGCGGCGACAAAATACCATCCGAGATAATTGCTGATCGGAACGCCGAAGTGCGGACCCGGCGGGTCGTACCAGAAAATCTTGCCGAGGAACCATCGGTCGCCGAGCACGCTCAACGGATCGACGACCATGTCCACCATCACCATGAACAGCGCCGCCATCAGCCAGACTCGCGGCGCGCGGCGAATCTCCCATGTGTCAAGAATTCGGAAGTCGGCGCCGCGCCGATACAGTGGCGAGCTGAGCAGCAGCGCCACCGTGTAGCTGGCGAACGCGAGGAACGTGAACGACAGCGAATCCATGAACGGAACGCCGAACACCCAGATCTCGCGCCCGCGCGTCGCCTCAATATAGTGATACAGGCCGAACGGGAATCCGTTGTGAACCGAGGACCACTCGCAGGCGAGCGACACAGCGTAAGTCAGCAGCGTGAAGAGCATCGTCGTGCGCAGGCCGAAGTTCACAATCGCGATAAACAGAAAACTGGCCAGGAAGATGAAAACGTACGGCCGCATCGCGATGGTGGATAACAGCAGATGCATCGCCTTGCCTACGCGGCGCTTTTCGCCGTGCCTCTGGATCTGAAAAATTCGATAGCCGCCTCGATTGCGACGTCGATCGGCCCCGGCGAGTAGCCAAGCTCCGCGCGCGCCTTCGACGAGTCGAAGAACATCGTCTTTCGCGCCATCCGCACTTCGGTCAAGCTGGCGCGCGGCGCGCGGCGGGTGACGGTGCGCGCAAATGCTTCAGCGCCGAGCGCGAAACCGAACGCCACGGCGTAAGGAATTCTCACCTTCGGCGCCCGCAATCCGGAAACCGCCGCGAGTCGTCCGAGAAATTCCTTCAACGTGAGATTTTCGCCGCCGAGAATATATTTCTCGCCGATGCGGCCGCGCTCCGCCGCCAGCAGATGGCCGCGCGCAACATCTTCGACGTCGACGATATTGAGCCCGGTGTCGAGGTACGCCGGCATCCGCCGATTCAGGAAATCCACGATGATCCTGCCAGTCGGCGTCGGCTTGAAGTCGAGCGCGCCAATCGGCGTCGAGGGATTCACGATCACCACCGGCGCGCCCGCCGCGGCGGCCTCGAGCGCCGCCTGCTCCGCCATGTACTTCGATCTCTTGTAATGGCCGGGCATCGCGGCGAGCGACGACGGCGTGTCTTCGCGTCCCACTCCGCCGTGCGGAATCCCAAGCGCCCCCACCGTGCTGGTGTAAACGATTCGCGAAACGCCAGCACTGGTCGCAGCCCGGATAACGTGCCGCGTGCCTTCGAGGTTGGTCGCATACATCGGCGCCGGATCGGTCAGCCACAGCCGATAGTCGGCGGCGACGTGATAGACCTCGTTGCATCCGCTGACGGCGCGCGCGACGGAATCGAAGTGCCGCAGGTCGCCGCGCACTATTTCGACCGGCAGACCGGCCAGCGCACTCAGATCCGCGTTCTCGCGCGCCAGCACGCGGACCCGGTCGCCGCGGGCGAGCAGCGCGCGCACCACGTGACATCCCACGAATCCGTTGCCGCCGGTCACCAGCGCTAACCTGGTATTCATTTGACTAATCGAATAGCTATTCCGCGGTCCGTGCGACGACCGCGGCTGCTGCGGCCCGTCCCGAGATCACTGCGCTCTCAATCGTCGCCGGCAATCCTGTCTGAATCCAGTCGCCGGCCAGAAAGAAGTTCGCGATCGGCGTCTTGGCGGTCGGACGCAATTCGTGCGAGCGCAGGTCCGGCGCCATTGTCGCATTCTTCTCCTTCAGCACCAGCGATTTTACGACTCTGGCCTCGCGCGATGCGGGAATCATCGCGTGCAGATCATTAATCACGATATCGAGTATTTCCTGGTTGCTGCGATCGACCAGCTTGCGCGCGCCGCTGATCACGAAACTCAGGTAGCCCGGGTGCGCCTCGCCGCGCTGCGCGAATATCTGACGTTTGTTGAATAGCCATTGAGTAGTGGTGCCAATAAAGCCGATGAACGGTGAACTAGTCACTTCACGATCGAGCCACAGGTGAACGCAGATGATTGGCGAGCCCAAGAGACCCGTGAAGCGCGCGAAAAACGGATCCGCGACTGCGTTTTCAGGCAACAAACGGAGCAACTGCGGCGCCGGCACCGCGCTGATGAAGTCCGACGCTTCGATTCGACGCCCGTCGCGCAGCCGCACGCTCGCGACATTGCCGCGCGCACCGAGTTCGAGCATCTCGACGATTGAGTGCGACGCCACCGTTCCGCCAGCCCGCTCGATCAATTGTTTCGCGCCGGTGCAGTAAAGATCGCTCAGCCCGACGCGCGAATAAACGAACGCCGAGTCGCGACGGCGGGAAAAAAATGCGCGCTTAAGAACCTCGGCGAGCAGTTCCGCCGAGGACGATTGTGGCTCGTCGTTCAACGTCGCGATCGACATCGGATACCAGAAGCATCGGCGTGCATGTTCCGACTGCCCGAGACGATCCATCAGTTGCGCGACGGTGAAACGACGCAGTTCGCCGTCAAATCGTCTCATCGCAAGCATCCGCA
>DATNLS010000385.1:0-14088 GCA_035602775.1 Candidatus Acidiferrales bacterium | reverse complement strand
CGAACTAGAGCAACGTGCGTCGGATGGGGAAGACGGCGCCTACGAGGTACCAGTCCCTACCGCATTGCCGTTCGAGGTTCGCGGCTCAATCCTGGTGCGCGCCGTGGTCGACGATTTGCGCGCCGGAACTTCGGTTGAGGTCGTCGCCGCGCGATTTCACAACTCGATTGCGCGGATGATCGTAAAAGCATGCAGTGCGATCAGGGCCGCGCGTGGATTGTCGATCGTCGCGCTCAGCGGCGGGGTATTTCAAAATCAGTTGTTGCTGCGGCGAACGATTGGCTTGCTCGAGGAAGCCGGGTTTCAGGTTTTGACTCATCGCCAGGTGCCGACCAACGACGCGGGTATCAGTTTTGGACAAGTGGCCGTAGCGGCAGCGCGAGACCGCAATGCCGTGGCCCGGGAGGACTAGATTCAATGGGCGCGATTTTAGGTTTCATGATGGGTTATGTCCTGGGCGCGAAAGAGGGGCCGGAGCGGTTCGACGAACTTCGCAAGGCGTGGGAAGTCATCGTCAACTCCGACGAGTTCAAGGGGATGCTCGCGACCGGGACGTCGATCTTCCAGAGCACCTTCGAGCAGGGAAAAGTGTCGGTGGGTGAGGCGCTCGGCGGTTTGTTGTCCGGCCATGAGCATCTCGCAGAGACGGGTTCGAGTTTTTCGAGCAGCCGTCCGCTGATTGATGCGTGGCAGACGCTTTCGAAGTCACCCGAGATTCAGTCGATGATTGCGAGCGGAGTATCGCTCATCGGTGGGCTTATGATGCGGTCGTCGATGCGGCCTGAATAAGCGCGGTTCCGACGAATGCACGAGCTTGCGATCACTGAGAGTATCGTCGAGAGCGTCGAGGATCACGTTCGCGGCGCGAAGGTCCTGCGCGTCGTGCTGGTTATCGGCCAGCTCTCTGGAGTGGTGCCCGATTCGGTACGCGCCTGCTTCGACGTTTGTGCCGAAGGCACGGTGATGGAAGGCGCACTGCTCGACATCGAAGAAACTCCCGGCCGCGCGCGATGCCGTGATTGCGCAGCGCAGGTCGATCTAGCCGACACGATCGCGCTGTGCCCGTGTGGCAGCGCGAATCTGGCCTTGCTCAGTGGACAGGAACTGAAGATTCGATCAGTCGAGGTAGTTTGAAATGTGTTCCACCTGCGGATGCTCCGACGGCGCCGAAACGCGTCTGACTCTTTTCCCCGGCGCGCACGACGCCAGCCACTCCCATGACGCCAATCAGCACGGCGACCATCATCATGATCACTCGTACGACGGACACGAGCATCATCACGATCACGAGCATCCGCACGAACATCCGGCGTCGCGTACGCTTCAGCTCGAGCAGGACATCCTCGCCAAAAACAATCACCTCGCCGAGCACAACCGCGGATGGCTGGAAGGCCGCGAGATCGTGGCCTTCAACCTGATGAGCTCGCCGGGCGCCGGCAAGACTTCGCTGCTGGAACGTACGATTCGCGAGCTGGGCGCTGAAATTCCGATCTGCGTCATCGAGGGCGATCAGGAGACTACGCTCGACGCGGAGCGAATCGGCGCCACCGGATGCCCGGCGGTTCAGATCAATACCGGCAGCGGATGTCATCTCGACGCCGCGATGCTGGCCGATGCGTTGAAGCGCCTGAACCCTCGCGCAGGATCGGTTCTCATGATCGAAAATGTCGGCAACCTCGTTTGTCCGGCGCTGTTCGATCTCGGCGAGAACGCGCGAGTGGTGATCGTTTCGATTACCGAAGGCGAGGACAAGCCGCTCAAGTATCCACATATGTTTCGCGCGGCCGATCTCATGCTCCTCAACAAGGTTGACCTGTTGCCCTACGTACCTTTCAACGTCGATCGATGTATCGGCTATGCGCGCCAGGTAAATCCGGCACTGAGGGTGCTTCAACTCTCGGTGCTCAAGGGCGATGGCATGGATGCGTGGTATTCGTACCTGCGCGAGAGACCGGCCGTCAGGGACGGAACAGTATTCTGAACTCGGTGCCGCAGTCTGCTCGAAGGTCGACACTGCCACCGATTTGACCGCTTAGCGCGAGCACGAGTTGCATGCCCAGGCTCGCGGTCTTGCGAAAATCGACATCGGAGGGAAAGCCGATTCCATTGTCGGCGACGATCAATTGAAGCTGGTTGTCAGCCACGCGATTAATCGCAATCCGAATTTCTCCGTCGCCGCCATTGGGAAACGCGTATTTCAGAGAGTTCGAGATCAGCTCATTCATGATGAGTCCCAGCGGCAGCGCGACGTCGACGCCGAGCGAGACCTCTTCGATCTCCGTCTTGAGCGCGATGCGCGCTGCCTTATGTCGATAGGTGCTGGCCAGTAGGGCGGAGAGACTGCGCGCATACTCGCCGAAATCCACCCGCGAGAAATTTGCTGATTGATAGAGCTTCTCGTGCACCAGCGCCATCGTCTGAATCCGATGGCGGCTCTCGTTGAACATTTCGAGCGCGGCGGGATCTTCGATGTGCGCGGCCTGCAACTTCAGCAGACTCGAGATCACCTGCAGATTGTTTTTCACCCGGTGATGAATCTCTTTCAGCAGAACTTCCTTCTCTTCGAGCGAGGCCTTCAGTTGTTCGGCCCCCGCGCGAACCGCCTCCTCCGCGCGTTTCGATTCCGTGATGTCGTATGCGACGCCCTGGATAAACATCGGCCGTCCATCCTCGTCCCTCACGACTCGAGCCTCGCCGTGAACCCAAACCACTTTGCCGTCGCGGGTCAGCGCGCGAAACTCGGCGCGAAACGGTCCGCCGGCGATACAGCCGCGCGCGAATTCCTGGTTGCAGTAACTGCGATCGTCGGGATGAAGCTGGTTGAACCACAAAAACGGATCGCTTAACCATTCCGCCTGCGAGAAGCCCAGCAGGGCTTCGATCTGCGGGCTTACATAAAACTCATTCTTGTCTTCATTGAGCGATCCCATGAATGTGACCGCCGGAATCTGCTCGACCAGCGACCGGAACCGCGCCTCAGCCTTGCGCCTCTCCGACTCAGCCTGATCGCGCTCCGTCACGTCACGCACCACCATGACGAATCGCCGCTCGCCGCCAATCTCGATCACCGTGCTACTCATCTCCATCGCGAAGGTGGTTCCCTCGCGACGCTTTCCGACCGCGTCGAGCGGGATTCCGAGACGCAAACGCTCGCTCAAGGTTCCCGCGTTCGCTGCCGGCGCGGGCACTCCAGCTGAGTCGAACAGAATCGTCACCGGTCTCCCGATCACGGCGCTCGCGGGACAATCGAAAATTTTCTGCGCAGCGTCGCTGAAGGAGGTTATGATCGTATCGTCGTTGACCGTTACGATTGCGTCGTGACCCTCGGTCACGGGCGCGAGCCGGCGCTGATCTTTCGGCGACGGGACGTTGGTCGAGCGAAACGTTGCAACCCCGAGGTCGAAGACTTGCGCCATCATCTCGAGGACGGCCTGGGCCTCTGCCGCCGTCTGGTCAAGATAGCTGTCGCGCACTGCATCGGTCGCTGCGCGTTGCGGCAATTCCAGCTTCCGAGCGGTCGTCATCGACATTTGCCTGCGATCAATCGCGCCTGGTTTTCTCTAGCGGCGGAACCTGGCGATGGCGCCAGTCGGGTTCCTTGTCGAGCGATTCCATCGTGAAGCGTCGCAGCGCACGAACCGCGCGTCCGTACATCAGAACGGCCGACGACGATAACTTCGCGCCCGGCGGTTCGTCCATGAACGGCATGAACTTGTCGGGGAAGCCGGGCATCGTGCATCCGATGCAGATGCCGCCGACGTTGGGACATCCGCCGACGCCGCCCATCCACCCGCGTTTGCCCACGTTGCAGTGGACCACCGGCCCCCAGCATCCAAGTTTCACGATGCAAGCCGGCTCGCCATAACTCAGCGTGAAATCGCCTTGTTCGTAATATCCGCCGCGGTCACAGCCTTCGTGCACAGTCTGAGTGAAGAGCCAGCGCGGGCGCAAAGCTTCATCGAGGGGAATCATAGGAGCATGGCCCGCCGCCTGGCACAGCAGGTAGTACAGGGTGTCCATGAAATTGTCGGGCTGCACCGGACAACCAGGCACGCAAACGATCGGGACGCCGGCCGCGGACTTCCAGTTCCATCCAAGGTAGTCGGCCAATCCCATCGCACCGGTAGGATTGCCTTGCATCGCATGGATCCCGCCGTAGGTCGCGCACGTGCCCGCCGCGATGACCGCCCACGCTTTCGGCGCGAGCCCATCTATCCAGTCGCAAGTCCTAATCGGCTGCCCGGTAACGGGATCGGTTCCCATAGCAGCCCAGTAGCCCTCATCCTTGTTGGTCTCGTCGGGAATCGATCCTTCGACCACGAGAATAAAAGGACGCCCCAGGCGACCCTCGCGGGCCAGGTGAAATGGTTCGAGGAATTCGTCTCCGTTCTCATAAGCCAGAAACGGATTGTGGAGCCTGACCCTCGGGATGCCGGGCATCGCACCCGCGAGCAGGTCTTCGATACTCGGCTGAGTGGCGCCCGTCATCGCGATCGTATCGCCGTCACATCCAAGCCCGGCGGTAATCCAGAGAATATCGATCTCCTGGATATCCGGCGCTGTCATGAAGCCGCGTTGCGATGCAGACTTGTCCGCCATGATGCCTTGGATTCCACTAATAGACTCCACGGCCTGCTGTTGAACAAGCGGAAGCAGCCATGCGATGCGGATTGCTACGAAGATGGAGACAGGCAGGGCAGGGTGCGCGCGACCTTGTATTGATAGACCCGTCCGGCCCACGAGAAGGTGTCCAATTGACCGCCGGCACCCGACTTTAGTTCGGCTGCCTGGTACGGATTGTTCGGGTCTATCGTGATTGGAGCGTACGCGAGATAGCAGCTTCCATCGGCGGGAATCACGTCAGTCAAAGGAGGCTGGAAATCCATCTTGAGAAAGTTTACGGCCGGAATCCAGCCGTCCGGACCGGCCTCGCTGTCGACGATTGGGGTCCAATGCGCTTCGTCGGTGGAATTCTGCAGATGAAGTTCGCGATACTCGGGCGCGCCCGCGTTCTTGCGCAACTCGACCAGCACCATATCCGGCCGCGCAATCGCCATCATCTGGCATACGTTCCCCATAGTCAGTTGAGGCGCGGGCTTGCTTGCATCCGCGACAGCCTCGGCATCCTGAGCCTGAGCCCTCGGATCGGTGCTGTCTTTGTTGCCTGATGTGTAGAGCGAGTGGGCCATGCTGATTACCGACGGTATGGCGCCGAGCAACGGCAGCATGCATCCAGCGCTGCCGAACGCGAGCATCGCAGTCAGCATCGCGAGCAGACTGGGCTTCCGCATCCTGCGCCGGACTGATTTTCGGTCTCTCCCCACCAATCCTCCAACCGAGCGCGTACTTTGCTGGGTTCGGAGTGTAGCAGTTAGGCGAGGACGAAACTAACTGTAGGACTATCCCAGTTTCAGGTTCGGAAGCGTCGATCCCGGAGGGAAACCGCTGGTGCTTATTTGCCTCCCAGCGCCCACGTCTTGATCAGATGATGCGCGATCGCGATCGGCGGCGGCACTCGCACGCCGTCCACCTGCTTTCCTTCGATCAGCTCGCGCGCGGCACTGCGTTCCAGCCACCGCACTTCCGCGAGCTCGTTTTCATCAGCCTTGGCGTCGCGGGATTCTGCTTTCGCGAAACATCCGATCATGAGCGACGAAGGAAACGGCCACGGCTGCGTCGCGTAATAAGTCACCTCGCCGACTTTCACCGAAGCTTCTTCCATCAGCTCGCGCCGCACCGCTTCTTCGATTGTCTCGCCTGGCTCGACAAAGCCTGCTAGCGCCGAGAACATCCCCGGCGGAAACTGCTTGCCGCGTCCCACCAGGCACGCCTCGCCGTGAGTCGCGAGCATGATCACGACCGGATCGACCCGCGGAAAATGCTCGGCGTTGCACTTGCCGCACAGACGCCGATAGCCCGCATCCATCATTTTAGTCGGCGCACCGCATCGCGGGCAGAAACCGTGCCGCTGATGCCAATCGATCATCGCTTTGGCTTGCGCGATGATTGCGGAGTGTTTGATCGAAACCATCGATCCGGCCGCACGCGCGTCACGGAAATAACCGAGTCCCGCCAGAGGTCCCACTGTCGCAGGGTCATCAGCTTCCGGCACGTCGATCGCGAATACCGCGCGGTCGCCATCGAGGCCCAAAAAGATGCACAACGCTCCGGCCTCGATCAGCGAATCCACGATTCCCGCGCGCACCAGGCCAAGCTCGATCGGGGGTTCCGACTTTTCCGACCCGAGGATAAACGGCTGCAGCCGCCACAGCGGAAGCACCAGCGCAGACGGCTCGCGCCGTTTCGCCTCGATCCAGTTTGAATCGGTCCGCTTTTCGCTAGCGCGATCGAGTGGACTACCGCCAAAAGGAATCATTGCGCCTCCGCAGAAAAAGTCCCCGCGGCATGATGCCGCCGCATGCTGCTGACAAAGTAGCGTCGTCTGGTGCTGGACGCCAAGCGCAAGCGGCGGCTACTATCCGCGAAGTAGCCTCGCAGATGACGTCCCCGCTCAATGTATTGTTCATCACGGCCGACCAATGGCGCGGCGATTGTCTTTCAGCGCTCGGCCACCCGGTGGTTCGCACGCCCAATCTCGACGCGCTCGCGGCCGACGGCGTGCTCTTCCGCCGCCACTTCGCCAACGCCGCGCCATGCGGTCCCAGTCGCGCGTCGCTTCACACCGGGATGTATCTGCAGAATCATCGCTCGGGCACCAACGGCACTCCGCTCGATGCGCGCCACACCAACTGGGCCAAAGAGAGCGCGTCGCACGGCTACGATCCGGTCCTGTTCGGCTACACTGACACGAGTCAGGATCCGCGCGGCCTCGGCGCCGGCGATCCGTGGCTGAAGAGTTACGAAGGTCCGCTGCCCGGCATCCGCCCCGTATGCCTGATGATCGGCGCTCCGACGCCGTGGACTGATTGGCTCAAGGCTCGCGGTTTCGAGGTGCCCGCGGACATTCGCTTCGCCTACGGCAATCGCGAGCCCGGTCCGGACTACGAGGACGGCGCGCCGCATCCCAAGCCGCTCAAGTATCCGGCTGAGTTCGACGACACCGCATTCCTGGTCGGCCGCACGATCGACTACATCAAAAGCGCACGTGGTCCTTTCATCGCGCACCTATCGCTGCTGCGGCCGCATCCGCCGTTCGTCGCGCCCGAGCCTTACAACTCGATGTACGATCCCGCGCTCGTGCCGGGCTTCACGCGCCTCGCGACGGTCGAGGAGGAGAGCCGCCAGCATCCGTGGCTCGCCCATCAGTTAGGACGCCGACCCTTCAGGGCAACCGATAACGAGCGGAGACTTCGCCGGCTGAAGGCGGTTTACTACGGACTCATCAGCAGAGTCGATGCCGAGATTGGAAGGCTGGTTGGATTTCTGAAGGAATCGGGAAGATGGGATTCGACGCTCATCATCTTTACGTCGGATCACGGCGAGCAGATGGGCGACCACTGGCTCATCGGTAAGTGCGGCTACTTCGACGGCTCGTACCACATCCCGCTAATCGTCCGCGATCCGCGGCCGCAAGCCGGCGCCTCACGGGGCGAGGTAGTTTCGTCGTTCACCGAAAACGTCGATATCATGCCGACGATGCTCGAGGCGATCGGCGTCGAAATTCCCGTGCAATGCGACGGCGCTTCACTCGCGCCATTCCTCGAAGGCACGCGCCCTCCCGCCCGATGGCGCACCGAAGCGCACTGGGAGTATGACTTCCGCGATCCGGGCGACGACTCCGCCGAGCGCGCGCTCGGACTCACGATGCATCAATGCACGATGAACATCATCCGCGGCGACCGCTACAAATACGTCCACTTCACAAATCTCCCGCCGCTGTTCTTCGACCTGGCGCAAGACCCGAACGAATTCACCAACCTCGCAACCGACCCCAGTTACGCGCCGCAAGTATTGGAATACGCCCAAAAACTCCTGTCATGGCGCATGAACCACGACGAACAAACCCTGACCCACATCATGCTAAGCGACGAGGGCCCAATCACCCGCCGCGCCGCCCGCTACTGAGCCTTTCTGACTTTCTGTTCCCCTCTCGTGAAGGTAGAGGGGTAGGGGAGAGGTTCCGCGTGCCCCTAAGGCCGCTCGCCGTTGCGGATGCGCGCCTCGATCGCGTCGAGCGCAGCCTCGCAGTCCCCGACCGCGTCGATCACTTCATGCGCGCCCGCCGCGGACAGCGCCGCTCTTGCACTTTTCAGCCGAGTCGTTTGCTCCGTTGGTGCGAGCGCCGCGAAATCTTCCGCCGACAGCCCCACCATGTTGCCGGTGCGGGCGACGCCAACTGTCCAAGCACCCGCGCGCAGACCTTCCTCGATATCCACGGGAGTGTCGCCGATTTTCACGATGGCTTCGAGCGGCTCGACCTTCAGGCGGATGGCGTTGGCGTAGATCATCCACGGATGCGGCCGGCCGGCGCCGACGTCATCCGGCGTGATCGCGCAGTCGGGCTCGTAACCTTGCGCGGCAGCAGGTCGCAGTATCATTTCGAGCATCGCGCGCGTGTATCCGGTAGTGCTGCCGATCCTGATTCCGCGTTTGCGGATACGCGCGACGGCTGCCGCGACGCCGTCAATCACGGTCGAGTACTTGACCAGGCATTCAAGCTGGAGCGGCACGAATTTCGCGAACAGGCTTTCGACATCCGCCTCGGCCGGCGCGTGGCCGGCAATCTCGCGCCATCGCGCCGAGACGTTGGCGCCGAAGAGAATCTTTCTGATGTGGTCGATTTTCAGCACGCCCATGTCGCGGCGCGCTTCCTCTTCCGAGATTGGAACGCCGCGGCTCGCAAACACCTGCTGCAGCACGCGCACCGGCGCGAGGCTGCCGTGATCGACCGTCGTGCCCGCCCAATCGAGAATCACGGCCTTCACCGGCCCCGAATACGGCTGCTTCATTATATGTTCATCTCGTTAATCATCTGCTCGGCCAGGCCGAACGACAGTGTCATGCCGGAACCACCGACCGCGGTGACGATGCGCACGCCGGGTGCGGCCTCAATTGCGACCCACGGTTTGTCGGGATGCTTGGCGTACACGCCGTACCATCGCTGCGCGATCGACAGGTCGGGCGCGACCAGGAACTCGCGCACGTTTTTCATCACCAGTTCGTCGATTTCCGTTTTGTTGAAAATATCGACGGCGAGTCCGTACTCATGCGAATCGCCCAGCGTCAGCGCGCCATCCGCGGTCTGCGAGACCAGCGTATGAATCGCAAAGCGATCGTAGTCGGCCAGCTCACGCGCGACACGATTCTTGTACTTCGGCAAAGTCGCCGTGCAGATTTCGAATGCTGGATAGAATCGAAGCGTGAGGCCCGCGGCCAGCGACGGCCCCAGTTGCCAGCCGCTTTTCTGCGGCGCCGTGCGCATCATCTGCAGCTTGCATCGATCGATCGCGCTGGTCGCGAACAATTCCGGGTAGAGCGTTTCGAAATCGTCGCCGCCGCATACGATGGCCTGCGCGGCATTCCAGATTTCCGTTCCGGCCTCGATGCGCGGCAGCTGAATCGATCGCACTGCGGTGCCGAACCGAAACTGAACGCCGAATTTCTCGGCGAGGAACGCCGGCAGTTTCGCCAGGATCTGCCGCGGATCGACGGTAAGCTCGGTAGGACTCCAGACTCCGCCCAGCAGTCCCGTGGGATTAACCGCCGCGCTCTTCGTCAGCACCTCAGCAGGCCCAAGCCACCTGCAGGTGTAGCCGAGCGCAGGCCCGCGCTCGACGAACTCGCGCGCGACGTCCGCCTCGTCCTCATGGTAAACGACGTGGAGCGATCCGGTGGGACGATAGGGCAAGTCGGCAGCGTCGAGGATCTCATTCCAGATTTGACGACTGCGCGTCGCCGTCTGATGCACAGTCCCGGCGCGTTGCCCAATCGGCCAGATCATGCCGAAATTTCGCACCGACGCTCCCTGCGCGCGAGGCGTGCGCTCGAACACGACCACCGACCGCCCACGCTTCGCCGCGAAGTACGCATGCGCCAGCCCGAGAATGCCTGCCCCAACGATCGCCACGTCCACCTTTCTATTTGCGCTCATTGCATCTGCGTCTAAAGCTGCTCGAGCAGCGACTTCGCCGCTTTAAGTTCCGTCGTCTCGAAGCCTTCGGTGAAGCGGCTGCAGGCGACACTGAGTATCTGGCGCGCTTCCTTTTTTTTCTTCTGCTGCTTCCAAAGATTGCTCAGGCTGCCCGCGGCGCGAAGCTGCCATTTGCGCGATCCCTGAGCGCGCGCCATCTCCTGCGCGGCAAGAAACGATTCCTCGGCGTCCTTCTCACCGCGCTTGACGCCTTTGACGCTCGGCCCGCGACGAAACTGTTCGAGCGCCAGCTCGCCTTTGACGCGATGCAGTTCGGGTTCCCACGCGTGCTCGTCTTTCATTTTCACAAAGCGGAATCCGTCGGTGAGAGCATCGGTCGCTAGCCTGAACTGGCCAGCCTTCATCGAATTTTCCGCGATCATCAAATACATCCCGGTCAGGCCCGCTTCAACGCCGATCGCATGCGAGGTCGCCACGCCCTGCTGCATCAGCGGCAGGCCCTCGTCGAAGCGGCCCTGCTCTGCAATCGCGGCGCCGCGCAGATGCGTCCCGGTCGCGACGTAGTAGGGCAGTCCGTGCTCGGTCGCGAGCTCAATTGTGCGGCGTGACCAGCTTTCCGCGTTCGGCCATTCCTGTCGAAAGCCGTAGAGCACCGCGGCGAAGTAGGTCGCGTAGATCACATCGGCGACGTTGCCGAGCCGTTCGGCCAACGACACCGCCTGGCGCGCCATCGCGATCGCCTGATCGGGATAGCCGATCAACTCCAGCGTCCAGGCCAGCGCACTGCGCGCCTCGACTCCCGTGTTCGACATATAAATGAAGGTGTCGAGCCGCGGTTCCGAATCGGCCGCCGGCGCGATCGCTCGCTCGAGATTTTCGCGCGCATCATCGAATCGCCCGAGAAAAAACTGGACGTGCCCTAACGCCCGAGAGCTGCGCGCGAGTTGCGCGGGCTCCGCGATGCCTTGTGCGAGCCGTAAATTCTTTTTGGCGAGATCGAGACTGCGTTTCCACTCCCCGCGGCCTACCGCGAACGACCACAGTCCCATCAGCGCGGGGAAAAGGTGCGGCGTTTCGCCCAGACGCTGGCACAGTTCGCCGGCCTTTTCGTACGCATCCTGGACTTCTGGCGCGCCGTAGCCTTTGGTGCTTTGCGTCGCGGCGCCGAGCGCGAGCCGGATTTGCAGTTCGTGCTCGGTTCGTTCATGTCCTTCGGGGATGCGGCCGAGAATCCCCAGTCCGCCGGAAAGATGTTCGATCGCCTCGCGCGGCGCACTGCGGCGGAGCGCGTTGCGGGCGGCCTGCTCGCGATAACGTAGTGCGCGCTCAAAATTACGCCCCTGCTCGAAATGGCGCGCCAACTCCGACGCGATTTCGTTGGCGCGATCCCCATACGCCGCCTCCTGCCGCCCGCCGATTCGATGATGCAATCCAGAGCGGCGCCCAACCGTCAGCCGCGCGTACACCGCCTCGCGATACAACGCATGCCGAAAGCGGAAACGCGCGGAAACCGTTCCGTCCGGCCATTCCTCGTCGCCTGCATCCTCCAGAAACGACATCCTGGCGGCCAGCCCGGCGCATCGTTCCTCAACCGTTGTCACCGACGCATCAACCCCGGCGGCAACGGCCGCAGCCGAAAACTCCACGCCCGCGACACTCGCGACTTCCAGGAGTCTTTGGTCGTCGGCGTCGAGCCGCGAGAATTGCTGCGCGATCATTTCTCTGACGGTGCCGGGCACGATTCGCCCGACGCGGTCGACTACGTCCTGCAACGAAGCGCGCTGATCATCCACGTTGGACGCGCGAGCTTTGTCGATTCCCAGCACCGCGCTGACCAGGGTCACCATGTAGAGCGGGTTGCCTTCGGTCCGCTGATGAATCGAGCGTGCCACTTGCTCGAGTGAGACAGCGTCGCTCGCGCCGGCCGGTTCGATTCGATTTCCGAGATACTCGGCCACCTCACCCAGCGTGAGCGGCGGCAGCGGCAACTCCTCGCAGTATCGGCCCGCCAACTCATGCGCGAGGACTCGCAGCGGATGCTCACCGGGGAGAATCGCGAGCGGCCGATGAGTGGCGACTATCAACAATTGCGCGCGCTCGGTCCGCCGCGCCAGCAGGTCGATCAAGGTTAGCGTCGATGGATCGCTCCAGTGCAAATCCTCGAATGCAAGTACCATCGGGCGATGGATACTTAGCTGCGCGAGCGTGTCCGCCATCTCGCGCAGCATCCGCTGCTGGCTGGCGCCGTCAACTTTTTTCTGCAGCTCGCTGAACGCGGCGTCGTCGATCACGCCTGGCATCTGCACCAGCCACGTCGGCGCGTGCCTGCGGATCGTCTCGATCACTTCCGCGCCATCGGCATGATTCGCGAGCCGACGGAGCGCATCGAGCATCGGCAGATAAGGCTCGCTCTCGCCGCGATGCTCGACGCATTGCCCGCGTCCAATCCAGACCTGGTCGCGCTCCGCCGCTTCGTTCAGAAAGGCTTCGACCACCGTGGTCTTGCCGATGCCTGCCTCGCCGCTGAGGAAAACGATCTGGCGCACGCCGAGCAAGGCTTTCGCAAACGCGCCACGCAAGCGCGCCAGCTCCGCATTTCTGCCGACGATGGCAAACGTCGTGCTCGAATCGGGCGTCGCGCCTGCGATTGGCGTCGACGTGCCGGCCGCTGTGACTCGCTCGACCGCGGCGAGAAAGCGGTAGCCGCGCCGCGCGATCGTCTCGATATAGCGGGGAGACTCGGCCTCGTCCTCGAGCGCGGCGCGGACCTCCCGCAAGTAAACCCGCAGCACGCCCTCGCTGACGTAAGTGGCCGGCCAGATGGCTTTGCGCAATTCCTCGTGGAGCACGAGGCGGACGGGATTCTCTGCCATGTAGCGCAGCAGTGCGAACGGCTTTGCGCGCAACGGGACGAGTTTATCGGCGCGCCACAGCTGTTCGTTCTCGAGGTCGAGCCGGAACGGCGCGAACAGCAGATTTGAGGTCGCCCCCATAAAAACCTTCCCGAGGCTCACCTAAAACGAGGCTGAACGCAAATCATACGCTCGTTTAACGCATGCCTAACGGAGTGCGCGTCGTCAAAAACGCAACTGCCCGTTAGGCTCTCGTTCGTCAGAGAAAAGAACTTGGGAGGGTCGGAAACGCAAATGCCAAATCGAAAGCGGTCACAGAAACAGAGCACGTCAACCCAAATTGGAGAGGAAACCATGTACGCAACGACTACGATCGAAACCCCTGATGAGAGCCCCCGCACGGTCACCCTTCGTCGCGCCCCGGAGTTTAGCTTTAATTACATCCGGACGGGAATGCGCGCATTGATTGCCGCGGCGCTGCTCGCGGCGGCGACCGCGGGCTCGGCCCTTGCCCACAGTTCGAACCAGGCACTGTGGGTCGCCAACGGCACCAACGTGGTCGAGTTCGGCAAGCTGTCCGCCGGCAAGCACGACGAGAAGCCGACGCTCGAGCTCAACAGCTCCGTGTTCGGCGCACCGCAGGGCGTGGTGTTCGACGCCTCAAACGACCTGTGGGTGATCGACGGCGGCACCGTGATCGCCGGCGGCTCGATTCCGCCGTCGCTCGAGGAGTTCACCGAGGATCAGCTCAATAATCTGAAGAAAGATCCAACGCCGACGCCCAATGTGCAAATCACGTCGGACGAGCTTACCTTCCCGCAACAGGCGGTCTTCGACGCGTCTGGCAACATGTGGCTCAGCGATAACGGTGGCAACATCGTCTATATACTCACCCCCGAGCAGCTGGCCGCCGGCGGCGACCTCCAATTCACCAACGCCATTGTCGCCAAGCCTGCCTTCAACGGCCCGCTCGGAATCGTGCTTCACGATGGCAATCTCTACGTCGCCAACAATGGCGGCACCACCATATACGAGTTCGACTCCGATCACCTGCCGACCATCGGCAACGCGCCGCTCAATCTGGACGATTTGGAAGATACGGCTCCAGACGTGATTCTGAGCGACGACGGCGCGGGTTCTATCCAGGCCCCCTGGGCGCTGGTCTTTGACCAGGCGGGCGACCTG
>DATNLS010000202.1:0-4326 GCA_035602775.1 Candidatus Acidiferrales bacterium | reverse complement strand
CCGCCATCCATCCACCGGCGAGCTGCGTCCACAGGTAACCCCAGAACACCGCCGATAGCACCAGTCCCTGCGCGGATGAGTCGTAGCCGAATTGGCGGGCGATAGGAATTATCGCGACCGAGATGCTGATGCGATCGATGTAGCAAAGCGCGGTACCGAGAAAGAACAGCGCGACGACCGTGTAGCGCTGCGGCCATCGCGGAATTCCCGGCGCGGTCTCACGCGTTGGTGCAGGCTCACCCATGGTGCCGTCGAGCTTAGACTCCCCGCTGCGCAAAAAAAAAGACGCGGGAGGCGTGCTCTCGCGTCTTTGAGGAAACTGCTCCGCTACGATCGAATCGGTTACCGTCCGACAGCGTGGCGCACCGTATTCAGGATGTAGATAAAATCGCGGGGCGAACGCACGTCGCCGAGCAACGCGACTCGCGAAAGCATCTCCATCTCGCTGGCGGTAACGTTGTGGATGCGGCGCAGTTGGTCGTTCTTCCTGAAATCATCCCAGGCCGACTCTGTCGCAGTCTCGATTTCGGGACTCAGCAGGGCCTGCGCGCGAGGATTGGCGAGGAAGAACAGCTCACGGCGATCGAGTCCGAGCACTTCCGCCAGGCGGGTGACGATCTTGTCGGACGGATGGCGTTTGCCGGATTCCAGGTGACCGACATACGGCGTCGAAGTTTTGATGCGGCGGGCGACCTCTTCCTGGGTCAAGTCGAGTTGCCTTCTCCGCTCACGAATGACCTGTCCGAACGTACGTTCCTTGGTGCGTGCCATGATCGAGAACCTCTTCCCCTTTGTTTGCTTCGATTTCCGTGCAATTGACGCACGTCACCAAAATGGTGTTATTCGACGCTTACAGTTAGTACCAGCAAAGCGACTTAGAGGCAAGCACAATTATAGTGGCTTGGGCCGAAAAACCCCCAATGACACTGAACATTTGGCTTACTTACCCTACAACCTGTTTAGACTCCGATTTTGCGAAAATATTCAAATCCGCGAATATCTCCAACTCCCACTCGAGTTCAGTTCCCGTACGGGTTTCGACCGTGATTCAGATATATCGAAAAATCCGCGACCCCGTCGTCGGGACGCGGCGAGCTCTTGAAATGGGCCGCGGCGCCGCGGCGCAGACCGTCTACCGAGACCACATCCTTGCCTACCGCGTGTCCGTCGCGATCGAAATAGTGCACCTCGACCTGGATCGGGCCGGTGTCGTCGCCGGTGTTGCGCACCACGCCTTCGACCGACACCTGGTCGCCGCTGCGCACGAGCCGGGTGTCGCCCACCTTGACCGGTTCCGCGCCGATCAGGGAATAGAACACGTAGCCCGCGAAGCACAGGGCGCCGAGCAGAACGACGATCGCGCTTTTACGCATCGCAGCGCCGGCTAGTACGACCGCGGCAGGCCGAGCACGTGCTCGGCGATCGAGTTCAACACCATCTCCTGCGACACCGGCGCGATCTTGAGCAGACGGCATTCGCGGAAGTAGCGCTCGACGTCGTACTCGCGGACGTAACCGTAGCCGCCGAGCGTCTGCACGGCGCGATCGCAGGCCTCGAACGCGGCGTCCGCCGCACGCAGCTTGGCGGTGTTGGCCTCGGGACCACAGGGTTTGCGATTGTCGAACAGCCACGCCGCCTTCAGCATCATCAGTTCCGCCGCTTCGAGCTTCGAGTACGAATCCGCGAGCGGATGCGCGATGGCCTGGTTCTGTCCGATCGGGCGGCCGAAGACGACGCGTTCCTTCGCGTACCGGACCGCCTTCGCGATTGCGGCGCGGCCGATTCCGATCGCTTCGGCGGCGACCAGGATGCGCTCGGGATTCAAGCCGTCGAGCAGGCAATGAAAACCGCGGCCTTCGCCGCCGATCAGATCCGAGGCCGACACTTTCAAATTGTCGATGAACAACAAATTGGTATCGACCGCGGCGCGACCGAGTTTTTCGAGCTCGCGAATTTCCACCGCTAAAGGATCGAGCTCGGCGAAAAACAGGCTCATGCCATCGGTCTTCTTGTTGACCTGCTCGAACGGCGTGGTGCGGGTGAGCAGCAGCATCCGCGAAGCTTCGCGCGCCTTGGTGGTGAAGACCTTGCGTCCGTTGATGACGTAATTGTCGCCGTCGCGGCGAGCCGCGGTCTTGATGTGCGTGATGTCGTTGCCGGCGTCGGGCTCGGTGACGGCGAACGCGACGTGCATTTCGCCGCTGACCACCTTGGGCAGATAGCGGAGCTTCTGTTCCTCGCTGCCGTGGAACACCAGCGGGCTCACGCCGAAGATCGAGAGATGCACCGCGCTCGCCGCCGCCATCGCGCCGCCCGAGGCGGCGACTTCGCGCATCACCAGCGCCGCTTCGGTGATACCGAGACCGCTGCCGCCGTAGCGCTCTGGAATCGCTACGCCGAGGTAGCCGGCGGCGGCGACCGCAGCGAAGAAGTCGTGGGGAAATTCGGCGCGCCGATCGTGCTCGCGCCAGTATTCGTCCGGGTAGTTTGTGCACAGGGTGCGCACCTGCCTGACGATCTCTTCCTGGGCCTCTGTCAGCTCAAAATCCATGCGTATAACTACCCCGTAATCCAGCTTTAATGCATCTGTAACGAGAAGCCGATGATTGGGACACCTTGACTATGGTGTCGCCGATCTGATTAATGACCCGGCAAATGCATAGTATACGGGCATCACCAACCGCCGACCGACAGCCAAAGATCCTCAGAAATACAAGGGATTTTCGGTTTCGCTCGATTATTACACCGGTATGAATCTTGTAACCATGGCAGCCGGTTAATCACCGTAGCCCACTACGTGTGGGCGCAGGAAGCCGCGGCGAGGGGCCGCGCATCTCGGAGGGAGGAGATAGTGAATAGAACGAGAACGACTCGGGGCGTTGCCCTGATCCGTCTAATCGCCGGCGTCGCGCTGATTGGATTGATGTGCCAT
The DNA here is from genome assembly GCA_035602775.1 of Candidatus Acidiferrales bacterium. Taxonomy (GTDB): domain Bacteria; phylum Desulfobacterota; class Binatia; order Binatales; family Binataceae; genus Binatus. The sequence goes on along the minus strand of DATNLS010000202.1, from coordinate 1,394 downwards.
GCCAGTGCATGGGCGCAAACAGCGGATCCGACTACGACTACGACGACGAAGACGACTCACAGACGTCATCATCACGTGGTCACCACGACCACCACGACCGTCGCGCCTGGACCCGACGAGGAGCAGCGACTCAACGCACTGTCGGGACAGGTGGGTAATCTACAGAAGCAGCAGGAGGACACTACCAGCCAGGTGAAACAGATCGAGGCCGCGATGGTCGTCGCCCAGCCGGCGGCCAATGCGTCGCCGGCCACTATCGGCCAGCATGTCGGCCTGGCGGAGACGAACATCGCCTCCATCCAGAAGAACCTGTCGGACAATCTCGGGATCAGCGTCCACGCGCTGGTCGATGCCGGCTACGAGCATAACTTCAATCAGCCCAACGGCAATGTGAATACCTTTCGCGCGTGGGACGAGGACGGATTTACCCTCACTCAGGGCAACCTGCACATCGAGCGCGACGGAACGGTTGGATTCGTAACTGACCTCAACTTCGGTCAGGTCGCGAACTCGATTTCCGGCGCTACGAACTACTCGAACGTGGCGCATGTCGGCGGACAGTGGTTCGATCCTACCCAGTATTACCTGACTTACACTGCTCCGTTCGGATCTGGCGTCAGTTTTGAAGCCGGCCGTTTTGTGACTCTGTTGGGCGCCGAGATTATTCCGGTGTACAACAACCAGAACTACAACGAGAGTCGCGGCCTGCTATTCACCTTGGGCGAGCCGCTGACTCATACCGGCATTCGCGCGAGCTATACGTTCGACGATTACGTGTCGGCCACTGCCGGTCTGAACAACGGCTGGGATGATCCCGCGGCTACTTCGAACGGAGGTCCGAACGTTGAAGGTGAGCTCACGCTGAACAACAAGGACAAGTCGGTCAGCCTCGTAGTCAACGGAATCTATGGACCGAATGTTCAGCCCTCGACACTGGCGAGTACCGCGCCATCCAACACCGGTTCGCACTCAAATATGAATTTGGGCGCGATCGATCCGATTGCGACTTGGAAGCCGTCGTTTGTACCCAACCTGACGCTGCAGGCTGAGTATCTATACGCATCCCAGAGCGGTCCAGTGATCAATGGTCACAGTGCTACGTGGCAGGGTGCGGCGGGATATCTGGTGTACGATTTCAATCCTGCGCTCGAGGCGGCAACCCGCGCCGAATTCTTCGACGACATGGACGGAGCGCGCACCAACGGCGAAGCGCAGACGCTGTGGGAGATAACCCAGACGATCAGCTACAAGATTCCCGAAGTGACGGGCCTGATCGCACGCCTGGAATACCGGCACGACAATTCGAGTGAGAACTCGTTCGCCAACAACAATAGCCAGTACAATAGTTCTGGTGCGTTAGTTGGGCAGCATATGTGGCACGGCCAGGATACGTT
>DATNLS010000260.1:0-2772 GCA_035602775.1 Candidatus Acidiferrales bacterium | reverse complement strand
AGAACTCGGCGAGCTCGGCGTCAGTAACCTTCGCATCCTTGCGCGGAACGACAAAGGCTTTGACGATTTGCCCCCACTCAACCGACGGCACCCCGACCACGGCGCATTCGTCGACGGCGGGATGACTCATCAGCACAGTTTCGATTTCCGCCGGCGCGATATTTTCGCCGCCACGGATTATCATGTCGTCCTTGCGGCCGGCGAAGAAGACGTAGCCGTCGTCGTCGAGCCATCCGAGATCGCCAGTCGCGCGCCATCCCTCGGGCAAGCGTGCATCGTCGTCGCGGCCGGCGTACCCCTTCATGATGCGCGGGGTGCGGATGATTATTTCGCCGACCTGGCCGTGCGGGAGAAATTTGCCGTCTTCGCCGCGGACGCGAATCTCGACGTCGGGCAGCGGCTTGCCGATCGAGTTGAGGCGTTTCAGCTTGAGCTCGACCTCCGCAGGCGTGCCTTCGATTCGATGATCTTCGGGCCCGAGCACGGTGAGCGACGAGGTGGTTTCGGTCTGCCCGTAGGCGTTCACGAAGCCGACTTTTTTCGGAAAGACCTCGATCGCGCGGCGAATGACCTGCACCGGCATCGCCGCGCCGCCGTAGGCAAGATTGGTGAGCGTCGAGAGATCGCTTTTCGCGAATGCGGGGTCGTCGATGATCTGTTTCATCATCGTGGGCACGACGAAGGCGTGCGTGACGTGCTCGCGAGCGACCAGGTCGAGCCACGCGCGCGCGTCGAACTGCGGCATCACAATCAGCTTGCGCCCGGTCCAGATGTTGGTCATGTACGCGGTGGTTCCGGCGATGTGATAAAACGGCACGCACACCAGCGCGACGCCGCGATCGGTGCCATCGGCCATCTCGACGTTGGCGGTGACGTAGGCGGCGAAATCGCGGAAGCGCAACTGCACGCCCTTGGGCAGCGAGGTGGTCCCGCTGGTGTACATCAGAATCGAGATGTCCTCGTCTTCGACCTCAGCTTCGGATTCGTCGGGCTCGGCCTTGGCGATTAGATCGGGAAGGCGCGGCAACGCGCGGGCACCGTCGCCGAGCGCGACGATTCTGCTCGCTTTAAGCCGCGGCTGAATCCTGGTGATCAATTCCAGGTAACGATCGCCGACGAGCAGCGTCTTCGCATCGGCGGTGTTGATCATGTATTCGAGCTCGGCATCCTTGGCGCGATAGTTGAGCGGCAGGAAGGTGAGCCCGGCCTTGGCCGCGGCGTAGTAACATTCGATGTAGAGGTCGGAGTTGGTGTCGAGCACCGCGACGACGTCGCCATGCGCGAGACCGAACTGTTGGAAGACCGCGCACAGGCGCGCGACCTGGTCGTTCAGATCCGCGTAGGTCAGGCGTCGCCCGCCAAATACCAGAATTTCCTGATCAGGCACGATCGACGCGGGGATCGTGACGAAGTTAACCGTGTTCACAGAGCGCTTCCTCGCTTCCAGAGCCGGCGTTCGAGTTGGAGTCCCTGTCGCAGCGGCAAATCGAGGCCGCCCCAGACCGCCAGCTTGAGTAGCGCCGCGCGCTCGCGGCTGACGCGTGCAAGCTCGCGGGCGATCGACAGCGCGCGGCGATCCAAATCGGCCAAGGGAACCACTTCGGCGACCATACCTACAAGTAACGCGTCCTGAGCGTCAATCCAACGGCCGGTGAGGCAGAGGTCGAGCGCGCGGGCGAGGCCAAGACGGCGCGCGGCAGTCTGAGTGCCGGCGACGCCGGGAATCATGCCGGCGCCGGTCTCCGGCAGTGACAGGCGCGTGTCGTCGGCGGCGATCGCGAGGTCGCACAGCAGCGCCATCTCGAGGCCGCCGCCTACTGTGTAGCCATGAATTGCCGCGATAGTCGGGATCGGCAGCGCGCGGAGCATCCCCCACACGTCGCGGCGAAAGCGGACCCATCGCGCGACGATTGGCGACGGCGCCATCCCGAACTCGGCGAGATCGCCGCCCGTCGAGAAGGCCTGGCCGGCGCCGCGCAGGACCATCGCGCGAACCTCCCGGTCGTCGTGGATCGCGCCGAGGATCTGAAATAGATCATCGCGCATCGCCATGTTGTAAGCGTTGAATTGCGCGGGGCGATTCAGCGTGACCAATGCGATTGGGCCGCGCCTGGCGTAAAGCACCGCGCTCGAAGCGTTCGTTTTCGGCGTCATCAGCTGGAGCGCAGGTCAGCGCTGTCGCTGCTCGCGATAGCGGGACGGCCGCGCTCGTAAACCACGCGTCCGCCGACGATGGTCATGTCGACGTTGAGGTTCATCAGATCGGCGTGCGTGAGCGAGAAGGGATCGCGCGGCAGCACGATAAGATCGGCGAGTCGGTCGGGTTCGATGACGCCGGCGTCCAGCCGGGCGAGGCGCGCAGCCTGGGTCGTGAAAAGCGCGAACGCGTCCACTATCGAGAGCGCTTCGGCCGGCCCAAGCTCGACGCCGTCGAGCGTGCTGCGGGAGACTGCGGCCACGATCGCCGCGGCCGGCTTGGCGGGCGTCACGGGCGCATCGGTCGCGCCGACGAGATGCACGTTGGCGTCCTTGAGACTGCGCGCGCGATACAGATGCGCGACCAGCCCGGGCTCGGCGGCGTACTTGGGACCGCGGAAGTAGATGAAGCCCGGATTGGTGACGACCCACACGCCGGCGGCCATGAGACGATCGATATAGGGTGGCGTGATGATGCCGCCGTGCTCGATGCGAAACCGTGGCATCTCGCGCGGTCCGGAGAATTGCGATTTCGCGGATTCGATCGCCGTGATCGCCTCATCCAGCTCCTCGATT
>DATNLS010000266.1:0-7494 GCA_035602775.1 Candidatus Acidiferrales bacterium | reverse complement strand
GGTTTTCGCCTGAGCGTGGACTGGAAGGAAGTGCAATTCTTCTGGGGCGACGAGCGATGCGTCCCGCCCGACAACGCCGAGAGCAACTACGCGATGGCGAATCGCACGATGCTGAGCAAGCTCGGCCTGCGTCCCGATCAGGTGCATCGGATGCGCGGCGAGGACCCGCCCGCCAAGGCGGCTGTCGCTTATGAAGACGAGTTGCGCAAGCGGTTCGGCCTTGGCGACGGCGAATTCCCGAAGTTCGATCTCATAATGCTGGGGCTTGGCGACAATCGCCACACGGCGTCGCTGTTTCCGAATGATCCCGCGATTCACGAAACGCAGCGCATGGTGGTGGCCGTCGATGTTGACGCCGAACCGCGCAACCGCCTCTCGTTCACGCCGCCGGTGCTCAACAATGCGCAGCGCGTGATGTTCCTGGTCAAGGGACAGGACAAGGCGGCTGCCGTGAAGGACGTGCTCGAAGGTCCGCGCGACCCCGACAAATTTCCCGCACAGATCGTCGCGCCGTCCGGCGGCGAAGTCACCTGGATTCTCGACAAGGCCGCCGCCAGCCTGCTTTCGCCGCGCTGATCAGACAAAATAGACCTTGATGCGATTCCTACTGCGCCACTTCACCGCGATTCTCATCCTCGTCGCAGTCGCGGGATGGGCCCTCTTCTACTTGCCGGGCACTCCGAGTTGGGCCGTGCTCCGGCTGAAGCAGAATATCGACGCGCGCGACGGCGATGAAGCGGCCAAGTACGTCGATTTCGAAAGCGTGGTGAAGAAGGCGGGCCAGGAGATGGTGCAGAAGCAGGGTGGGACCGACCCGCTGAGTGCGATGCTTGGCAACGCCGCGGTCGAGATGCTCTCGAAGCCAATGGCGCAGGTCGCAAAATCGTGGGCCATCCAGAAAGTCGATAACGGCGCGCGCGAGGTGCAGATGCCCGGCGTCGCCGTGTTAGGATCGCTCGTCCTGCTGCATCGCAATGGCGACACCGCGGCCACCGACTTCACCGACAACAAGGGCCAGCGCTGGCGTATCCATCTGGCGCGCGGTGACGACGGCTATTGGCGCGTCACGGAGGTCGAAGACGTCGAGCAATTCCTGCAAAAGCTCCAGCGCAACCAGCCGATGGCCACGCCATAGCGCGTTACGGGAGTGTTTCGCCGCACCTTCGCACCCCTGCGTTTACTCTGCTCCAATCGACGGCTAGAATAGATATCACGCGCGGGCGAACCTATGAGGCTCGGCCGCGTTTTAGCATTCTTCATACAATGAGACGTTCAGATATAAGAAATTTAGCGATCGTCGCGCACGTCGATCACGGTAAAACCACTCTGGTCGACGCGATGCTGCGGCAGTCGGGCGTGTTCCGCGCCAACGAGCAGGTCATCGATCGCGTGATGGATTCCAACGCGCTCGAGCGCGAACGCGGCATCACGATCATGGCCAAGAACACCTCTATCCTGTGGGGTGAGACGCGCATCAATATCGTCGATACTCCCGGCCACTCGGATTTCGGCGGCGAGGTCGAGCGCACGCTGTCGATGGTGGACGGTGTGCTGCTGCTGGTCGATGCATGCGAAGGTCCGCTGCCGCAGACGCGCTTCGTGCTAAAGAAGGCGCTCGAGTCGAACCTGCCCGCGATTCTTTGCATCAACAAGATCGATCGCGCCGATGCGCGCGCGCCCGAAGTTCTCGACGAGGTTTACGATCTGTTCATCGACCTCGGCGCGAACGAGAGCCAGCTCGATTTCCCGGTGCTCTACACGCAGGCGCGTGCCGGCACCGCGTCGCTCAAGCTCGACGTGCCGAGTGAAAACCTGGTGCCGCTGTTCGACGCGATCGTCGCGCATCTGCCGGGGCCCGAAGTCGATCCCGACGCGACGCTGCAATTCCAGGTCAATAATATCGACTACGACGACTACGTCGGCCGTCTCGCGGTCGGCAGAATCATTGCCGGCTCGATGACGGCGTCGCAGAACTATTCACTGTGCCGGCGCGACGGCAAGACGGTCGTCTGCAAGGTCGCCCACATTTACGGATGGCAGGGACTCACGCGCGTCGAGCGCGACACTGCCAGCGCGGGCGAGATAGTAATCGTCGCCGGCGTCGAGGATATCGCAATCGGCGAAACGATTGCCGACCTCGAGAATCCACGTCCGCTGCCGCCGATTCGCATCGACGAGCCGACCGTGGCAATGACCTTCTCGGTGAACAACGCACCGTGGGCCGGCCGCGAAGGAGAGTTCGTCACCTCGCGAAAGCTGGGCGAGCGAATTGAATTCGAGGCGCGCCGCAACGTGAGCACTCGCGTCGAGCAACTGTCGCCGGAATCATGGCGCGTGATGGGCCGCGGCGAATTGCAGCTCGCGGTGATTATCGAAACCATGCGCCGCGAAGGCTACGAGATGCAGGTCTCGAAGCCCACCGTCATCACCAAGCAGGCCGACGGCCAGGTCCTCGAGCCGATGGAGATGCTCGTCATCGATATCCCTTCCGAGTACATCGGCACGGTCACGCAGATGCTGTCGACGCGCAAGGCCAAGATGCGCACGATGGTCACGCATGCGAGCAATCGCGTGAGGCTGGAGTACGACATTCCGGCGCGCGGCCTGATCGGATTTCGCGGACGCTTTCTCGAAAGCACGCGCGGCAACGGCCTGATGAATACGCTGTTCAACGGCTACGCGCCGTGGTCGGGCACGATTCGCTCGCGCGCCAACGGCGCGATGATTTCCGATCGCGAGGGCGTCAGTACCCCGTACGCGATCTTCCATTTGCAGGAGCGCGGTATATTCTTCGTCGGACCCGGCGAGCCGGTTTACGAGGGGATGATCGTTGGCGAGTATGCGCGCGAGATAAATTTGCCCGTCAATGTATGCCGTGAAAAAAAGCTCAGCAACATGCGCGCGTCCGGCCACGACGAAGCGATTCGACTCTCCCCCGCGCGCATTCCGACGCTCGACGCGGCGCTGGAATGGATCGACGAGGAAGAGCTGGTCGAAGTCACGCCCAAATCGGTGCGGCTGCGCAACCGCGTCCTCAAGACCGCGCTCAGGAACAAGCATCGTGCGGGATACATCGACGCGCCGCCGTCGGAGATGGCCGAAAGCAACTGATCGCTTCGTCAGTCGCGCGGACGGGGAATCGTCGGACGTGGCGATGGCGTCGCGGCAATCATGAGACTGGTCCGAATCGCCCTGCTTTCGTCGCTCATCCTGATAATCGTGGTCGGCGGATCGGCGGCGCTGATCCTGCTCAACCAGGAGCGGATCGTCGTTTATGTTCTGGCCTCGGTCCGGAGTCGCACCGGCGTCGAAATCATCCCGCGCTCGAGTTCCGTTCACCTCGGCACTCACCTGATTGTCATCCTCGACCAGCCGCAGGTAGTTGAGAACGGCCATGAACTCGTCAAACTGAAGTCGCTCCGCGCGATCGTCTCTTACCACTCGATCTTTACCGGCACCGGACTCCCGCTGTATCGGCTGACCGCGACGAGTCCCGAGATCACGCTGCCGGTAAACGCCACTAGCGTGGAGGCCGTGCCCCTGCCGCGTCCGGGAACGCCGACAATCGATGCGCTACAGGACGCGCTGCATACACTGTCGCGGATTTGCTGGCGCGTCGAGGCGATCGACGCGAGCGTGCGCTACGCCGACGGCGGCGATGTTGCCAATCATGTGGGAATCGTCGCGTACCGCACGCGGTTGGAGCCTTTCCGATGGCGACTCGGTTTCAGTGGCGCGTTGCTCAGATCGCCGATTCCCGGAGCGCGGCTTAGCGGCAAATTCAGCCTCGGCGTCAGTAAGAATTCACGGCCCAATGAATTTGCGCATGGCGAGCTGTGGACCTGGGACGTACCGTTGCAGGGAATCGAGGTCGAAGGTTTCACGCTGACCGGCGCCATCCGGAACACCATCAAGTTCTCGCTTCATGATGATGGCACGGTGACCGGCGAGACCGAGGCGACCGCGCAGGAGCTCAAGCTCGAGAGCGCGCGGCTTGCCGCGCCAGTCGATCTTGGCGCCTACTCTCTGCGCACCGCCTTCGAAATTACCGACGACAAATACGCGTTCACGAAGATCGTTTTGCGCCGCGTCAACACGGCCGTACTGTCCGGCGCTACCGAGCTACTGCTTCCTCAAAGTCACAAACCGGAGCTGGGAATCCATCTCGGCGGATTCCATTTCGACGCCAGTACCGTCAAGCAGCGTCTGCTGTCGGTCCGTCATCTGCCCGCTGATATTGTGTCGATGCTCAACCGGCTCGGACCAGGCCGGGTCACCGTCGGGGACGCGACCTTGTTCGCGGCGCTCGAGGAGATCAGAACTGCGCCGCTGGAGGCCATTCGCAAGAACCTGGTGGTGAGCGGCACCATCGAGAACGTCGGGTTCACAATTCCGGCGGAAACGAAACTGCCGCCGGTCCAGGGTCTCAGCGCGCAGCTCGCCTACTCGAAAGGGTTGCTGACCATATCACAAGGCACCGCGAAATTCGGCAACTCCAACGTCCACGACCTGATCGCCAGCGCCAATCTCGCCAAAGGCGTCGAGGGCGCCGATTACAAATCCAGCGTCGGCATCGACGCCGACCTCGACGAGCTCTATCCCGCCATCGCGCAGTCGCTCGAGTTGTACCAACTGCAGCAACGCGATCGTCTCCAGCACCTGAGCGGACGCGTCGCGCTGGTTGCGACCGCGTCGGGAAAGTTGAGCGTCAAAACCCTGGTTCCACCCAAAGTCTACCAGGTGCGCGCGGACGCCATCGGCACCGTCGTCACCATCAAGGGATCGCCGGGACCGCTCCGAGTTTCGCGCGGCACTATCACCATCAATCCGGATTCAGTCAGGTTCGATCACGTGATGCTGGCGGCGACCGGCGGCGATGCGACCCTGGACGGCACCGTGAGTTTCCTGAAGCAGGGATTCCTTCTGCGCGATGTGACGCTCGGGCTCCACAAATTTCCTTCGGAAACGTGGCTGTCGCTGCTGGTCGATCCGTCCGACTTCAGGGTGAGCGGCCCGATTGGCGGCAAAGTCGTTATCAACAGCGATCCGAAAAATCCCACCAGCATGACGCCCGAGGGCAAGCTGACGCTCGACAAGGGCGATGTGAAATTCAATTTCCTGCGGTCGCCGATCCTGGTTCAGGGCGCGACCCTCACGATGCATCACAAGGAGGTCGTCCTCGCGATGCCGGGATCGAAGCTCGAGGACCAGGCCATCAATTTCCGCGTCACCGTTGCCGACTATTCGCATCCCTCGATTCGCATCGACGCTACCGTCCAGAAACTCGATCTCGAGGTGATGAACTTTGTGCGGATGCCGTGGTCGCCGGCCACGCCTCCGATCCATTTCCCGGTTCCTTGCAGCGGACACATCGAGGCGCGCGCCGGAAATCTCGCCAGTTTTCAGATGACCGACCTCAAGACCGATTTTACCCGCAGTCCGATCGGCGACTGGCGCATTTATAACATGAGCGCCACCGCCTATCGCGGAAAGATGAAGCTTGAACTCGTCGGCCGCGCGCCCGACAACTGGATTCACATCATGGCCAGCGCCACCGACATGGATCCCGCGCCGCTCTTCTTGCTCAGCGGCAAGAACAAGCAGTCGCCGTTGCTGGGCCACCTCTTTCTCGCCGCCGATCTGTGGGGCAACACCGACACCAACTTCTTCGAGACGCTCGCCGGGGACATGACGATCACCGTGCGCGACGGCACGCTCAACAAGTTTACCCTGCTCTCGCGCCTGCTCAGTTTTATCGATATCAAGAACTGGCTGAGCGCTCAGATTCCGGATCCGCGCGTCGCCGGCGTTCCATTCAAAACGATCTTCACCGATTTCAAAGGCAAGGGTGGTCTCTTCTACACCGACAACTTCGTGCTGAAGGGTCCGGTGATGGATATCACCGCGAGCGGCTCCGTCCAGTTCGGCGCCGACATGCTCGATATGGAGGTCGGCATGTTTCCGTTCGACACCGTGGACTGGGTGTTGAACCACATTCCATTGATCGGCGAACGTATCGGCTCGGGCACCGGCAAGATGGTCGCTGCGTACTTTCATGTCAAAGGCCCCGTGAGCGACCCGTCGATTGTACCGAAGCCGCTCTCCTCGGTGACGAACTTCATCAAGAAGACCCTCGGCATGCCGATCAACATCATTCGTCCCAACACGATCAAGTGAGCCGGGCGAAACAGCCGCGGCCCGCGCTGATCGTATTTTGCCGCGAACCCATCGAGTACCAGGTCAAGACCCGGCTGCTCGGCTCGATGAGCCCCGCAGCCGCGGCCGCCCTGTCCGACGCTTTCATTCGCGACGCGCTCGCCAAAGCAGCGTCAGTCCGTCCCGCTCGCATCGTTATCGCGGCCAGCGCAGTCGGCGGGATTGAGCGCAGCAAATATTTCCAACGCCTGGCCCGGCGTTACAACGCCGAACTGATCGATCAGGGCGGCGGGTCGCTCGGCCGCCGGATGGCGCGCGCGCTCGAACTGTTTTCATCCAGTGGCGCGATGTTGATCGGTACCGACACGCCCTCGCTACCAGCCGCGCTGCTCGACGCGAACCTCGGCGCGCTTCGCCGCACTCGCGTCGTGATTGCGCCGAGCCTCGACGGCGGCTACTACGCGGTCGGCGTCCGCGGCGCTTTGCCCCCGATTTTCACCGCGATCAGATGGGGCACCAGCAGCGTGTTCGCTTCAACCGTCAAGCGTCTCAAACGCGCCGGCATTCCGTACGCGCTCGGCCCCGCCTGGTACGACGTCGATCGATGGGCCGACGTGATGCTGCTCGCCGCCCATCTGCGGATGCTGGCGCGAATGCGTCGCCGCGCGGTCTCGTCGCCATGTCCCGCGACGGAGTCCGTCCTCCAGCGGCTTGGAGTCCTGCGCCACGATCGCTAAAGTACCCCGGTGATCGATCTGCTTCTGTACACCCGAAACGACTGCGAGTTGTGCCGCGAAATGGAAGAGACGCTCGCCGCCGAGTTGCCGAAATTCGACGCGCGCATCCAGCGCATCGAGATCGATGGCGACCCCGGCCTCGAGGCCCGCTTCGGAACCGAAGTGCCCGTGCTGTTTGTGAACGATCGCAAGGCGTTCAAGTATCGATGCACTCCCGCCGAGTTGCGTAAGCGTCTCGCGCGCGAGGCACAGAGCTGAAATGCCGGCGCGAACTCCACATAAAATGCGGGTCATATTCGTGACCACCGGCAGTGAGGATCAGGCGGTCGCGATCGCGCGCGCACTGGTCGGCGAGCGGCTGGCGGCCTGCGTCAATATCGTCGGGCCGGTGCGCTCGATCTACCGATGGCGCGACGGCGTCGAAGACGATCGCGAGTACCTGCTGATCATCAAGACCCGCGCGCTGCTTTATATGAAGGTCGAGACCCGCGTTCGCGAGCTGCATACCTACGAGGTCCCCGAGGTCCTCGCGTTGAACGCCGATCGCGGCTCGCCGCCGTACATCCAGTGGATGCTCGACTCGACCGGCCCGCCGCGCGGA
>DATNLS010000256.1:0-2146 GCA_035602775.1 Candidatus Acidiferrales bacterium | reverse complement strand
TAGACCAGCGGATTAAATAGCGGATAGTGCGGCGGCGCTTCTCCGTTGGCGACGAACTCGCGGTAGGCAGTTTCTTCGGTCGGCGTGATGATCCGCATCCGGTAGCCCCAGCCGAACAAAAGCGTGCCGAGGCCGACGAACCCAGCGATCCACCACAGCGCTCGCAGCGGCTCGTAGCCGAAGCCGATTGTGTATTGCATCATCAGGCTCCACGCCCGCTGCGGGAAGCTCTCATGACCGAAGCGGCGCTGCGCGATTTCCTTGGCGATACGCACTTGAGTCGCGCCGTCGTCGCGCCCCATCTCGCTCAGGACCTTCGCCAACTGCCGATACGGCTGCGGATGATATTCCGGCGGCTGCAACGCGAGCCATCGCAGGCGCGACGGCCCGTCACTGGGACCGCCGGCGATGTCGCCGTAGACGAAGCCGTTGAGATTCAGATTGCCGGGCGCGGGCCAACTCGCCTCATCGTCCCAGATTGAGCCGGCGCGCGCGTCCTCGAGGTCGAGCACGGTCTGCAGCGTGTGCTGCACGTCGACCCAGTAGAAGGTGCCCTCGATCGCGGCGCGCTCGGCATCGAATTCTCCACCACCCTTGAACTCGACGCCGTGAAAGCTGAGGTCGTGTCCAATTCTCGCCAGCCGCGCATACACGATGCCGTCGGTGGTGAAGCCGTCATGAAACAGCACGTCGCCACCGACATTCGCCTCGACCAGGTTGACCGAGTCCCCGTCGGTGTCGAGGATGCGCGCGCCGGTCAAGTCGAGCGACCCGTCGATCCGCGCACGCAGCAGGCTGACTGGGCCGAAGTCGCCGATCAGAAACGACGCGTCGCCGTGGATGTTCGCCTGGTTGCCAAACACCTCGCCGACGCGCGAGCGCCGCACGGTGATGTCCTGCAGATGGGCGGACAGCAGGTTGATGCCATCGGGGGCGTAGCAGCGGAAGAGCGTCAGCGGCTTGTTGACGGTGGCGTAGGAGAGATCGAGATTGCTGGTAATCCTGGCGCCAGCCAGTGCGAGTCCACTGGGATGAATGTATTGCGAGGGCTGCGGGTCGCTGAGGAGCCAGGCAATAACTTCGGCCCGGACGGTACGATCGGCACCCCACTTGTCGCCGTGGGCGGGATCGTTGACGGTGTTGTCGGCATCATCGCTGGGCCCAAACCACGGCACGTCGCGCAGCGGTGCCGCGTGCAGAAGTTTTCGTTCCGCGGCGCTGATCGAGGCGCCGAACTTCTGCTGCGCCATCGCATCGAGCGCGACCTGCGGGCTACTGGGGTTTTCGGGTCCGCCTGAGTCAGCTCGAAGTGCTCCCGCGGCGAACGATCGCGGCGCGACGAGCATCAGCAATACGATTGCGATTGCGGCGCCGATGGTCTTTCGCTCGATAAACATCCAGGAAACAACTCTTCAAGACGACGGTCGGACGGGGAATATCAGCGGGGTGCCAGAAGATGCAACCTGGCTGAAGAGGGAACATGGAGGCGCGCGGACGCGGAGGAATTGAACGTGGAACCCGCCGTGGGTTCCACACCTCCTTGGGCAGGGGTGACCCCTGCACCCAGTGATCAGAATAAGATGCGGGACTTCGTCCCTGTTAGAAGTGGGTTGGGGGATTCGGATCTACCGCATGAGCGGGCAAAGCGGTTATGCAAAGGTCTCCTAGCGCCGGACGCCCCGACGAACGACCGGCGCCGGGCTTGAGATCGGGCCACCGATTATTGCGTTATCGATGTTGAAGCAAAATGGACCCGAGTCGTCCGCATCGTTTAACCAGATCGACATGGGATTGTACCTGATCGAATACAGGTCGAGCCCGGTTGCCTCGACATTCAGTTCCCAGGTACCGCAACCGTCGGGAGGCGTCGAGAGCAGGACAATCCGGGCGGAAACCGTGCCCGGTCCCACGTTGGTTGGATTCAGCCCATAGAACGTTCCATAGCTCTCGTGGTTGACGACATGATCGACGAATGGGGCGATGAAATAGTCGAACGGGTAATCGATGATGGTATCTGTGCAAGCAGGAGAATCGGGAGCAGAGTCGGCAAGGCAAATCTTGTAAGGACATCTCTCCTGGGATAGCGCGACGTCGATGCCCGAGGCGATCGCGTCATTGCCTTCGTCGCAGCCCGCCTCACCGTAGT
>DATNLS010000215.1:0-7437 GCA_035602775.1 Candidatus Acidiferrales bacterium | reverse complement strand
GGCAATGTCGCGCGGCTCGCCAGTGCCTAGCGGTGAGCGCTGCACATACGCGTCCTGGACTTCTTTGGGCAGGTCGTGAAGCATCTTAGTTTCCACCACACCCGGCAAAACGCAGTTGACCGTAATTCGGCGCGGCGCGAGTTCAGCGGCAAGGACTCCGAGAATGCCTCAAGCGCGGCCTTGCTGCCGACGTATATCGAGGTAAATGGGGAAGCATCGTAGTTGCCGCAGTGGAGATATTGACAATTCTGCCGCCATCGGGGAGCACGCGTGCGGCTTCCTGCATGACAAAAAATGGGCCGCGGCCGAAGAGCGCAAAGGCGGCGTCGAAGACATCCTCAATTGTCTCAGCGATCGGTATTGGACCCACAGCTGGGACGGCGCCCAGCGTTGTTCACGACGATGTCCACGTGGCCAAGCTTCGCGATTGTCTCGCGAAAGAGGCGACGGATGTCGGCGACCGCACAGGTGTCCGCTTGAATTGTGACGGTCTTACCGCCCTTCGCCTAGATACCGGCGACGACCTCGCTGGCCTCGCCCTTGCCGCGGGCGTAGTTGACCACAACTGCGGCGCCGTCTTGCGCAAATCGTTCGACGATCGCGCGTCCAATTCCGCGAGAAGAGCCGGTGACGATAGCCACTTTGCGACTGAGCGATGCCGGCGAGGTAGGTAGTTCGCTACTTCGCTATGACTCCGTCACGCCTAAGGCAGGCAACTCTCGCAGTATTCACGTCGAGCTTTGATGAGTGACCACGGTAATTGAGCTGGAATCACACAACCAGTTAACATTAAACAACGCTTTACTCGCGTGGTGGCGTTCAGCACGTCTTGACTTACACGCGGCAATTTCCTAAGGAAAAACCAGAGGGGGAAATTGACCTTCCGTAACTGTATCCAAAGTAAAATTGTCGTCTTAAGCGGATATGCCCCACGTTGGACGTGACTCGATGTTAGGCTGCAGAAAAGTATGGCTGACCCTCATGTTTCTTCTAGTCGTTGCGCCGAACGGTCGTTCATACTCTCAAGCTTTTCTCTTTTGCGATCGCACATCGACCGAAATTCCTCAGTTTAGTGCGAATTTCCGAACAACGGCGATCTTCCGCAGAGAGACTGCTTCATTTGACTCCCGATCCCTACTGAGAGTCCAGTATTATCCTCAACCTTACCCCCAATATTATCCTCCTCCTCAACCTGCCTATGAATATCAGCGAGGGCCTTATGTACCCTATCAAGTTCCCGCTCAGCAGGCTCGCGCCGCAATCTGCGCTACCGCTGCAGGAAGCTGTCAACTTGCACCAAGTCTATTCCTTCTAAGGGGCAGTCAGTGCAGCTGCGGATTCGCAACCGGCATCTTCTTTGGCATTGCTCAATAGCATGAGTGCAAGAAACCGATATCGCTCGACTTTCCACGTGCTGTCTGTCCCGTGTTGGACTTTACTCCTCATTGCTTGCGACACGATCGCCAGTGCAGCGACTGCTCCGAGTGCGACGGCCACACCAGCAGCTCCGCCGTCCGTGCCACTGGCGGGACTGAGTTCAATCGTCTTTTTCGTCACAGCGCTTTCTGCTGTAGCTATCCCTGTTGCTCTCTTTGTTTATTTCATCAGAGTGTTCAATGTCGATTTAGCCACGACGATAAACGAATCGACGACCAAAGCTTTAGATAAGATGGTGCAATTCTGCTACATATTCATGTTCACCGCCTTTGTCTTACTACTCTCACCATTTGTAATATTACTTGTTTTGCCCACAGGTATTGTTAACAGTATCTATAGCAATATGTTTAGTAGTCCGCTGGCTTTCGTGATAGGTTGCGTTGCAGATCAGAATCCAGAGCATGTACTCTGGGAATTGATTTGTCAGCAGCCCGGCCCACCAAAGAATGAGTGGCTCGTAAATATCGGCGGTTATGTATGGGCACCCACTCCTTTGATTGTGGTAAATACCGACGCGACTTTGGACGCGGGAGGTGTTCCCCTCACGACCACGACGACCGACGGGTCGATTCCCTTCTCAAGCACAACGACCGATCCGCCTACGGCAGGCGCTTCAGACGCTGAAAAACCCTTGGGCGAGAGGGTGCCTGTGTCAGGTGGGAGCATTACGCCTGGAGGCGGTGCCGTCAGCAAAGGCGCCGGGGGGTCTAGGACACCTAAAGCGATGGTGAGTCCTATGCCCGCCGCTAGTCCCGTTAGAATTGGGTCGGATTCGAAGCCCTCCAAATTGTCGCAACCGTGGTATACCTACGCCAATCAGAGCAGCCTAGGAAATTCATTCCCAATGGCGATGGTTTCGGGCGGCATCACGGTTCCATTCTATTTCATACTAGTGGCTCTTTTTGGTGCTTCTATTAGTATGACTCAGAAAATCCCGGACTTTCAGGCCCAACTAGCCGAAGGGTCGCTATCGCCTCCCCAAGTACGTAAAGGCCTTACGATTCAGGTGCTGCAATTTGTATCGGCGCCCTTTCTTGCGACCATTGCGTACGCGTTCTTTGGCCCTACCGGCCAAACCGCCACCATAACCGTCGCCTTTGTAGCAGGGTTTTCGTCGCAGACTATACTCACTAGCTTATTGGCTGCTATGAACGGTTTCGAGGCGAAAGTAAAACCCGACGTACAAGCCAACAAAGTGCAGGAGACGCCCGCCGCTAATCCCGCTCAGGCAGCAGTCCCGCGCGGGTGACTTCGCGACGCTCGCTCTTGTCGAGCGCTTCCGCCGCGCGTGACAACGGGAAGGTTGCGTCGCACATTTCGCGATAGGGAAGGCGATCGATGTTTGCGGCCAGGAAGTCGAGCGACTTCTTAAGATAGTGAGGCGGATAGGTCGCTACGCCGATTATTTCCAGAGACTTGAATGTGATCGTTGACGGCGGGAGTTGCACCGTCAAGCCTGACGAGATGTTGCCTACCTCGATCACGCGGCCGCCGGCGCGCACCATCTTGAGCGCCTCGCTGAACGCCTCGGGAACACCGGCTACCTCTAGCACCACGTCGGGCCATCCGTTGCACACCGCGCGCACCCGCTTGTCGCGTGCGTCGGCGTCGGCGTAGTCGCGCATATCGACCGTCTCGTCGGCGCCGAATCGGCGCGCCTCGCGCAACCGGGTATCCACGCCGTCAACCGCAATTACGTGAGCGCCGCGAGCCTTCGCAATCGCCATCGCATGCAGCCCGAGTCCTCCCGCGCCGAGCACGACCAGCGTCTCGCCGTAAGCGAGCCGCGCGCGATCAAGACTCCAGAAGACCTGCGACATCGCACAATTCGCCGACGAGGCGACGAGGTCGGGCACGTTGTCCGGCACGCGATAAAAGTGCTGATCGGGCTTGACGACGTAGTGCGTCGCGAAGGTGGCCGTGAAATGCGGCGGCTCATCAGGATGCCGCGCGCCGACGACCTTGGACGTGCACGCCGCATGGTTTCCGCTGACGCAGTTCACGCATCGATTGCACACCGTGTAGTAAACGGGCGCGATCCGATCGCCTTCCTTGACCGGCACGCCCGCCCAATCGGTCTTCACGCCCGCGCCGAGCGCCTCGATGCGCCCAGCCATCTCATGCCCCGGCATCACGCCGCGCCGCCCGAACTCGCCCTTCCACATATGCACTTCGGAACCGCATACGTTGGTCTGCGAGACCGCCGCGATAATCCCGCCTGCGGCGGGCGCGGGCACCTCGTATTCGTGGAACTCAATCTTGTGAGCCGTGGGGATGAACGCGATGCGACCTTTCATGGCATGGCCTCCAGAGCGCGGTGATGATGGCCCCGGTTTCATCCCGGACGAAAAAAATGTCAAGCCCGCGAGTATTGGACCTACCGCGGCGACGGCGCCGGCAGCTGGAAATTCCCGTCGAGCGAATATCCGTGCATCGAGTATGCCCTGTCGGGTTGTTGCATCGAATTCGGCGTGTTGGATTGTCCGGCCTCTTTCTCGATCGAGGAGGGCGGTCTGTGTGCCAGGCCCGACGATTGCGCATTCGCCGAAGCGGCAGCCTGCTGCGGCGGAGCACTCTGTTTGGCGAAGACCGGGCGATGCGTCTCCTTCGCCGCGACCAGAACCTCGCGGAGCAGATTCGATTCCTGGATTCCGTGCGATACGCAATCGACGTCAGTCGCCGGATGCAACGGCACCTTGACCGACGAGTTGAACGTCGCGCGCACCTCCACCAGAGTCGCCTCCGGACCGCGCGGCCGCACGAGGAAGTTGTACACCGACGATGAGTCCGGCTCCGGGTCGGCCGCGTAAGAGCCCGCGACGCCTTTTATCTTTCCGCAGTCGGCGTCTTGCAGGGTGAAGAGCGGACCGGCCGCTTCGATGATCCCGTTGGTCATGTCCTGCGCCTGCACGTGGAACGAATTTTTGGTGATGACCGCGTTGACCGCATCCCACGCGAGATCGTACGGCAGCGGAATCACCACTTCCTGCTTTTCGTCAGGCGGCGGCTGCGTGACCGGCGGATAAAGGCATCCGACCGCGAACAGCGCCGCGACAACCCCGAATATTGAGAGCCTCACCCGAAACATGCCAATCGCCCGCGACAGCATGATAACAGATGCGCCCCGAATTGAGAGCTTTCGATAGTTGCGAACACGTGACAGATAAGAGAGTAGGATCTCCGTATGCGAGCACTCGTCACCGGCGCCACCGGCCTCATCGGAAAGCATCTGCTCGCGAAGCTCGAGAACCCGGTCGTCCTCAGTCGCGACCCGGACGAAGCCCGGCGTCGCCTCGGCAACATTGAAGCGCACGCCTGGAATCCGGAAAGCGGCCCTGCGCCGGCCGATGCGCTGCGCGGCGTCGACGTCGTCTTCAATCTTGCGGGCGAGCCGATATTTGAGGGGCGATGGACTGACGAGAAGAAACGCCGCATCCGCGACAGCCGTGTCGTAGGCACTCACAACCTTGTCAGCGCGCTCGCGGCGCTAACGACCCGGCCAAAGGTGATCGTGTCCGCGTCCGCAGTCGGATATTACGGCGATCGAGGTGACGAAGAGCTGGATGAAACTTCAACGCCAGGCCATGATTTTATCGCCCAAGTTTGTGTGGATTGGGAACGCGAAGCGATGGCGGCCGATCAGCTTGGCATCCGCGTGGTCTGCGTGCGCGTTGGAATCGTTCTCGCTCCCGGCGGCGGAGCACTTGCGACGATGCTAACTCCCTTTCGGATGGGAATTGGCGGACGGCTTGGCAGCGGCCGCCAGTGGATGCCGTGGGTCCATATCAACGACATGGTTGGACTCTTGCTGCATGCGAGTCGCAACGACACTATCCGCGGGCCGATGAACGCAGTCTCGCCACACCCCGTCACCAACCTCGATTTTACGAATGCGCTCGCTCATGCAGTCCATCGGCCGGCCTTGCTCCCGATGCCGCGAATAGCACTTCGCCTCGCGCTTGGAGAGGTGAGCGACATCCTGACGGCATCAGCGCGGGTCCTTCCGAGGGTGGCCGAGAATAGCGGTTACGTCTTCGAGCATCCCGACCTCGCCGGCGCGCTCGACGATGTGACTAGCTCCTCCCCCACGTGAAGGCGAATTCGGTCTGACGGGGCGTCCTTAGAAATTTGGCATTCCCCCTTTCGCGAAACTTTATGATAATCTCGGCGTCGTTCGGGACCCGCCCGCCAAGGTGGCCCCGCGGAAGGTATTTGCCATGTCGGGTCATTCGAAATGGAGTTCGATCAAGCATAAGAAGGCGATCACCGACTCCAAGCGCGGCCGCGTTTTCACCAAGATGATCAAGGAGATCACGATCGCGGCGCGGCTCGGCGGCGGCGACATCAATTCCAATCCGCGCCTGCGCACGGCGGTCACGGTCGCCAAGAAACAGTCGATGCCCAATGACAACATCGATCGCGCGATCAAGAAGGGCACCGGCGAAATCGCGGGCGCGTCGCTCGAGGAAATCACCTACGAAGGCTACGGCCCCGGTGGCGTCGCGATCATGGTCGACGTGCTGTCGGACAATCGCAATCGCACCGTCGCGGAGCTGCGCTTCGTCTTCTCCCGCCGCGGCGGCAACCTCGGCGAAGTCGGATGCGTCGGCTGGATGTTCAAAAAGCGCGGGGTAATTGGAATTGAAAAATCCGCCATCGACGAGGACAAGCTGCTCGAACTCGCGCTCGACGCCGGCGCCGACGACGTGACCAGCGACGGCGAAACGTTCCAGGTCCTCACCTCGCCCGACAAGCTCAACGCGGTGCGCGACGCGCTCGAAAAGGCCGGCCTCGCGATCGCGCACTCGGAACAAACGCGGATTCCGGAAAATACGGTCGCGGTCTCCGGCCATGCGGCCGAGCAGGTGCTCAAGCTGATGGAAGAACTCGAAGATCACGACGACGTGCAGAACGTCGCCGCCAACTTCGACATCAGCGACGAAGAGATGGCACAGTTCTCAGCGGCCTAGCCGCGCGGGGGCTGCTGCGGAGGTGGGGTATGCGGATACTCGGGGTGGATCCCGGGAGTGCGGTATGCGGTTACGGCGTGGTCGAAGGCCCCGGCACGCGCTACGTGACGGCGGGCACGATTCGATGCGCGTCGCTCGCGCCGGGTCCCGCGCGCTTGCATCGCATCCACGAAAATCTTCTCGCCATCATCGATCAGTTCTCACCTAGCGCGCTGAGCCTCGAACGTCATTTCGTCGCCGCCAACGTGCAGAGTGCGTTTCGCCTCGGCGAGGCGCGCGCGATGGCGATGCTGGCGGCGGCCGAGCGCGGCCTCGCGATGTACGAATATCCGCCCAACGAAGTTAAGCTCTGCGTTGCCGGCCACGGACACGCCGACAAGGCGCAGGTGAAGTACATGGTGCGCAAAACGCTCAAACTCGATCCCGCGATCGAGCTCGCCGACGACGCCGCCGACGCGCTCGCGATCGCGCTCTGCCATCTCGGCCGCGGCCGCATTCCCAACCTGGTCGAGGCGATCGAGCGCATTCGCCCTCCGACCGCACCTCGTCGGATCAAGCCGCGGATGGTGCCGCAATGATCGCCTCGCTGTCAGGCGCGATCGTCGTGCGCGACGCGGGCCGCATCGTCGTCGAGACCGGCGGCGTCGGCTACGAAGTCTTGATCCCGCTCAGCACCTACTATCGGTTGCCGCAACTGGGCGAACGCGTGGCGCTCGAGATTCGCCAGGTCGTGCGCGAGGACGCGCTCACGCTCTACGGATTTTCCAGCGCGACCGAAAAGCGCGCCTTCGATCTGCTGATGAGCGTCCAGCACGTCGGCCCGAAACTCGCGCTCGCGATCCTCTCAGTGCTCGCGCCGGAAGAACTGGTCGCAGCAATCGGCCGGGGCGATATCGAGCGAATCGACGCGGTGCCCGGCGTCGGTCCGAAGGTGGCGGAGCGAGTAGTGCGTGAACTGCGCGACAAGGTCGCCGACCTGAAGCTGGCGGCGCCATCGACCAGCGCGTCCAACGGCAATCTACGCCCGATT
>DATNLS010000225.1:0-4488 GCA_035602775.1 Candidatus Acidiferrales bacterium | reverse complement strand
GCTGGCCTTGTACGCATGGAATGCGGCGTCGCCTTCCGACAGCCCGCATGTCGCGCACGCATTCGCGATCCGCGGAGTTGCGGCGACAGCCGCGCCCGCCATCATCGTCGCGATCGCGATAGCATTGAACTTTGCGCTTTTCATTTTCTTCATCGCCTCATTTCCACCACTGCGAAAACTACATCAGATATACCAGTCCGAACAGGAGCGGCCAGACTGCGCAAACGAAATACCAGTACACGGCGCACAGCTCAATCGCGTGGGCGTTGCGCGCGTTGTACCGGCCAGCCAGCGCAAACCACACGACGCCAGCAAGCCAGATGACGCCGGCCGTCACGTGCGCGCCGTGGCAGCCGATCAACAGATAGAAAGTGCCGCCGTACATGCCGCTCGAAAGCTTGAGGCCGTGCGCTACCAACCGAACCCATTCGCTGCCCTGCACGGCGAGAAACGTCATGCCGAGTGCGAGCGTCGCGATCAAATAGCGGCGAGTCAGACGCTGGCGGCTCTGATGCACCGCGCGCAGCGCAAGCGTCATCGTGACCGCGCTCGACAACAGCACGAAGGTGTTCACCCAGGTGACTGCGATGGGCAGGCGCGGAAGGGCCGGCGGCGGCCAGAAGGCGGACTGCATGCGGTAGACCAGGAAGGTGCCGATCAGACCGCTGAACAGCATCATCTCCGACGCGATGACCATCATGACCGCGAGCATCGCACTGCTGATGAAGGGACGCTCGACCTGATCGCCGCCTGCGCCCGATTCGGACGCGCGGCCGCGGCGAGCCGGCGCAATCAGCGGGCGAACTTTCGCAGTCGATGCTGTCATACCAAGCGCCATGTCAATGATGCTTCACGATAATCGTCACGACTGAGATCGTAACTAACAGGACCATCACGCCGATTAGTATCTTCAGCGTCCGCCAGATTTCATCTTTGCGCTCTTCGCGCGTCACCAGAGTAGGCACTTCAATACTCACACGCGATCCAGCACGAGTACTAACAACACGATCGGCAAGTAGACTAATGAGGCGAGGAGCAGGCGCCGCGCCGCCTTCGAATTTCCGGGCGAACGCACCATCGTGACGCCAAACGCCAGCATCCAGACGCCCATCGCCACTCCGACTACCGTATAGGGAATTCCAGCGAAGCCAAGCATGGTCGGGATGATCCCCACGGCGATAAGCCCGAAACTCCCCGCGATGACGATCAGATTCGACGCATTGCCGCCGCGCGTATTGTCTTGCGGGAGCAGGTGGATACCGGCGCGTTCGTAGTCGGTGCGATAAAGCCGCGCGACTGCCATCGTGTGCGGCAACTGCCACAGGAACATGATCGCGAACAGGATAATCGGCTCCCAACTGAGTCCGCCGCGCGCCGCCGCCCATCCCGCGACCGGCGGGAGCGCACCCGGAATCGCGCCGACGATGTTGCACATCCAGGTGTAGCGCTTCAGCGGCGTGTACACGCCAAGATAAACAATCGCGATAGCGGCGGTCACCGCGGCGCACGCCAGATTGGTCGCGAGCAACAGATAAACCAGGCCCGCGACGGTCGCGACAACGCCGAACACCAGCGCTTCCGACGGACGCATCCTCGAGTCGGGCAGCGGGCGATTGCGCGTGCGTTCCATCATCGCGTCGGTATCGCGTTCGACGTACTGATTGAGCGCGAGCGTCCCGCCCGCCGACAGCGCCGTACCGGCCAGCAAATTCAGCGCGAGCGCAACGTCGAAGCCCGCGCGTCCGCCGAGATAAAAGCCTGCCAGCGTCGTGACCAGCACCATCAGCACCACACGCGGCTTGGTCAGCTCGAAATAATCGCTCACGTGGCCGCGCGGCAGCGTCAGTGCGGAGTCGGCAATCGCGGCCTTGGCGCTCACGCGGTCACCTGCCTTTCGATCACGCGCGAACCTGCATGCGACTCGCTCATGTGCGCGCGATTCGGCACTCCGAGAATGCGATATGCGCGAAGCGTCAGCGTCAGGCTGGTCGCGAGGACCGCGGCGCCGACTGCGACATGGCTGGTCGTCGGGATGACCGCTCGCCCGCTCCAGATAGTGATCGCTCCGAGGCAAATCTGCGCGACCAGCAGAATGAACAGCCCGAGCGCTGGACGCCGCAGCGCTGCGACCTCGCGATGCGTCCGCAATACGCGCGCGACCGTCCACAGAACCATCGCCGTGACGACGACCGCGCCGCATCGATGCGCAAAATTAACCGCGATGTACTCGTTCCAGTACGGCGGTATCACGTAGCCGAACGAAAGCGGGAAATCCGGTATCACGAGCCCGGCGCTCATGTGCCGCATCAGCGCGCCGACGAGGATCTGCATATAGATGATAGCGGTGGTCGCGACGGCCAGCGTTGTCAGCGGGATTCGCGACGGTGGCTCGTCCACGTGCGGCGTCGTTTCCCAGCGCGGATTGGTGAAGATGGCGATCGACACCATCAGGCAAAACAGCGCCTGCGCCGTGGCGGCGTGCGTAACCGCGATCGCTAGCGGCAATTCGAACAGCACTGTGATTCCGCCGAGAACCGCCTGCACGATAATCAATCCGAAAGCGATCACGACCAGCCGGCGGACCCATCGCCGAGGCTCCGCGCGCCACGCCCACGTCATCAGCACGAGCGTCAGAATGACGACGGTTCCAGCAGCCAGGCGATGGCCATATTCGAAACGGATGCCGCCCTGCCACGCCGGGATCAGTTTGCCGAACGCCAGCGGCCAGTCCGGAACGGCGAGCGCGGAACCGGTCGAGGTGACCAACCCGCCGACGAAGATGAGGCAAAAGGTGGCGCCCGCGGTCAGCACCGCAAAGCGATGCAGTCCGCGCGCCTTCTCAACCTCAGTTGGCGACTGATTCATAAATCGCTATTCGACTGACTAATCCGCCGCGGCCGTCGAGTGCTCGACCAACTGCGATTGCGGCAGGTAATCCTCTGCAACCTCGGGCGAGCTGTACTCGTACGGTCCACGGTAGACGATCGGCACCGGGCCCGGCCAGTTGCCGTGCGGCGGCGGCGACGGTGTCGTCCACTCCAGAGTATTCGCGTGCCACGGATTCTCGGTAGCCTTCTCGCCCCGGTAATAGCTGTAGATTATGTTCGCGAGAAACAGGAACTGTGCGGCTCCGAGAACGAACGCGCTGATCGAAATAAATTCGTTGATTGGAATTATCGGCTTGAGGAAATCATACTGCTGCGGATTGTAAATCCGGCGCATGTGCCCCGCCATCCCCAGGATGTGCATCGGGAAGAAGGTGCAGTTGAACGCCACGAACGTGATCCAGAAGTGGACCTTACCGAGCTTCTCGCTCATCATGTGCCCGAACATCTTCGGATACCAATAGGTAACTCCCGCGAAGATCCCGAACAAGCTACCGCCGAATAGTACGTAGTGAATATGCGCGACGATGAAGTAAGTATCGTGGATGTACATATCCACCGGCGTGGACGCCATCCAGATTCCCGATAGTCCGCCGATCACGAACATCGCGACGAACGCCAGCGCGTTCATCATCGCCGTTGTGTAGTGGATGTTGCCCTTGTAGAGCGTGCCGAGCCAGTTGAAGGTCTTAATCGCCGACGGCACTCCGATGATCATCGTCGTGATCATGAAACTGCTGCCAAGCGCCGGATCCATCCCCGACTGGAACATGTGATGGCCCCAGACGACCCACGACAGGAACGCGATCGCGATCATCGCATATGCCATCGCGCGGTAGCCGAAAATCGGCTTGCGCGAAAAGACCGAGATGATCTCCGACGAGATCCCCATCGCGGGCAAGATCATAATGTAGACCTCGGGATGCCCGAAGAACCAGAACAGATGCTGCCAGAGCAGCGGCTCGCCGCCGCCCGAGGGCAGGAAGAAATGTGTGCCCGCCATGCGATCGAACAGCAACAGCGCCAGCGCGGTGGTGAGGACGGGCAGCGCCAGCAGCAACAGAATCGCGGTGATGAACAGCGACCAGATCACCAGCGGGAGGCGGAAAAACGTCATCCCTTTGGTCCGCATGTTGATGATGGTCGTGATGTAGTTGATCGATCCCATCAGCGAGCCGGCGCCCAGCACGATGAGGCTGATGCACCATAAATCCTGACCCCAATCGACGCCGGTATAGTTCGGCACCGCGCTCAAGGGCGCATATGAAGTCCATCCGGCGGCTGCGGCGCCCCCCGTGACAAAGAACGACGAGAGCATGATTACCGCGGCGACGCCGCTGACCCAGAACGAGAGCATGTTGAGGATCGGGAAGGCCATGTCGCGCGCGCCGATCATCAGCGGCACCAGCAGATTGCCGAAGGTCCCGACCAGGATCGGCATCACCACGAAGAAAATCATGATGGTGGCGTGCATGGTGAACATCGAGTTGTAGGTGTTGGGGGTGATGGCGCTGTCCTGCGCCAGGGTGTCGGGAAAGAAGCGCAGGAAGCTCCACTGACTCTCGGGCCATCCCAGCTCGAGGCGCATCAGCATCGCCATCAA
>DATNLS010000062.1:0-5930 GCA_035602775.1 Candidatus Acidiferrales bacterium | reverse complement strand
GCAGCGTTTGATCGAGTTAATTCGGAATTGTCAGAATGCGCCGGGCGGTCATGAAACGGGATCGAACTACTCTCATCGATAAGCTGCTGAAGAGCGACGAGCCTTCGGTTCGATGGAAGGTCATGACTCGCGTCGTCGGGGAAGATCCTGAGGCCCGTAAAGTTCGGGAGCTGCGCGAGGAAATCAGGACGTCGCCGCGCGCGCGAGCGTTGATTGCCGAACGGGACACGCGGTTCGTTCGCGAGGCGCATGTGTACGCCTCGTGGCGCGGTGCGCATTGGACGCTGGCAATGCTCGCGGAGATTGGCTATCCGGCGGGGGATGAATCGCTGCTCCCGATGCGTGAGCAGGTCCTCGATCGTTGGCTGGATAGCTCCTTCTACATGGAGTTCGAATCGAAGAGCGCGGTGCCGAAACATCGCAGCGCCGAAGGCGTTCCGATAATCCAGGGGCGCTATCGCCGATGCGGGTCGCAGCAGGGCAACGCGCTCTATTCGATCACAAGGCTCGGCCTTGCGGACAAACGGAGCGACGGGCTGGCCGAGCGCTTGATGCATTGGCAATGGCCGGATGGCGGATGGAACTGCGACCGCAAGCCGTCCGCGCATATCTCATCGTTCAACGAATCCTTGCTGCCGATGCTCGGGCTCGCGGTGCATGCCGAACGCGCGAAGGACGACGCTGCGCGTGCAGCGGCGGTGAAGGCGTCGGAGGTTTTTCTATGCCGCCGGTTGTTCAAAAGCCGCACCGACGGGAAGCTGATATCTCCGCATTGGACGCGGCCGAAGTATCCGCGCTACTGGCATTACGACATGCTCGGCGGACTCGTGGCGATGGCGGAAATGGGGCTGATCAAGGATCCGCGGTGCTCTGATGCGCTCGATCTACTCG
The DNA here is from genome assembly GCA_035602775.1 of Candidatus Acidiferrales bacterium. GTDB lineage: Bacteria > Desulfobacterota > Binatia > Binatales > Binataceae > Binatus. The sequence continues at coordinate 5,039 of DATNLS010000062.1, read as the reverse complement.
AGCGCAAGGAGCTGCCACGCGGCGGCTGGGCCGCGCAAGGGCGGTTCTACAAGGTGTCGCCGAATCTGGATACAAGCGCGAAGTTCGGATCGATATCTATGGTGGACTGGGGCGGCGCGGGAAACACTCGCGTGAACGAGTGGGTGAGCGCGGATGCGCTGTATGTACTGCGCGCGGCGGGAAGGGTGTGAGCGTTGCCTACCACCATGGGTTACAAGACATCGGCGTCCACGATTCTAGCGATGACTTTTCTCGTATTCGGTTCGCCACGAACCGTCCCTGCTCAGACACCGGATTGCGACGACGCGTTGGCGCGACGTGCTGAGGTTGAGGCCGACCATTTGAAGACTTGGGAACAAATTTACGATTGGTTTGAGCACTACTCTACGTGCAATGAAGGCGCACCAGCTGAGGGATATTCGGACGCCGTCGTCAGGATGCTCGCCGACCGCTGGGACCAGCTTCCGACATTTCAGACCCTGGTAGATCGCGATAAGCGGTTCGGCAAATTCGTCTTCCAGCATATCGACGCGACTACTGACGATCACGACCTGGATCTGGTCGTAGCAAACGCCGACCGACATTGTCCTCGAGGCGACGGGCAATTATGCGGCACGATCAAGCTGCGCGCACTCGCCGCACGATCGCAGCGGGATGAGATTCTTCATCGGCAAAAGCAGCATTGATGCGAGTGAGAAGACTCAAGATGAAGCGTCAGTTGATCTGTGCGGGAGCGCCAAGTTCGGATCGATATCTTTGGTGGACTGGGGCGGCGCGGGAAACGCTCGCGTGAACGAGTGGGTGAGCGCGGATGCGCTGTATGTACTGCGCGCGGCGGGAAGGGTTTAGATGGGCGCGCTCCGCTGTCAGAGATCCAACTACTCGTGGCGTTTTTGCCAGAATGAGAGTTCGTAACCTATTAGATCTTCCGGATCATCCGGTATAGAGAATTCCACGGTGCGTGGCCGATCCGGAAACTGCCATTTCAGCTTCGCCTGATAAATTTCCTTGAGCACATTGCCGAGTAGAAGGATTTTGTCTTTCGACGCGTCATCGACAGAGTAATGGATGGCGGCGGGATAATGGATGTCGAGAATGTGCAAATGGTTCATGACACATTCGATGGACTTGCGACTATCGACTTGCTGCTTTTCGAAGCCTCTGAGCGAATTTTCTGAGAATCCCTCGCGCAATATGTATCCATCGAACTCGACGAACTCGGGCCAGAAGATAGTTGCGTAGCCAACCGCCCGAGAAAAGTCTCCTTCCCATCGGATCCAGGATTCGAGGTCGACTCCCTTTCCGTCGTTCAATGCAGAGAGTTCGGCTTTTATGCTATCGGGAATTTTCATTGTTCACGGATTGTCGATGAGCAACGTAGCAGAATCGTGAATCGCGCGCGAAAAAATGCGCGCTGTAATCGGACCCTCACCTTCATCCTCTCCCTAACGGGGAGGGGGGAAGAAGGAGTTGCGCGAACATCTTAAATGATGCGAACAACCTAACCCCTTCCAGAGCGGGAAGGAGAACCGGATCACTTGGGACAGGTCTCCGCCCTAAAAACTTCTAACAGGGGCCGCAGCCCCGCATCTTGTATTTTTCTTTTCCTGATACTGGGTGCAGGGGTCACCCCTGCCGAAGGAAGCGTGAAACTCACCGCGGATTTCACATTTCAACTCAGCGCGAGGCGGGTTTCAGTTCGCTGGCTTCGACTCGGGCTTGTGCGAGTTTGAGGGCGTCCTGGGTGGCGGCGTAGTCCGGATCGTAGAAACTCATGTTTGAGAATTTCTCGTCGGCTTCCTGGACCTGGGCTTTCGCTTCGCCTGCGTCGACTGTAGCCGGCGATTCGGCGCTGTTGGCCAGGACTGTCATCACGCTGTCCTTCACTTCGGCCAGGCCGCCGGAGACTACCCAGTGCATTTTGGTGCCGTCGGGCAACTGGGCTTCGACCACGCCGGGGACCAGCGACGTTATGAAATTTATATGATCGGGCAGGATGCCGAATTCGCCCAGCGGGCCTATCGCGGAGACTTCGGCGGCATCACCTTCGAAGACGATGCCGGTGGGGGTCAGCAGTCTGAATGGAAACGTCGAAGCCATAGATACCAGCTATTGGCCGCGGGCGAGGCGTTCGCCTTTTTCGCGCGCGTCTTCGATCGTACCGACCAGGTAAAACGCCTGCTCGGGCAGGTCGTCGCATTTGCCGTCGAGGATTTCGGCGAAGCCGCGCACGGTGTCCTCGCGCTTGACGTACTTGCCGGGCTGGTTGGTGAACGGCTCCGCGACGAACATCGCCTGCGACAGGAAGCGCTCGACGCGGCGTGCGCGCGAGACGGTAGTCTTGTCGTCGGCCGACAGTTCTTCCATCCCGAGGATCGCGATGATGTCCTGCAAGTCCTTGTAGCGCTGCAGGATACCTTGCACGCGGCGCGCGACGCGGTAGTGCTCCTCGCCGACGACTTGCGGATCGAGAATTCGCGAGTTCGAGCCGAGCGGATCGACGGCGGGGAAAATCGCCTTCTCGAAAACTTTGCGATCCAGCGTGCAGATGGCGTCCAGATGGGTAAAGGTGGTCGCGGGCGCGGGGTCGGTAAGGTCGTCGGCGGGCACGTAGATGGCCTGCACCGACGTGATCGCGCCCTTGTTGGTGGTGGTGATGCGCTCCTCGAGCTCGCCCATGTCGGTGCCGAGCGTGGGCTGGTAGCCGACGGCGCTGGGCATGCGGCCGAGCAGCGCCGAGACCTCAGAGTTGGCCTGCACGAAGCGGAAAATGTTGTCGATGAAGAAGATGACGTCCTTGCCTTCGACGTCGCGGAAATATTCGGCGACGGTCACGCCGGTCAGCGCGACGCGGGCGCGCGCGCCGGGCGACTCATTCATCTGGCCGTACACCAGCGCGGTTTTCGAGATGACGCCCGACTCGGTCAGCTCGCGATAGAGGTCGTTGCCCTCGCGCGAGCGCTCGCCGACGCCGGCGAACACCGACACGCCGCCGTGTTGCTTCGCGACGTTGTTGATCAGTTCAAGAATGGTGACGGTCTTGCCGACGCCGGCACCGCCGAAGAGGCCAATCTTGCCGCCGCGCGCGAACGGGCAAATCAGGTCGAGCACCTTGATGCCGGTCTCGAGGATTTCCGCCTCGGGGGCCTGGTCGGCGAACGGCGGCGCGTCGCGATGGATCGGCATCGTCGAGATGCCCGTGATGGGACCGCGCTCGTCGATCGCGGCGCCGGTGACGTTCATGATGCGGCCGAGCGTGCCGGGGCCGACTGGCACCGAGATTGGCGCGCCGGTGTTGGCCGCTTCCATCCCGCGCACGAGGCCGTCGGTCGAGTCCATCGCGATGCATCGCACGCTGTTTTCGCCGAGATGCTGCTGCACTTCGAGCACGAGGTTGCCGGCCTCGTCGCTAATCGAGGGGTTGCTGACGCGCAGGGCGGAGAAGATTGGCGGCAGCGTGCCGGCGCTGAACTCGACGTCAACGACGTTGCCGAGCACCTGGTTGATATGTCCTGGAACGGTCTGCGTACTCATAAGTGGTGATGTCCTGTTAACTTCTTATCCGGTTCCCCTTCCCGCTCGGGAAGGGGTTAGGGGTTAGGTTCCGATGCATCATCCGCGGAGGGCCTCGGCGCCGCCTACTATGTCCATCAGCTCGCGCGTGATTTGGGCCTGACGGGCGCGGTTCATTTCCAGCGTGAGCGAGGAGATCATTTCATTGGCATTATTGGTCGCCGCGTCCATCGCGGTCATTCTCGCACCCTGCTCGCTGGCCTCGGCTTCGAGCAGCGCGTGATAAACGCTCGCCTCGAGATATCCGCGCAGCACGACCGGCACCAGTTCTTCGCGCGACGGCTCGACCAGGTAATCGATTTTACCGGCTTCGGATTTCGATACGGCGGCGTCGACGCTCGCGCCTTCCTTGATGCCGGCGTCGCCCGGCGGCTTGATTGGCAGCAGGCGCTCGTAAATCGCCTTCTGCACGATGGCGGACTGGAAGTGAGTATAGACGATGCCGGCTTCGTCGATGGCGCCACTGCTGTAGTCGGCGAGCATCTTGGCGGCGATGTCGCGCGCGAGCGCGATGGTGGCGAGGCGCGGAAAATTATCGACTCGCGAGAGGGCGACGGCAACGTTGGCGCGCCGAAAATAGTCGACCGCTTTCTTGCCGACGGCGAACAGCTCGATGTCGAGTCCGTTGCCGCTGATTTCGCGCCGCGTCGCTTCGGCCTGGCGGAAGAGGTACGAGTTGTAACCGCCGGCCAGCCCGCGATCTGACGCAACCACCACCAGCAGCGATCGCTTTTGCGCGCCCTCGACCGGGTCAACCGAAATCCCCTCCGAGGTGAGAAGGGAATCGGCGACGCGCGCGAGCGCTTCGCTGTAGGGCAGCGCATTGAGGAGTGCTTCCTGCGCGCGACGCAGCCGCGCGGCGGAAACCAGCTTGAGCGCGCGCGTGATCTGCTGGGTCGACTTGGCCGACGAGATCCGGCGCCGGATTGTCTTCAGTGATGCCATCGAGGGTCCGGGTCCTGCTACGCCGCCGTCGCGGGCGCGGCCGCTTTATTTTCGGCCAGGAACGATTTTTCGTAGTCGTCGAGTGCGGCCTTGAGCCTTTTGGTCAGATCGTCAGAAAGATCTTTCTTGTCCCTGATTTCAGCGAGCAGGTCGCCGTGGCGCGAATCGAAGTTGGCGTACAGTCCCTCCTCGAACGGCCGAATCTGCTCGACCGAAAGCTTGTCGAAGTAACCCTCTTTTGCGGCGAAGGTGATCAGCACTTCTTTTTCGACCGGCAGCGGACTGTACTGACCCTGCTTGAGCATCTCGACCAACCGCGCGCCGCGGGCAAGCAGGCGCTGCGACGACGCGTCGAGATCGGAACCGAACTGCGCGAACGCCGCCATCTCGCGGTACGCCGCAAGGTCAAGCTTGAGCGAACCCGCAGCTTGCCTGATGGCTTTGATTGCGGCCGAGTATCCAACGCGCGAAACCGAGAGACCGACGTTGACGGCCGGGCGTACGTTCGAGTTGAAGAGATC
>DATNLS010000220.1:0-14472 GCA_035602775.1 Candidatus Acidiferrales bacterium | reverse complement strand
ATCTTGATCTGCATCGGATAGCCGAGCCATCCGAAGATATCGATATTATCCCACCCTTCCTTCGAGTCGCCGCGCGGCGGGTAGTAGTTGATTTTCACCGAGTGGAACACGTCGCCGTAAAGTTGCGGATGCAGCTCGGGCTGAAGGATTTGGTCGAGCACCGACAGCTTGGTCTCTTCCTTGGACTTGAACGAGCCGGGGTCCTCGAGTACCTCGCCGTCGCGATTGCCCAGGATGTTGGTCGAGAACCATCCCGACATCCCGAGCATGCGCGCCTTCAGTCCCGGCGCGATCAGCGTCTTCATGAACGTCTGCCCGGTCTTGAAGTCCTTGCCGCAAATCGGGAGGTTGGTCTCGCGCGCGAGCTCGAGCAGCGCGGGCGTATCGGTGGTCAGGTTAGGCGCACCGTTCGCGTAAGGGACTCCCATCTTGAGCGCGGCGTACGCGTAAATCTGGCTCGGCGCGATTTCTGGATCGTTGGCGGCAAGCCCCGTCTCGAAGGCTTTCAACGTTTGATGCACCGCCGCCGGCTGATGGAAGACCTCAGTCGAGCCGCACCAGACCATCACGGTGCGCGCGACGCCGGTGCGCTTCTGGAACTGCCGGATGTCGTCCATCAACATCGCGGCCTTGTCCATTTTGGTGCGCGCTTCCTTGAGATTTGGGCCGCGGATATTGCGCACGTAGTCCTGATCGAAAACTGCATCCATCGGATGAAGTTTTTCCAGCGGCTCGCGCACCTGCTCCAGGAGCCCACGATCGAGCACCGCCGCGTTGAGCGCGGCCTCGTAGGCGCTGTCCTCGTAGATGTCCCAGCCGCCGAATTCGAGATCTTCGAGCTTCGCCAGCGGCACGAAATCCTTGATCAGTGGCGTGCGTCCCTCGGTGCGCTTGCCCAGGCGAACGGTTGCGAGCTGGGTGAGAGATCCGATCGGCGCGCCGAGGCCGCGCTTGACCGCCTCGACGCCCGCGATGAAAGTCGTGCTGACCGCGCCGATGCCGGGAAGCAGCACGCCGAGCTTGCCGTCCGCGGGCGCGATTCGGACGGGACCTTTTGTCGTCAAACTTCAGAGCTCCTTGGCGTCAGCCTTTTCGAAACCGCGACGGGAATTCGGCGCCGAAGGTCTGATCGGGATGGAGCACGCGCGCGCGTTCGATCAGCACTTCTTCGGTCTCGGGAATGTTCGGGTCCGGGATGCAGCAATCGACCGGGCATACAGCCGCGCACTGTTCCTGGTCGAAGAAGCCGACGCATTCGGTGCATTTATCCGGAACGATGTAATAGATGTCGTCCTTGATTGCGGGCTTGTTCGCGCCGTTGAGTTCCCACTGCGCGCCCCCTTCGTAAATCGCCGTGTTGGGGCATTCCGGCTCGCACGCGCCGCAGTTGATGCATTCTTCGGTAATCAGCGTGGACATTTTCCAGCTCCGGGATCGGTCCCTGTTTTGACAAGACGATCGGACCGAACGGCAACAATATCGGCGCGTGACAGGTGGAGCAAGTATTCAAGCCAATAGCCGGTCAGTCGGCGACAGCGTTTGCGATGCGCCGGGCGAGTTCGAGAAACGCGATGCTCGCCGGATGCGCAGGGTTCGCAATTACGATCGGCATGCCGTCGTCGCCGGCCTGTCGCACGTCGGGATAAATAGGAATCCTCGCGAGCAGTTGCGTCCCCTCCTCCGCGGCCATCCGCTCGCCGCCGCCGTAGCCGAAGAGTTCGTCGCGCTCGCCGCAATCGGGACAGATGAAATAGCTCATGTTCTCGACCACGCCGAGAATCGGGCAATGCACCTGGCGAAACATCTTGACCGCGCGCGTCGCGTCGAGCAGCGCAACGTCCTGCGGCGTCGTCACGATCACACAGCCGTCGAGCGAAACCTGTTGCGCGAGTGTGAGTTGCGCATCGCCGGTGCCGGGAGGCAGGTCGACGACGAGAAAATCCTGCGAGCCCCACAGCGTGTCCTTGAGAAACTGGCGCACCGCGCCCATCACCATCGGCCCGCGCCAGATTACCGGGGCCTTCTCGCCCAGAAAAAATCCGATCGAGATCAGCTTCACGCCATATTTTTCGATCGGATAGAAATTCTGACCGCCCGCCGACTTCGGCCGCTCGTCACCGACGTTGAACATCATCGGCACCGACGGACCGTAGATATCGGCGTCGAGCAGGCCGACGCTGAGCCCCAATCGCGCCAGCGCCACCGCAATATTGGCCGCGACCGTCGATTTGCCGACCCCGCCCTTGCCGCTGCCAACCGCGATGATGTGCTTGGTGCCTTCGAGCCGCACGCGCCCGGTCTTCTCGCCCAGCTCGGCCTCAATCCGATGCACCCGCAACTCCACACTGGGCACGCCAAGGTCGTGCGTCAGCGCGCGATGGATGTCGGCAGCAAGCTCGCGAATCACCTCGTCGCGCTCAGTAACCTGCCGCAGAGTGATCGCATACCCGCCATTGGGCGCAGGCTGCGCATCCTCAACCAGGCCAAGCGCGACAATGTCAGCGGAGTAACCGGGATACTTTACGTGTCCGAGCGCTTCGATAACCGCATCGTTAGATACCTGTCGTGCCACTAATGGAATTATCGCAGATGCATTAGCACGTCGAAAGCATCGATTCTGATAATGATTTACCGCTTTCGCGTTGCGCTTACTGTTTGACGGTCATCGCGCGGCGAGTTACATTGCTTCATGATCAAGAGCTTTCGCGATTCCCGCGCAAAAGCTCTCTTCGAACGGAAAGACGTGCCGGCGCTGCGGCATATCGAGCGCCCCGCGCGACGGAAACTGGAAGCATTGGACTCGGCAAGGCAACTGGGCGATCTTGCGGCTGCGCGCGGCAACAATCTTGAGGCTCTGAAGGGCGACCGTCTCGGACAGCACAGCATTCGAATCAACGAGCAATATCGAATCTGTTTTGTATGGCATAGGGGAGACGCGGCAAACGTTGAGATAGTCGACTACCATCGATAGGCGATCTGGGCGCTCCGGACGCGAAAACGAGAGGAACTCAATCATGGCTGCAGCGAAAAAACTTTCCCCGATTTTTCCGGGTGAGATCTTGAACGAAGATTATCTGATTCCCGCTGGTATCAGCATCAACCGGCTCGCGATGGACATTCACGTGCCGGTTTCGCGCGTCTACGAGATCGTCAAGGGAGAGCGAGCGATCACTGCCGACACGGCGCTTAGGCTGGCGCGCTATCTCGGCACCACCGCCGAGTTCTGGATGAGCTTGCAGGCGAAGTATGAACTTCGGAAGGCGACCGACGAACGCGCCGCGAAGATAGCCACTGAAGTACGTCCGCTGGCCGCGGCTGGGCGCTGAGCAAGCATCGCCGCCGCTCGCCCCCGCGCCTGAAACCTCACGGCTTCGCCGCTTTGATCGAAAAAAGCGTCGGAATCGGGTCGCCCTCGATATGCCACAGACCGTCGCTGCCTTGCTTCATGAACGGTAAGCGCTGGTGGATGCACCCCGCGAACTCGTGTAGGTACTCGATTCTTAGTCCGGTCGCGGCGAGCGCACTGACGACGTCGCCCAGCCGGTAAATCCATTCGTGAGTCTCGGGGACTGTTTTGCTGTGATCGGAGTAGTCAGGCCCCGGAGGTTCCTCGCACATCGCGGTGTGGAAATACGAAATCTCGAACTCCAGCGCGGTGGTGTCCGCGCGATTGGCGCTCATCTGGGTCAGTGGATGAAATTCCGCGATGTAGAAAAATCCTCCCGGCTTTACGAAATGTGCGGCGATCTCCGACCATCGCTTGATGTCGGGCAACCAGCACAACGCGCCGTAAGACGTGAACACGATGTCGAATTGATCATGCAGAACGTCGGGCGCGTCGTAAATGTTGTATTGCAAAAAGCGCGCGGGAATTTTCAGCTCGCTGCTGATTGAACGCGCGAGCGCGATCGCCTTATCCGAAAAATCCACCCCGGTTACGTTCGCGCCCAAGCGTGCCCACGACATCGTGTCGAGCCCGAAATGGCACTGCATGTGCAACAGCGACTTGCCGCGAACGTCACCGACCTCGCGCAACTCGATCGGCTTCAGGACGTTCTCGCCCGCCTTGAACTCCGCCAACCGGTATCCGCTCGACGCCGCATGAATCCCGGCCATCTGGTTCCACGCGTCGAGATTTGCTCTCAGCCGCTCGTCCATCGCAGATACTAGGGACGCTCCTGGCTGTAGTCCCACGAGACCGTGCGCGACGGTTTGAAGGTCACGACCACGACCTTGTTCCCCTTGAGCGACTTCGCGTACGCCTTACCCAGTTTCTTGCCGAGGTACTCGACCGCCATCCGCTCCGTGCGCTTGTCGTCGATTTTTTCCTCGAGCGTGGCGCGCCCCTTAAGCACCACCGTCTTGTACGGCGCCTTCTTGGTATCGACCACCAGCGTGACGCGTGGATCGCGAACCAAACACTTGTACTTGAACGACTCCGCGCCGGTGTGAAATACGACCTGCCCGTCGGCGAATTCGTACCAGGTCGGCACCGCGTGCGGCGCGCCGTCGGGCGCGGTGACGGCGACGACCGCGACGATCGGCTTCTTGAGCAGCTTCTCGATATCTTTTTTCTTCATCGGCATGGGGACGACGGCTCCTGTGGCAGGCGCGGCAAATTCACTTGCCCTTGAAATTGGGTTTTTGTTTTTCGCGGAACGCGCGGATTCCCTCGCGCACGTCCTCGGACGGATTGGTGATCATCACGTTGAGCGCGGCGTCTTCGAGCGCATTCTCGAGCGTCATATCGCGCTGCTTGTACATCATGCGTTTGGCCAGCCGGATTGCCAAGGGCGGGCCGTCCGCCAAACGCCGCGCGAAATCATTCACGCGCGCCTCCAGTTCCGCATGCGGCACCACTTCGGTCACCAGCCCAAGCTCGAGCGCCGTCTTCGCGTCATACACTTCGGCGAGCAGCGTCATCTTGAGTGCGCGATCCAGTCCCATGAAGCGGGGAAACAGGTACGCTCCGCCTTCATCGCAGAGCAACGCGAATTTGAGCGCCGTGTCCCCGAGCCGCGCCTGATCGGACGCGATTCTGAAATCGCACGACAGCGCAAGCGTCAGCCCGCCCGCGACCGCGGCACCATTAATCGCCGCGATCACAGGCTTATCGAAACGATGGAGCGAGATCACCAGCTGATGAAACCCTTCGCGCATCTCGAGCATGTGTCCCATCGGATGCCCATGGAAGCGCGATCGGCTCTCCGGCGCGCCGCTGATATCGCCGCCCGCGCAGAACGCGCGTCCGCTGCCCGTGACTATCAGCACGCGCACATCGTCGTCCTGCCGCGCGAGATCGATCGCCGCGCACATCTCCTTGACCATCGTCTCGTTGTAGCCGTTCATCCGCTCGGCGCGGTTGATGGTGATCTTCGCAATGCCGTCGCGCGACCCGTAAATGATTGTTTTGAAATCCATCGTCAGCGACCTCTGTTTGTCTTTGTGTCATTCTGAGCGGAGGCTGCGGTAGCGAAGAATCTCGACCGCCTTTTTTGGCGGGCACAAAACGCGTGGCTAAGTCTTCGGCGCTTCCAAGCTTCGCGAACGCGTCGATCGCAATTGCGCCGCGCTTCGCGCGTCGAGATCCTTCGTTTCGCGGACTCCGCTCAGGATGACGGTCGTGGCTGCGTCCGAGTCAGCTACCTACCCTTAAACGTCGGCGCGCGCTTCTCCAGAAATGCCTTGACCGCCTCGCGATGGTCCTCTGTCCGCCCTGTCATCGTCTGGCCCCACGCCTCGCGATCGAGCAGCTCGTTGAATTCGTGATTCAGCGCCGCGTTGAGATTCGCCTTCATGTAGCCGTACGCGATCGTCGGGCCGTTGGCGATTCGTGACGCGATCGCATGCACCTCGTCGCGGAAGGTCGCCGCCGGCACGACACGATTTGCGAGACCGATCCGCAGTGCCTCGTCAGCGCCGATCACATCAGCCAGAAAGTACAATTCGCGCGCCTTCGCCGATCCCACCAGATGCGTCAGTGACCACGTCCCGCCGTAGTCGCCCGAGAACCCGACCTTGGCGAACGCCGTGCCGAAACGTGCCGCGTCGGACGCGATCCTGATGTCGCACGCCATCGCCAGGCTCAAGCCGGCGCCGGCCGCGGGTCCGTTAACCGCCGCGATCGTCACCTTCGACATCTCGTGCAGCATCAACGACGCCTCTTCGCCGCGACGCAGTCCTGCGACGCGATCCTCGATCGTCGCCGTCGCGCCGCTATTCGCTCCTTCGTTACGCTCGCGCATCCCGCCGATATCTCCGCCCGAGCAGAACCCGCGCCCCGCTCCGGTCAGCACGACGGCGCCGATTTCGGGATTGGTCGCGGCGCGCGACAGGTTGTCCACCAGCCCGCCCATCATCTCGGCGCTCATCGCGTTGAGCTTGTCCGGCCGATTCAGCGTGAGGTACAGGACGCGATCTTTAACTTCGGTCAACAGGTCCGCCATTTTAGGCCTCCAAAATTCCGGTTTGTCCTTTCAGTTATCCCTCTGGTACTACTTCACGTCCGCCAATCTGTCGAGTGCTGCCGCGACTGCCTGCGTTCCGTCGAGGTCGCGGCCGAGCGCCGCAGCCGAGTTGAACATCGACGCCATCAGCGAAAGTCCCGGCAGCGCAAGTCCCGATTCACGCGCGGCTTCGACCACCAACCGGAGGTCCTTGCGAATCAGCTTGATAAAGAATCCGGGCCGATAGTCGCCAGCGATTATCTTCGGCCCGAGATTCGACAACTGCCACGAACCAGCCGCCCCGCCGCCTATCGCCTCGACCACTCGCGACGGGTCGAGACCGCCCCCGCGCGCAAACTTGATAGCCTCGACCGCCGCCTCGAGATTGATCGCGACGGCGATCTGATTGGCCAGCTTGGTCATCTGGCCCGCGCCCGACGCGCCCATGTGCGTGACTCTTTTTCCCATCAGCTCGAACAGCGGACGCGCCCGCTCGAACGCGCCGGCGTCTCCGCCAACCATTATCGCGAGCGTACCGTCGCGAGCGCCGACGTCGCCGCCCGACACCGGCGCGTCCAGGTATTCGACGCCCGCCTGCTTCAGCCGCGACGCGATCCCGCGCTCTGCGGCCGGTGAAATTGTGCTCATATCGACGACGACCTGCCCCGATTTGAGCGCAGGCTCGATCTTTGCGACGGTCGCCGCGACGTCGGGAGTGTCTGGCACCATGATGAACACGATGTCTGCGCCCGCGACGCACGCGACGGCATCCGCCACGACGTTTGCTCCGTCAGCAGCCAGCGCGCGAGCCTTCTCCGGCGTGCGATTGAAGACGCGCACGCGATGCTTGCCGTTTATCAGCCGCCGCGCCATCGGCGCGCCCATTATTCCAGTTCCGATCCATCCAATTTCCATGTGTGACGCTCCGTAAGAAAAGTGTGAAACGGGCTTTTGTGACGATGACACAAAAACAGTTCTAACAGGGACAAAGTCCCGCATCTTTTTCCTAACATTGGGTGCAGTGGTCACCCTGCCCAAAGAAGCGTGAAACCCGGGCGGGTTTCACATTCAATCAAGTTCCTGATTCCTGATGACTCTCGGAAGAGTCAAATGTATCCAACTCGACCTATTATTTGTGCTTTCTGTGACAATTCTGTTGACACATAGTGTTTATAAGATGGTCAAGTAGTGTGCATCGCGCTAAAAGATTCTTGGAACAGATAAACACTTGTTACGCATTCGACATAGCGCCGCGACACTCTGCTACGGTTTTGCATGGCTCTCGATGATCACGTTGATCGCGATGGTCGCTATCGCCGAATTGCTCCTGGGCGAGGCCGCGATCAGCGGCGACGCGCTCGACGCCGACCGCCTCGCGCATCTGAATATTGCGCGGCGAACGCCCCGCTAGCGCTGTCCAATCCAGTCTGAAGACGCGACCGAGCGCCATCGCGCGCGAATCGCTTCGTACTCCGCGACTGGCAGCGGTCCAGCGCCCGCATGCGCGATATTTTGCGCGACGCGCTCGACCCGGGTCGTGCCAACGATCGCGGTCGTCACGCCGGCCGTGCCGAGCGTGAATCGAAGCGCCACCGCGACCGCGTCCTCGACCCCACGATGCAGAAAATCGTAGTCGAGCTTCTGAAGCCGGTCCCAGTATGGCCGCGTGTACCAGTCGCCGGGCGGCTGTTTGCCGTGACGCCACGCCGCATTGGCGATCGGCCGCTTGACGATCACGCCCATCCCGCGCGCGGCCGCCTTCGGCAGTACGCGCTCGATCGCCTCCTGGTCCGCGATGCTCACCGATATCTGCAGAGTATCGAATGCGCCGCTCTCGACCGCGTACACAGCGTCATCCGAGTCGATGCTGCATCCCACGAAACGCGCCTGTCCGCGCTCGCGCGCCTTGTGCAGAACCTCGATGACGCGGCCGTCCTTCAGAGTCGCCAGCGGCGGACTGTGGAACTGCATGACATCGACATGGTCGGTGCGCAGGTTCTTGAGACTGCGCTCGATACTGCGCGCGAGCATCGCAGGCTCCCAATCCGGCTGTGCGTAGCCGCCGGCGCGCTCGGACGCAGACCCCAGCGGCGCATGCCCGCATTTCGTCATGAGGACAACTTCGGCGCGCCTGTTTGAAATCGCCTTGCCGATCAGCGCCTCGCCGTCGGCGTAACACTCGGCGGTATCGATCACGTTGATACCGGCGTCGAGCGCGGTATTCAGAATTTTATCGACAGTCCTCTGCGCGACCGCCTGATAGCCAACCTCGGACCCGCCAAATCCAAGAGTGCTGACCCGAAGCCCGGTCTTTCCCAACACGCGATATTCGATTGCCATAAGTCTGGAAGATATGGGGCGCGAACGATCGAGGCAAAGCGCTAACTGGAGCGGTCGAGCTTGGCACGCAGGCGCGACGCGAGATCGGGCGCTGAGGTCTCGTGTTTGAAATAGACGAAGACTTCGTCGGCGCCGGTAGCGAGCCGCCCGAGATTTTTCACCCACGCGTCGAGGCCGGCCTCATCGTAGGTCTCTCTGCGCAACCGCACATAAACATATGGCGCGGTTCGCTCGAGCGGTGACGCGAGCTTCTCGGTCTCCGCGATACATAGCGCGGCGCCGTTGTCGGCCAGCGCCGCAATCACGGAATCATCAAACCAGCTTCGATTTCTGAATTCGAACGCAGCGCGGATTCGGCCTTTTAGAATTGCAAGAAAATCCTTGAGCAGCGGGAGATCGAGTTTTAAGTCTGGCGGTAGCTGGAAGAGCGCGGGCGCGAGCCGCTCGCCCATCACCGACGCGCGCTCGATGAAAGTGTCGGTGGTTTCTTTGACGTCGCGCAGCTTCGCGAAGTGCGTGATGCGCTGGGGACCCTTCAGCGCGAAGCGAAAATTCGCCGGCGTGCGCGAGGCCCACCCCTCCAGCATTGCGGACTTCGGCATCGCGCGGAAGGTGTAGTTGATCTCGACCGTCGGCATCCGCTCGGCGTAGTACTCGAGCATTTTCGCGCCGGGAAGTTTCTCCGGATAAAAGCCGCCGAGCCATTCCTTGTACGAAAAGCCCGACGTGCCGATCAGGATCTTCGCCTTCGCCATCGCGAGCTTGCCTTTCAACTTGCCGACTTCCTTCAACCTTTGAGCGTTGCCTGCAGGCTTTTGCCTTCGCGCTTGCGGAAGCCGACTGCGACGCTCAACCGTTCGAGATGCTGATCGATGATCTTGCCGCCGAGGCGCACGCGATGCTCAGCGAAAAACTTTTTTATTTCGTCCTCGCGATCGAGCAGCGCGACGACCGCCTCGCACATCCGCGGCAGCGCGTTGTCTGGATATTTGTGGATCATCTCGTCCCAATGGGCGCGCGCAAAGTCCCACGCTTCGTAGCGGGATGCGGGATTGAGCAGCAGCGAATGCATCAGGTACGGCGAGTTTTGCGTTCGCACCTGCCCATCGAGCGTCATCTCCATGGTTTTTCTCAGCAGATCGCGATCGCGGAAATTTGCCAGCGCAAACAGGTAGCGCTGCTCTTCCTGCGGCGTGCGCGGCGCTTTGAACTTCCGCTTGAACTCCTCGTAGCGCGCGCCGTCGCCCGAGTACGCGAGGATGTTCACTAGCGGAGGCATCAGGTCGCGATCCGCTGACTCGGGATTGTCCTCGAAGCGCGCATACAGGTCGCGCGCGTGCTTCTGAACTTCGGGATCGTCGCCGAGTGTGCCGAGCGCGCCGATCAACGTCCCGCGCAACTGGCGCACCAGCTCGCTCTCGCCGGGCTTTGGCTCCCAGCCGAGACGCGCGGCCGCGGGACCGACGATCTCGCGGACCGTCGCCGCGAGCGCGGGCCGGTCCGTGTCGGACGCGATCATGTCGAGATACGCGAACGCGCCGATCAACGCACGCCAAACATTGATATCGGTCTCACCCGTGAACAGACGCGCCATCTTGAGGAATTCGCTGAGCGGTCCGAGTCCCGCGACGGTCGCCGCCCACGTATCGCTCACCAGCCCGAAGCGTTCGATCGGCTGCAATGCGCTCACATTTTTCGTGATCGCCGCAAGCAGCGCAGGCGCGTAATGCACGCGGTAGAAGCCGTGGCCGCCTTCGTTGAGCAGCGCCCATTCGAGCTTGCCCGGGATATCGACGGTCGTCGTTTTTGCGGTGAGCAGCACCTTGTGGGTTGAAATGCCCTTGTCGGTCTTCGCTCGAACCATCACCGGCACATGCCAAAGCTGGTCGTTGTCCTCGGCCAGGTAGAAAAAACGGCGCTGCGAGAGTTTGAGCCCGTGGCCGTCGGCGGCCGGCGACGCGTCGATGATCGGAAAGCCGGGCTGGAAGATCCATGAGTCCATCATCTTGCGCACGGGCTCGCGCGACGCCGCCTCGAGCGCGTCCCACAGGTCGCTCGTCTCGGTGTTGCTGAATTGATGCTTCTTCAGATAGAGCCGGATGCCGTCGCGAAAAACGCTGTCGCTGAGAAACTGCTCGAGCATCCGCAGCACCGCCGCGCCCTTCTCGTAGGTCAGGATGTCGAACATCGCGCGGCAGTCCTCGGGACTGCGCACCGTGAACTCGATCGGACGCGTGCTGCGCAGCCCGTCGATCGACATCGCCGCCGCGCGCGACACGCTGAAGCTCTCCCATCGCTTCCACTCCGGCTTCCATGCGTCGACCGCCAGCATCTCCATGAAGGTGGCGAATGCCTCGTTGAGCCAGATCCCGTTCCACCATCGCATCGTGACGAGATCGCCGAACCACATGTGCGCGTTCTCGTGCGAGACCACGTCGGCAACCCGCTCGAGCTCGGCGCGCGACGCGGTCTTTTCGTCGGCGAGCAGCGCGGTCTCGCGAAAAGTGATCGCGCCAAGATTTTCCATCGCGCCCGAAGCAAAATCGGGAATCGCAATCAGGTCGAGCTTGTCGCCCGGGTACTTGAGCCCATAGTAGTCGGCGAAATATTTCAGCGAGAACGCGCCAATCTGCTTCGCCCAACTGGTGAGCGACTCCTTGCCGGGAACGTGAACGATTCTGAGCGGCGTGCCCGCGTCGACCGGCGCCGTCGCGTCGAACTCGCCGACGATAAACGCGACGAGGTAGGTGGACATCGCGATCGTCTCCTTGAAGACGACCTCCTTCTTGCCGCCGGCCAGCTTGCGCTCGCTCTCCTGCCCGCCATTGGAAATTGCCGCAAGAGCTTCGTCGACTACCAGCGTGACTTTGTAACTGGACTTGAGTTCCGGCTCGTCCCAGCACGGAAATGCGCGGCGCGCGTCAGTGGATTCGAACTGCGTCGTCGCCGCAACGTGAGTCTTGCCGGACGCGTCCTGGTACTGGCTGCGATAAAATCCGTGCAGCTTGTCATTCAGGATTCCGCGAAACGCAATCTTCAGCGTCCATTCGCCCGGCGCCAGTTTCTCGGCGAATCGCAGATGGGCGCGTTCCTTGGCCGCTTCCAGCTCGGCCTCCGCAGTCAGAGATTTTCCGTTACGTTCGGCGATCACCTTGTCGATTTCCAGCTCGAGCGCATTCAGCACGACCTCGTCGGTCGCTTCGTTGACGACGACCGCGATATTCACCTCGCCCTGGAACGTAAACGCCTTGAGGTCGGGCGTCAGGCGAATGTCGTAGCGTTTGGGCGTGACGTTTTTCGGCAGGCGATAATCCTGCGTCGTGTCAGCGAGGGGAGCTCCATCCTGATCGCGCATCTGGTCTCTCTTCCTTTATATGTGTAGTTGAGTGTGCCGCGTGAAAAATGAAAATCGCGGGCCGCGCGCCCGTCGGTGCTAGCCTAGTTCAAACCGCAGCGGGGCGCGAGCAACTTATTCGCCGGGCAGCCTGAGCGGGCGCTCGAGCCACACCACGTCCCAGTAGCGCTCGAACTTGCGGCCGCATTCGGTGAAGACGCCGACCTCGGTGAAACCAAACTTTTGATGCAGCTTAATCGACGCCTCGTTGGGTAGCGTGATTCCCCCCAGCAGCCGGTTGATGTCCTCGTGCTTCAGCGCGTCGAACAGCGCCCGATAGAGCATCGCGCCGATTCCGCGGCCGGTCGCGTCATGCGCGCAGTAAACCGAGGTCTCGGCGCTCGTGTCGTAGGCCGCCTTGTTGCGAAACGGCCCCGTACACGCATAGCCGACGACCCCGCCGGCGTCCTCCGCGACGAACATGCGATGCCGCCGAGTGCTGGTGTGCTCGTCGTACCATCCTACCCGCTGCTCGACCGTCACCGGCTCGAGGTCGAACGTGATCGGCGTATTGACAATATAGTAATTGTAGATTTCCGTCAGGCGCGGCAGGTCGTCGCGCACCGCCGCCCGAATCCTTACGTCCGCCATCAGGTTGGTCTCCTGGTTGCGAGGTTTCGCCGATTCACAGGCAACGCCAGATGCAAAGTTGAATCAAGCGGCGAGCCGGGCCTTCGCCAGATCGGCGTAGGTGATGAGTTCGATTCCATTTCGAGCGATCGCATCGCGCACCCGCGGACTGGTGAGAATCTCGACTTCGAGCTGCGCGCCGGGGTCAGGCGGGACTCCGCCGACATCGGCGGCCGGATGAAAATACAGTTCGGTGGTGCCGTGGCGGATGCGCTCGATCACGCCGATGATGTAGTCCTCGCTCAGATGACCGCTCTGATGCAGTCCGAACAGCGCGTCGGTCGAAGCGAGGCCGCGCTGCGTCATGATGCGGCTGGTACGGCGCGAGAGCGTGCGGAAAATAATCGACTCGACCAGCTTGCGCGTCGCCTGGTCGCGGCGCAGCCGGATCGTCGTCATCACGCGCTCGCGCGGCAGCCTGATGCACGGCACTTTGTATTCGACGGCGAGGTTCACCAGGATATCGGCGAACAGCGGATGAACGTGGAAGTTCAGGTGACCGTCGATATGGTTGAGGTAGCCGACCAGCTCGAGATGGCGCTCGACTTGCGCGCGCAGCTCGTCGGTCATCGCGGTGCGCAGCGAGCGGTCGAAGAAATAGCGCATCCCCGCAGCCACCGGACGGTCGATAAACTCGCCCTGCGCGCCAACCGCATTGCCGAGCCGGGACGCGTCGAGGATACTACGGCCGCGGCAGACGACGGCATGCAGTCCGACGTCGAGCGCGGGATTGTCGCGCGCCCTTTCGGCGGCAGCACGCGCGGCAGGCTCGGCAACCATCAGGCTCGCGCTGCGCAGAATCCCTTCGCGATGCGCGCGCACAATGCCGGCGTTGACCTCGGGCGACAAGCCAAAGTCGTCGGCGTTGACAATCAGGCGCTTCAAACCGCGCCGCCGGGATCGGTGAAAAACATCCGGGACAATTTTGCTAGTATCGGTCCGCCCGCTCAAGCGGGTCTTTGGCAGACCGAAATGGGTTCAAGCGGTTGATACTTCTCTTTTACGCCTTCGCGCGCGAGATCGCACCCTTCAAGCGCCGCCTGCGCAAGTACGCTCCGCTGGCACTCGACGGCTTGCAAGGCTTCCGCGCAGAAATCGGAGGCAAACAGTTCGCGGTTATTGGCCACGGAATCGGTCATCAGCGCGCGACAGAAACCGCACGACGTGCGTTCGAGATGATACCCAATCCCGAGTTGGTGATCGGCACCGGCGTGGTTGGCGCGCTTTCGAGCGGACTGAAGCCGGGCGACCTCGTGCTTTCCGATCGCGTGCTGACGATTCATGCCGACGGCCAGGTCGCCGAACAAGTGATGCCAGCCGGCGACGCGCACATTCGCGCGGCGGGCCGCTCGCTCGCGAGCGCGGGCATCGCATACTCGAGCGGCGCCATTCTGACTTCGCATCGCGTGCTCGCGACCGGCGCCGAGAAGCGCCGCGCCAAGGAAAGCACCGGCGCGATCGCGGTCGACATGGAGACTGCCGCGATCGCCGCCGAAACCGCCGCGCGCGGACTCCCATTCCTGGCGATTCGGGCGGTGCTCGACGAACTCGATGATGAAGTAGTGGGGGCGGCAATGGCTGACGCCGACGGCAACGTGCGGCCGCTCGCCGCGACGTCCTTCCTCCTGCGCAATCCGGCCGCGATGCTGAAGCTGCCGCGGA
>DATNLS010000184.1:0-3510 GCA_035602775.1 Candidatus Acidiferrales bacterium | reverse complement strand
TGGCGGCGCCATCGACTAGCGCCTCCAACGGCAATCTACGCCCAATTCCCGACGGCAACGGACGGCCAGCCGGTCCCGCCGACGAAGCAATCTCGGCGCTGGTGAATCTTGGCATGAAGCCGGTCGAGGCGAAGCGCACGGTCGACGCAGTCATCGCGGCCGACTCCAGCGCCACGCAAAATCCTGAAGTCATAATTCGCAAGTCACTGGCGGTGCTGCTTGGCGAAAAATAAGCCAATCGAAGATGCCATCGCGGCGCCCGCCGCGGAAGCACGGCTCACCGCGCGCGTCGGCCACGAGGACGATCGGCGGATAGATCTCGCGCTGCGCCCCCGCGCCATCGCGGAGTTCATCGGCCAGGAGCGCACCAAGAAAATTCTCGGCATGTCGATCAAGGCCGCGCGCGGACGCGCCGAAGTACTCGATCATGTGCTCTTCGCTGGACCGCCAGGCCTCGGCAAGACTTCGCTCGCGCATATCATCGCGCGCGAGCTCGGCGTCAACGTCCACGTCACCTCGGGCCCCGCCATCGAGCGCGCCGCCGACCTCGCCGCAATCGTCAACAACCTCGAAGAACACGACGTGCTGTTCATCGACGAGATTCATCGCCTGCAACGCGTGGTCGAGGAGCGCCTTTACTCCGCCATGGAGGACTTCGAGTTCCACATCGTGGTGGGCGAGGGGATGGGCGCGCGCACGATGAAGCTCTCGGTCAATCCGTTCACGCTGGTCGGCGCGACCACGCGATCGGGCCTGCTTAGCTCGCCGCTGCGCGACCGCTTCGGTCAGCACTTCCATCTCGACTTTTACAATCACGATGAACTCGGCGAGATCGTCCGTCGCTCCGCGGCTCTGTTGAATGTCGCGATCGACGAGGCGGGCGCGCACGAGCTCGCGTCGCGCTCGCGCGGAACCCCACGAATCGCCAACCGTCTGCTGCGCCGCGTGCGCGACTTCGCGCAGGTCAACGAAGCGCCGGTCGTCACTCGCGAAATCGCGCTCGCCGCGCTCGAGCTGCTGGAAATCGATACGGCCGGTTTCGACAAGATGGACCGCGCGATTCTCGGCGCGATCATTGACAAGTTTGACGGCGGGCCAGTCGGCGTCGAGAGCCTTGCCGCCGCAGTCGGCGAGGAATCCGACACTATCGAGGAAGTTTACGAGCCCTACCTGCTGCAGGAGGGATTTCTGGCGCGCACATCGCGCGGCCGTGTCGCCACGCAGCGCGCCTACACGCATCTCGGTCGCATCCGCCGCGGCACTTTGCTTTAACGATTGTCTCTATGGCGAAAATCTACGTCCTGCAGCATCACCCGGTCGAGAATCTCGGCAGCATCGCGGACGCGCTGGAAGGTGCTGCGCTCGCATGGCAATACGTGCACGTCAACGACGGTCAGCCGGTGCCGGCGAGCATGAAAGGCGCGGGAGGTCTAATCGTGATGGGCGGACCGATGGGCGTCTATCAGACCGATCGCTACCCATGGCTGCGAGACGAAATGCGGCTGATCGAGGACGCGGTGAAGTTGAATCTGCCGGTGCTCGGCGTATGCCTGGGCGCGCAGATTCTCGCGGCAGCACTCGGCGCGAAGATCGAACGCAATCCCAACGGCAAGGAAATCGGATGGCATCCGATCCGCCTGAGCGACTCGGCCAACGACGATCGCCTGATGAGCGGTTTGCCCGCGACGATGACGCCGTTCCACTGGCACGGCGACATCTTCGAGTTGCCCCCCGGCGCGGTATCGCTAGCCTCGTCCGACAAAACTCCATGCCAGGCATTTCGCCACGGCGACAAGACATACGGTTTCCAGTTTCATTTCGAAGCGACGCGCGACGGAGTCGCCGCGATGGCGGAAGCATTCGCCAAAGATCTAGTCCGCGAGAATATTTCAGCTGATCAAATGACTGCTCAGGCCGCGGAGCTAGTCCCGTCGCTCGAAGAGATCTCCGACAAGGTATTCTCGCGCTGGGCGTCTCCGATCCAGGGCATCTGACGGGTACTGCGGGTTTGCAGTACGACATGTCTAGTGGTAGAGAAATTCTACGGCCAGCGTGCTCCGTAGTGCGTGGGTTCACGCTCGGAAGGCATTAAGCCTTCAGGGCGTGGGGTCACCACCGGAAGGATTTGGGCCTTCGAGCTTCGAAGCACGCTGGGCGGTTTTCTCCCGTTCTCGTCCGCCTCTGGCCTCCATCTCCAGCAGCAGCCGCTTGCGTTCCAACCCCCAGCGATAGCCGCCAAGATGCCCCGACGCGCGAATCGCGCGATGACACGGGATCAGAATCGATACCGGATTGGCGCCGTTGGCGGTGCCGACCGCGCGGATTGCGCGCGGCCGGCCGATGCGCCGCGCGATTTCGGAATATGAGCGCGTCTGGCCCGCGGGGATCGCGCGCAGCTGCTCCCATACCGCAAACTGAAACGGAGTGCCGCGAATGTCCATTGGGAGTGCGGGCATCTTCGAGTTGCCCGCGACGTAGTCCGCGAGCGCATCGGTCCACTGGCCGATGCGCGAATCCTCGCGACGATTCGTGTCTGCGACCCGAATCGTCGCGCGCGGATAGTCGCGTCGCAGCTCGGCGACCATCGCGGAATCTGCTTCGCCCATCGCTGCGAAGCAGATCCCGCGATGCGTGCCTGCCACCAGCAAGCGGCCCAGCGCCGAATCCACAATCGAATATGCGATCTCTGCACCGTCGCCTTGCGGTCCGTATGATGAATTATTCATCTTGTTCCCCTTCGCCGTAATCATGCATCTTAGTTGGGTGTAGGAGCTCTCCCCACTGGAACATATAACCCCGTGAATCGGTTGATGTGATATGAAACCAAGCGCCAAAACGATCGCGATCGTGGCGTCGGTCGCCGTTATGCTGATTTTCGGTGTGGTGCTCGCGACCGAAATCCCCGGTCCGCCGGCGACCGATTTGAGGCTCGCGCCTGAACTTTCCTTTTCAGACGACTCTAGCCCCAACTTTCCCATCGAAGGAAAAAATCTTTCAGACGGCGCTGTCGCCACCGACCATGCGACCGTCATCTTCTTCGGCACCGCGAACTGCTGGAATACCGCGCGTGAAGCCGAGCGTCTGGTGCAGCTCTATCCTCAATACAAGGACAAGATTCGCTTCGTCGTCGTTGATTTGCGAAATCCTTCGGTCGCCCAGCGTGCGCTGATTGCGCGCTACTACCACGGATACATCCCGACTATCGCGGTGATCGATCGCAACGGCAACGTCCTCTACGACCGCGCGGGAGAGACGGCGAACGAGCGGGGCGATACGAGCAATCTGCAGAAGCTGCTGGATTCTGCGCGGTAGGAAGGAAGCGTGAGCAGGCCGGGTTTTGCGATGAGTCGCAGAACGCAACATCCTAACTGGGTCCAAGTACGCAGAAGAACCTAACCCCTAACCCCTTCCCGAGGGGAAGGGGAACCGGACCTTGGGGAAAGCGCCGCGCGGCCCACTCTCTTAATACTGGGTGCAGGGGTCACCCCTGCTGAAACCCACCGCCGGTTT
>DATNLS010000007.1:0-4697 GCA_035602775.1 Candidatus Acidiferrales bacterium | reverse complement strand
CGGCAGTGCACCCGCCGAAAATTTAATTCAATAGCCACAGGACTGGCCCATGTGCCTGGGCGCAGCGCGCGCGGCGAACCCGCCTCTGCGCGATCTATACCCGCAAGAGTTCAGAGGAGGGTCTTGAGCAGGACTTCAATTCCCTGCACGCCCAGCACGAGGCTGGCGAAACATTCATCAAGACCCCAGCGAGCGAGGGCTGGCAGCTCATTAGGATGGCCTACGACGATGGCGGACTCTCAGGCGGCACGATGGAGCATCCTGCACGCGAATGGAAGGCGATGCTCCGCGGACCTAGGTAAATCGCGCCGAGAGAGGAATTGGCCGATTTGGGCGAATCGCCGCCATTAGAGCCGCTCTCTGGGTCCGCGCGCGATCTCAAATCGCGCGCACACGCGCTGATTTCGATCGATTCTCTGACATCTCCAAACTCTAGAGACTGAAATGTGGAGCAGAAGGGATTTGAACCCTCGACCCCTACGTTGCGAACGTAGTGCTCTCCCAGCTGAGCTACTGCCCCATCCTGTGGCGTGATGCTATTTACTCTTGTGAGATAACCGACTTCAGGTAGGCTCGCAACCGGTCGGCCAGGTCGGGGCGCTTCAGTCCGAAGCCGATTTGCGCCGAGATGAACCCAACGCGATCGCCCAGGTCGTGACGGACGCCCTCGAACTCGTAGCCGTAAATCTTCCGGCGCGCGGTGAGCGCCATCAGCGCATCGGTCAACTGGATTTCGCCGCCAGCGCCTGGCTTGCCCGCGGCGAGCAATTCGAAGATGTCGGGCGTCAGCACGTAGCGCCCCATGATGGCGAATTCGCTCGGCGCTTTTTCAGGCGCCGGTTTCTCGACCATCCCGCGCAATTCATAAGTGCGATCGCCCGCCGCTTTCGCATCGACGATGCCGTACTTCGAGATCTCGCTGCGCGCGACCTTCAGCAGCGCAACCACCGGCGCGTCGCGCGTCTCGGCCACGTCGAGCAGCTGGCGCAGGCACGGACGCGGGCAATCGAAGATGTCGTCGGGGAGCATCACGGCGAAGGGTTCGTCGCCGACCGCCGCGCGCGCTTGCAACACCGCATGGCCGAGGCCGAGCGGTTGGCGCTGCTCCGCGATCGTAATTCGCGCAGGGCTGTTGCTGCGGCGGACGAGCTCGAGGATGTCGTGTTTGCCGCGCGTCTCGAGATGCTGCTCGAGTTCGGTGTTGGGCTTGAAGTGATCGACGACGGTGGTCTTGCCGGGGCTGATGACGAGAATGATTTCCTCGATGCCCGACGCGACCGCCTCCTCGACGACGACCTGGATCGCCGGCGTATCTATCACCGGCAACAATTCCTTGGGGATCACCTTCGACGAGGGGAGCATCCGCGTGCCCATTCCGGCCGCG
Organism: Candidatus Acidiferrales bacterium; assembly: GCA_035602775.1. GTDB lineage: Bacteria > Desulfobacterota > Binatia > Binatales > Binataceae > Binatus. The sequence goes on along the minus strand of DATNLS010000007.1, from coordinate 3,313 downwards.
AGAATGACAGCCTTTTTAACTTTCATGGTGGTGCGATTTTCCGGATTGGTGGAGGACTCAGAGCTTTGCTTCGCGTGCTTCCTGCGCGGATTTGCATGCGATGCACAGAGTGGTGACCGGGCGCGCCTTCAGCCGCTCGATTCCTATTTCGCCGTCGCATTCCTCGCATCGTCCGTACGAGCCGTCCTCGATTCGCGCGAATGCCTCGCTGATCTTGCTGAGCAGCTTGCGCTCGCGATCGCGCATCCGCAGCAGGAAATTACGATCCGACTCAAGCGCGGCGCGGTCGGTCGGGTCCGCCGGAGCCTCGTCTGACACGTGATTCATGCTACCGACCGCGCGCTCGGCTTCCTGAAGGATGTCGCGCTTGCGGCCTTCGAGCAACTTTCTGAAGAGCTTGAGGTCTCTCTGCCTCACGGTTGAACTATCTCTCACAAGCCGATTTTTTATTCTATCGGCGCCCTGCTACCATGTAAAGGTTGCGCGATGAAAACGGCTTATCTCGACGCGTTCTCCGGCCTCAGTGGCGACATGATCGTCGGCGCAATTCTCGATTGCGGTGCGAATTTCGACGAGTTCGAGCGCGCGATCAAGTTGATGCCGATCGCCGGCTATCGGCTTTCGACCCGGCGCAAAGTTGTTAGCGGCATCTCGGCGCTCAAGTTCGACGTCGCCGTAACCGAGGCGCAACCGGAGCGTCACTTCGGTGAAATTCGCGCGCTGATCGATTCGTCTCAGCTCTCGGCGACGATCAAGCAGCGTGCAACTTCGATCTTTGAAGTTCTCGCGAACGCCGAGGCGAAAATTCACAACACGACGCCCGACCGCGTTCACTTTCATGAGGTCGGCGCCGTCGATTCGATCATCGATATTGTCGGCACGGCATGGGGTCTCGAGCATCTCGGCGTCAGCGATGTGATCGTGTCAGCGTTGCCGATGGGCAACGGCTTCGCGCGCTCACAGCACGGCGTCATTCCCGTGCCGGCGCCGGCGACGGCGGAGTTGCTGTCGGGATTTCCGCTGAAAATCGGCGACGGTGCGCATGAGATGGTGACGCCTACGGGCGCCGCAGTGGTTCGCGCTCTCGCGCGACCGGCGGAAATCCCGCTCGCGTTCGAAGTCGAGAAAATCGGCTACGGCGCGGGCACTCGCGAGCTGGAAGATCGGCCCAACGTGTTGCGGCTGATGCTCGGGAATGAGCGCGCCGCGTTCGGCAGCGACGAGATGGTCGAGATCTCGGCGAATATCGACGACCTCAGTCCACAAATTTACGATTATGTGATGCAGCGGTTATTCGATGCGGGCGCGCGCGACGTCACGCTCACGCCGACGATGATGAAGAAGGGCCGCCCGGCGGTGACGCTGGGCGTGATCGCCGAGGCCGCGAGTCGCGATGCGATCGCGGAAATTATTTTCGCGGAGACCTCGACGATCGGTCTCAGGTTTCATGCGGTCGCGCGGCTGAAGCTGCATCGCGAGATTCAGGAAGTCGAAACGCGATGGGGCAAGATTCGCGTCAAGACGTCGGGAGCCAACGGTGTGGCGAGCACGATCTCGCCGGAATACGACGACTGCCGGCGAGTCGCGGCGGAGCATAAGGTGGCGCTGCGGGTCGTGATGGAAGAAGCGCGGGACGCCGCACGAACGCGCGCGGCGACGCCTTCCGGCGAAAAATGAATTCCGAACGCCTGCACATCAACGAGATCTTTTACAGCATCCAGGGCGAGTCCACGCATGCGGGGCGTCCCTGCGTTTTCGTGCGGCTCACCGGATGCAATCTGCGGTGCAAATGGTGTGACACTGAGTACGCATTCTATGAAGGCCGGCGGATGCCGATAGCCGAGGTCGCCGAAATAATTCGCGGCTACCGATGCGACCTGGTTGAAGTGACCGGCGGCGAACCTTTGTTGCAGGAAGGCGTATATCCGCTGACCGCCGCGATGATCGAATCCGGCGCGACCGTGATGATCGAGACCTCAGGATCGATCGACGTAAGCAAGCTCGACCCGCGCGTGATCAAGATCATGGACCTCAAATGTCCGGGCAGCGGCGAATGCGAAAAAAATCTCTGGAGCAACCTCGACCATCTGACGATGCGCGACGAGATCAAATTCGTTCTCGCCGATCGCGCCGATTACGAATGGGCCAGGGACACCATCGTCACGCGCGGCCTGGGCACTCGCGCAGGCGCGTTACTGCTGAGTCCAGTCTACGGACAACTCGAACCGGCCGCGCTCGCGGCGTGGATACTCGACGATCGATTGCCGGCGCGAATGCAACTGCAAATGCATAAGCAGATCTGGCCGGGGATTTCTCGCGGCGTGTGATAGCGCTAGAGCGCGGGAGTTTGACCGGCGCACGATCAACCCTGATACAGTAGCGGCGAAGAAGGAGATCACTCATGCGCGCAGCAATTATGCGAAACAAAAAACTCGTGGTCGATACCATTCCCACACCGGCTCCTGGAGCGGGCGAGGCCCTGGTCAAAACGCTCGCGTGCGGGATCTGCGGATCCGATCTGCATGCGCTCAAGTATGCGGACAAGATGGTCGAGGGTGCGCGCAAGGCCGGCTCGCCGTCCGTGATGGATCTCAATCGTGACATCGTGATGGGTCACGAGTTCTGCGCTGAAGTGGTCGACTACGGGCCGGATACGCAGAAGCGATTGAAGGTGGGAACGCGAGTGTGCGCGATGCCGGTGCTGATCAGTCCGCGCGGCGTCCAGGCGGTCGGCTACTCGAACGATAATCCGGGCGGCTACGGCGAACTGATGCGGCTGACGGAATTTTTGCTGCTCGAAGTGCCCAACGGGCTCTCGACCGAGCGCGCGGCGCTGACGGAGCCGATGGCGGTCGGATATCACGCGGTGCAGAAAGCGCGGCTCGGCAAAGATGACGCGCCACTGGTGATCGGATGCGGACCGGTGGGCCTGGCGGTGGTCGCGGCGCTCAAGCTCGGCGGAGTGCATCCCATCGTGGCGGCGGATTTTTCGCCGCGGCGGCGCGAGCTGGCGTTGCAGATGGGCGCGGACATCGTCGTCGATCCAAAAGAAAAGTCGCCGTACCAGAGCTGGCGCGAGATGGCGGTGTACAGCGATCCGTCGAAGGCGCCGATGTTGCCGCCGTGGATGCCGGGGCCGGCGGTCAGGCCCGCGGTGATTTTCGAATGCGTGGGAGTGACCGGCGTGATCGACGGGATCATGTCGGCGGCGCCGGGCAACGCGCGAATCGTCGTGGTCGGCGTATGCATGGAGCGCGACCACATCGAGCCGCTGACCGGAATCAGCAAGGAGTTGAACATCCAGTTCGTGCTC
>DATNLS010000011.1:0-2133 GCA_035602775.1 Candidatus Acidiferrales bacterium | reverse complement strand
CGCGGCCATAGCAGGCCGGTCCGGGATCGGCGCCCGCGCTATCGGGCCCGACTCGGAGCGAGCCGCCCGCGTCGATTCGCGCGATCGATCCGCCGCCTGCGCCGACAGTGTGAATGTCGATGACGGGCATGCGCACCGCGTAGCCGTCGGGATGACTCAGCGTGCGGATTCGCGCGCGGCGATCGAACAGCGACACGTCGGTCGAGGTCCCGCCCATGTCGAAGGTAATGAAACGATCGGTGCCGAATGCGCGCGCCAGGCCGGCCGCACCAATCACACCCGCCGCTGGACCGGAGAGAATCGTGCGCACCGGCTCCGCGCGCGCCAGCAGTGTGCCGATCGCGCTGCCGTTGGACTGCATGACGCGAAGCCGCCCGCCCGCGAGCCGGGTCTCGAGGTTCTTCAGATGCGACGACATCCGCGGCGCGACGTACGCATTCACGACCGCGGTCGAGAAGCGTTCATATTCGCGATACTCGGCGAGAATCCGATGCGAGACCGACAGCGGCCGTCCAAGCGGTGCGAGCGCCCGCGCGATCGACTCCTCGCTTTTCGAATTGGCGTACGAGTGAAGCAGGCAGACGGCGAATGCTTCCGCGCCGCTGCGCGCTGCGAGCCGGCGAATTCGCGCGAGCTCGGTGCGGCTCAACGATTTAATGATGCTACCGTCGAACAGCGTGCGCTCGGCGACACCGAAGCGCATCGCGCGAGCGACCAGCGGCTCGGGCCGCGACGGCGCCAACGCGTACAGGTCGTCGCGATTCTGGCGGCCAATCTCGATCAAGTCTTCGAAGCCGGCGTTGGTGAACAGCGCGACGCGCGCGCCCTTCTTCTCGAGCAGAGCGTTGGTCGCGACGGTGGAACTGTAAGTGACCGAGTCGGGCGCCGTGTCGATGCCCGCGAGCATCTCGCGCAGGCCGCGGATGACTGCGTCGGCGGGATCGGCCGGCGTCGAGAGCACTTTATGCACGCGAATTTCGCTGCCGATGATCGCGACGAGGTCGGTGAAGGTGCCGCCGGTGTCGACTCCGGCCAGAATTGCGTCGCGGCTGCGCCCCTTCACGGCGCTCTCAGCAGCACTTTGAAATTGAGCGGATTCTTGGCGGCTTCGAATGCGGCGAGGCCGTCGTCGAGCGCAAAACTGCCGTCGATCAGCGGGCGCGGATCGATTTTACCTGCCGCGAGTGCGTCGAGCGCGGGCTGAAAGCGGCCGCATCGCGATCCGATCACGGTGATTTCATTGACGACGATCGGCGCGAGATTAAGTTCTGCCGCGGCCGCCGCGGTGCTCTTCAGAATGATCTTTCCGCGTGGGCGGACCAGTTCGATTGCGCGGCGAAAACCGGATTCGCTTCCGCTGCATTCGAGCGCAACGTCGAATTTGTCGCGCAGCGAAGATTCATCGATGGTCTCAAGTCCGAGTTCAGCCAGCCGTGCGAGTTTCTCCGGATGATGGCCAGCGACGATCGGCAGATACTTCTCGCCCTTGAGCGCCAGCGCGACCATCGCGCCCAGCCGGCCATCGCCTATCACCACCATCGTCTGATTGCGCGCCAGATGGACCTGCTCGAAAATTTCGTAGGCCGCCGCGAGCGGCTCGACGAACACCGCTACGTCGTCGGGAATCGAATTTGGAATCGGAATCAGATTTAGGTCCGGCAGACGCAGAAACTCTGCGAACGCGCCGTCGCGACCAAGGATTCCGAGCACGGTTCGATTCGGACAATGGCGCGCGAGACCGGCGGCGCACGTCGCACATCGGCCGCATCCGGCGTTGATCTCGCCGACGACACGCTTCCCCCGCAGCGTGCTGTTTTGCGATTGGACCACGCGGCCGGCGAACTCATGCCCAGGCACTCCGCGATATTGCATGTAGCCACGCGCAATCTCGAGGTCGGTCCCGCACACGCCGGCGACTGATACGCGCACGATACTCTCGCCGGGCGGAGCGACCGGCTCGGGATAGTCACCCCGAAATTCCAGCTTGCGATCGAATACCAGCGCGCGCATAGCGCACGATTCAAACAAAAAACACGCGGCCTCGGCTACCCCGGCGCGCACCGCAGAAGAGGGGAACTATTTGATTGAATGTGAAACCCGCGGTGGGTTTCACGCTTCCTTCGGCAGGGCTGA
>DATNLS010000015.1:0-3242 GCA_035602775.1 Candidatus Acidiferrales bacterium | reverse complement strand
TCGTGATCTCGACCTTCGACCCTTCGTCCACGTCGAATTCGGCGAACGCCGTGTTGTCAGGCTGCGGGATTGGCTTGAAGGTGACCTTGGCGTCGGCGTAGCCCTTGTCGGCGTATATCGCGGTGACCTCGTTGATCGTCTCCTTGACCGCGATCGGATCGAGGATCGTCCCCGGATGCACCTTGGTCGCCGCGACTATTTTGTCGTCGTTCGAGTGTATCGCCTTCATCCCGTAGAACTTGACGTCGGTTATCTGCGGGCGCTCCTTCACGTAGTAGACCAGCACGTTCTGACCGCCCTGCTGCACGACGTGCGCGCTCTCATCCGAGAAGAATCCCAACCGGGCAATCGACTTGAGGTCCGCAGTTACGGCCGCCGGATCGAGCGGCTGTCCAACTTGCTGCGTGATGTGGATGCGAATCGCGTCCTCTTCGACGCGTTGATTGCCAACGATATCAATCTTGGAGATTATCGGCGATCCCTGCGCGCGCGCGGCGGATGCGGGAAGCATCGCGGCGATCATCACTGCAATCAACGCACAGGTTGTGGGCAATAATCGGCCACGATACGGACGGCGTAGCCCGCAGAATAACGGCGCGCGCGACGTGCGCGCGTTGAACTTTCCGGATGTCACTCAAGCACACTGAAAACGGCGACCAAACTAGCCAATCGTCTCCCCCATGTAAACCAAACCTCTGCCAGCGCCTGAATTGTTACGCACAGGGGCGTCAGTAAACGCTGCGCAGTTCTTCGCGTCCACTCTTACTTCACAATCTCTCCTTGTCCGAGGAGAGGTCGGCGTAAGCCGCGTTGAACGCGGTGTCGCCGAACGAGGTCCAACGCTGCCTCCCTGCTCAGCGTTTGCGAGGTTAGGAAATCGGACCGGATCGCTCACCGGCGCTCATCGACCAGCTTTCCTTCATTCAGCCGGAGCGCGCGGCCGACGCTGCGCGTCAACTGTTCGTTATGCGTCGCGATCACCAGCGTGATTCCCAACTCGCGATTGAGCTTGTGAAACAGCGCGTGAACTTCTTCCGCCGTATGCGGATCGAGATTGCCCGTGGGCTCGTCCGCCAGCAGCAGGCGAGGCCGCAGCACCACCGCGCGCGCCACCGCGACGCGTTGCTGTTCGCCACCGGACAGTTCCGCCGGCCGACGCTTGAGCTTGTCGCCAAGGCCGACGATTTCGAGCATCTCGGTTGCGCGCCGGCTCGCTTCGGCGTCGTCGATACGGCCGATCAGCGCCGGCATCATCACATTCTCCAGCGCCGTGAAGTCCGCCAGCAGGTAATGGAACTGGAACACGAAGCCCAGCTTCAGGTTGCGGAACTCGGCCAGCGATTTCTGATCGAGCGCAAACAAATCCTCACCCTCGAAATAAACTTTGCCCGCGGTCGGCTCCTCGAGGCTCCCGATTATGTGCAGCAGGGTGGACTTGCCGGTTCCCGATTGCCCCACCACCGCGATCTCTTCGCCCGCCTCGACGTTGAGATCGAGATTGCGCAGCACGCGAATCTCGCGATCGGCGTCATAGAAGGTCTTGTCGAGGCCGCGCACCTCGATAAGACGCCCCGTGGCAGCTTTCGGTTTCGCTTTGGTTGCCAGCCCGCGCGCGTCACTCATAGCGAATCACCTCGACCGGCCGCAGCCGTGCAGCTTGCAACGCCGGGTAGACCGACGCCAGCATGCACAGCGCGATTGTCGCTACTGCCACCAGCACAAAGTTCCATGGATTCAGCTCTACCGGCACGTTGCTCACCATGAACATATCGGGCGGCAGATGAATCAAATGATATCTGTCGATCAGGTACGCCGTCACGAATCCGAATCCATCGCCGATGATCGTGCCGATCACACCCACCGCCGCGCCTTGCGCCAGAAATATCAGCGCGATCGACGCCGCCATCGCACCCATCGTGCGCAGGATGGCGATTTCTTTGCGGCGCTCCATCACCTCCATCACCAGCGTCGCAATAATGTTGAAGGCCGCCACCAGCACTATCAGCAACAGCACCATGAAGTAGGTGAACTTCTCCAGCGCGAGCGCCGAGAACAGCGGCGCGTTGGCGGTGGTCCAATCCTTCACCTCGAAATCAGGTCCTGCTATCGCGGCGATCTGATCGCGTATCTGTGGCGCGTCGAACATGTTGGCCAGCCGCAGCTCGAGCCCGCTCTCGAGCGACGCATCGTCAGCCAGCAGCGCGCGCCCATCCTTCAACGCGACAAAGACCAGCGTCGAATCGAAGTCGTACATGCCCGAGTGAAAGAATCCCGTCACTACGAATCGCTTGAGGCGCGGCGGCCCGATTCCGGCCCCTAAACTCGCGGGCGAAATCAGTATCACCGCGTCGCCCGGCCGCACGCCCAGATCGAACGCGAGCGACTTGCCGAGGATCGCGCCGGGCAACTGGACCACCCGCTTGACGCCCTTGTCGTTGATAGTCACCGGATGCGTGGTTTCGAGGTCCGCCAGCGTCCCCTCTTCGAGCGTGTCCTTCAATTCCTTCAGCACCGCATTTTCGTGCGGCTGGACCCCGCGGAGAATTCCGCCCGACACAAGACCGGGCGCGCCCGAGTCGGTGCTCGAGACCGCCATCACCTGCGAGGTGACGAACGGCGCCGCCGCCACGACTCCCGGCATCGCCGCTAACTTTTTCTCGAGATCGTCCGGGTTCCACACTCCGCCGTCAGTGCGCTCGATCGTTACCTGCGGCGTAAACGCCAGCAGCCGACCGCGCAGGTCTTTCTCGAAGCCGCTCATGACCGACAAAGCGACTGACAAGGTGAAAGTCCCGATGGCTATCCCGGCCAGCGCGATGATTGCGATCAGCGAGACGAATCGCTCGCGCCGGCGTGCCCGCAAATATCTGAGCCCGATGAGGAACTCGTAACGCACCGTTCACCTTCTTCCGCATCGCGAACTTCCGCATCGCGAACTTCCGCATCGCGAACGACGCGAGTAAAACCAGACGCCTTCCCACCTGGAAAGGCGAGCAATCGCGTAGAGCGGACTCACTCTTTTTGTGCTCGATTGAATCAAATCGGGTTGGTGATCGTCATAGTCGCCGAGCACTGAGACATTTGCAAACAATTCGGGTTGCGTAGCGGAGCGGTCGTGAAATATGCTCACGTCGCTTTGACCCGAAATGCGGAGGATGCTCGCATGAGCCGTTTTTTGCTTGGGGCGCTGACCGCCGCACTGCTGTTCATCACCTCATCCAGTTTGCCATCTTCCGCCGCCG
>DATNLS010000016.1:0-4122 GCA_035602775.1 Candidatus Acidiferrales bacterium | reverse complement strand
GTGAGCGGGCGGCCGCTTAGCCCGCCCGGATGCGGCGACGAAACGCCCAGCGCTTCGCGCGCGACCGACGTGTTGCACGCGACGATTCCGTCCACGCCAATCTCGAGCGCGGTCTCACAAATTCGAAACAGCTCGTTGCGTTCGAGGTCGGGCGAGATTTTCACCAGCACCGGACGCGGCGACTCGCCGGCGTCTCCCAACATCGTGGCGAACAGCTCGGTTATCTTCTCCGGCGATTGCCAGTTGCGCAGCCCCGGCGTATTCGGCGAGCTCACGTTGATCACGATGAAATCAGCCAGCGGCCCAAGCCCTTCCATCAGGGCAGCGTAGTCGCCGGCAATCGCCTCGGGCGCAGTGTTGCTGTTCGGCCCGAAGTTGAGCCCCAGCCGAAGCGAAATCCCGGCCTTGCGCATCCGCTCGATTCGCGGCGCGACCGCCGCCATCCCTTCGCTGGGAAAGCCGAGCCGGTTAATAATCGCGCGGCGCTCGGGGACGCGCCACACGCGTGGCGCTTCGTTTCCGGCCTGCGGCAGCGGTGTAATCGTGCCCAGCTCCGCGAAGCCGAAGCCGATCGTCTCCCATCCGCGGATGGCGACGGCGTCCTTGTCCATCCCGGCCGCGAGCCCGATCGGATTTGCAAAGTCGGTACCCCACAGCTTGATTCCGAGCTCGGGCCTTTCGCGCGGCGGCGTAAACGGCGGCATCATCGAAAGCATCCGCAGCGTCAGGCTATGCGCGTACTCGGCATCGAGGCCGAACAGGTATCGCTGGAGGAATCGCCGATAGACGGCGTCGAATGCTGCAAGGGCGTTAATCACGGGTTTGACAGCCAATCTTGCAATGCTGCGCCGATTCCGCAATCGAAACGCGAGGTGTGGATTAAGCGCGAGCGCCCCTGATGCAGTCGCACCGCGGCTTGGAATAAGATGATAAGGTGCCGGCGGCGACGGGCGCGCGGCGACTCGCGGGAGGAATCAGGAGAGCGTGGAAAATCAGGCGAAAATGCAGGTCAAGTTGATCGACTACGCCCAGCAGCCGCTGGAGAAACTCTACGCGGCGTTTCGTACCTGCTATTCCTCCGACACGCCGATCGAAGTCTGGGACAAAATCAAGTCCGAGAAAATCACGCACGAGAAAATTCGCGAGTTCATCACCGAGCGACTCAAGACCGGCCACGCCTCGCCGCTCGAGCAAATTGTTTTCTGGTTCGGGATTGCGAACGTCTCGCGCTCGCTGTCGCATCAGTTCGTGCGCCATCGGATCGGCATCAGCTTCGAGCAGCAGAGCCAGCGCTACGTGAAATTCAAGCAGGACAAGCTCGCATTCGTGCTGCCGGATTCGTGGTCGCGCGCCGGGCTGGAGAGCGAATTCTCCGATCTGCTGTCGAAGACGTCGGAACTCTACGCCAAGGCCCTGAAAGCCGGGATTCCAGCAGAGGATGCGCGCTTCGTGCTGCCCAACGCCGCGCCGACAAATTTTCACGTGATGGTGAATTTCGCCGAGATGCTGCACATCTGCGACTTGCGCCTGTGCGTGCGCGCGCAGTGGGAAATCCGCCGGATGGTCGCGATGATGCGCGCGGAGATCAAGCACGTGCTCCCGGAAATCGCGGTGTTCCTGCAGCCCAAGTGCGGCGAGAATCGCATGGGCTACTGCGACGAGTCGCTCGACGAATGGCAGAAATGCCCGCTGGGCAAAGTGCGGCCGCACAAGTCGAGCCTGTTCGATCTCTACGAGCGCTACGGCTCGCGCAAGGCGCAGGCGCTGGGCGAAGCGGAGTTTCGCGCGGTCGAGGAAAAAGAGCAGCTCTAGTTTTTCGAGGTTCCTGTGAGCCACGAAAACGATTCCCCATCGGCATCGATCGACGACGCGATCGCGGCATTCAATCGCGGCGCGTATTTCGAAGCGGCCGAGATGTTCGAGACAGCGTCGCATACCGCCGACGACGATCTGAAAGGTCTCATCGTCGCGTTCAATCAGATCGCCGCGGCGCTCCATCTGCGCTTCGAGCGCGGCGGTAGGCAGGCGTCGATCAACCTGATGTCGCAGGCGATGATCGCGCTCGACGACATGAAGCCCGCGCGCGCCGGCTTCGACGTCGAGCGGCTGTGCGACGAGCTGGCAGCCTACACGGAAGAGGTGCGCGCGACCCCGCGCGATGAGCGCGACGGCCTGAAGCATCGCGCACGAATCTTTTTGGAACGCCGCCGCGCCCCGAAGATCAACCGCGTCTGAGCAGCATGCAAATTACGCACGAGCAGATCTCTGACGGCCTCGAGCGCGCGCTCTACGTCACCAACGAGCGCGTCGAGACGGCGATTTTTTTGGCGCTTGCGCTCGAAAAGCCGCTGCTGATAGAAGGTCCGGCCGGCGCGGGCAAGACCGAAGTCGCCAAGGTGCTCGCGGAAATTCTCCACACCGAGCTCATCCGGCTGCAATGTTACGAGGGCCTCGACGAGGCGCGCGCGCTCTACGAGTGGAACTATCAGAAACAGCTCCTGCGGATGCAGGCCGACGAGCAGCAGGGCATCCGCTGGGAGGAATTGAGCGAGCACATTTTCTCGCGCGATTTTTTGCTCGAGCGCCCGCTGCTCAAAGCGATCACGTCGCCGAGCCGAGTCGTCCTGCTGATCGACGAGGTCGACAAAGCCGATGAGGAGTTCGAGGCCTTCCTGCTCGAGTTGCTCTCCGACTTCCAGGTCAGCGTTCCCGAGCTGGGAACATTGAAAGCGCGCGAGCGGCCGGTCGTGATACTGACCTCGAATCGCGCGCGCGAACTGTCGGAGGCGCTGCGGCGCCGATGCCTGCATCTGTTCATCGACTTTCCCGGCACCGAGCAGGAGCGAAAGATCATCGAGCTCAAGGTGCCCGAGCTCGACGCGAAGCTGGCGGCCGAGGCGGCGCGTTTTGTCGGCGCGATTCGCAAGCTAGGACTGCGCAAGCCGCCGTCGATTGCGGAGACTCTGGACTGGGCGCGCGCGCTCGTGCAGTTGGGCGTGCGCGAACTCGACACCGACGCGGTGCGCACCGCGCTGGGCGTCCTGCTCAAGCACGAAGACGATCGCTCCAAGGTGGAATCGAAAGCCTCGACGCTCGCGCCGCGTCGTAAATCCGCGACGTAGATCGATGCCTCGGCTGCGCGATCAGCTCGTCAGTTTCATCGCCGCGCTGCGTGAAGCCGGCGTCAGGATTTCGGTTGCAGAATCGATCGATGCGATGAACGCGGTCGCGGCCGTGGGGCTCGAGCGCGCGCGGATGCATGAAGCGCTGGCGGCGGCGTTGATCAAGGACGAGGCCGACCGCGCTATCTTCGACGAAGCGTTCAACCGTTTTTTCGCCGTGCCACGCGCACACCGCGGAGAGCATCCCGATCAACGCGGCGATCAGATCTCTGCTGCCGCGGGACGCGGCCGGCCGGGCGAGGATCCGTCGCCACGCGACGACGCGCCGCCACGGAAGGCCGAACAACCGCGCGAAGGTGCGCTCGCAAGCAATCCCAATGAGAAATCGTCGCCCTCGGAAGCGAAGCCATCAAAGAAAACCTCTGCGGCGCATCGTGATGACGCGGAGGGTAAAGACGCCGGGCGCGATTCCGACAAGGTGAGCGGCCGCGAGGAGCGTGGCCACGAGGATATTCGCGCGGAATCGCCGACCCCCGGGATCGACGCCGCGCGCGTGGCGCGGCTCCGCGCGATCGAGCGGATGCCCTTCGACAGATTCTCGGACCTTGACTACGACGAGGCTCGCGAGGCGCTCGCGCCGCTGGTTCGCCGTTTCCGGATTCGCCTCGGACGCCGGCTGCGGCTCGCGAAGACCGGCAGAATCGATTTCCGCCGCACGATTCGCGCCGCGATGCAGCGCGGCGGCACGCTGCTCGATCTCAACTTCCGTGCGCGGCGCCCTCGCCACGTCGATCTTGTAATCCTCGCCGACATCTCGGGCTCGGTCCGCTACGCCGCACAGTTGATGCTCGAGTTGATGGCGGGCGCGCGCGGATGCTTCCGCCGCGTCAGCAGTTTCGTGTACGTCGATCACCTGGCCGAAGCCGACTTCGAGAATCGCCACCTGGTGATGACGCCCGCGCTCGACCCCTACGCGCGATCGGATTTCGGCCGCGTGCTA
>DATNLS010000017.1:0-13051 GCA_035602775.1 Candidatus Acidiferrales bacterium | reverse complement strand
ACATCACCGCGCTCGGCCACGACCCCGAAATGGCGCCCCTGGCGGCGCGAACGAAATGCGCGGTGGTGCTGATGCATATGCGCGGCGGTCTCGCCAATCATATCGAGTTCGCGCGTTACCGCGACGTGGTGCGCGAGGTCGTCGAGTACCTCGATGCGCGCGCACGATTTGCTGTCGCGTCGAACGTTGCGCGCTCGCGTATCATCATCGATCCGGGGCTGGGTTTCGCAAAGACCGCGCAGCACAATTTGAAATTGCTGGCCGCCTTGCCCGACCTGTGCGCGCTCGGCTATCCCGTATTAGTAGGGGCGTCACGCAAGCGCTTCGTGTCGCGATTGACTGGAGCGAGTGAGCGGGATTTGGAATTCGGCACGGCGGCCGCGAACGCGCTGGCGGTAAGCGCGGGTGCGTCGCTCGTGCGCGTACACGACGTGGGCGCGGGCGTCGCCGCGGTGCGTATGGCGGGCGCAATGTCGGGACGGGACCAGCGGTTCAGGCACAATGCATAACTACATACCCATGATACCGCAGCCGCGATGGCAGGACGTGCTTGATATCCTGATCGTGGCGTACGTGATCTACCGCATCGCGCTTTTGATTCGCGGCACGCGCACGATGCAGATGGTGCTGGGGATGGTGATCGTCGGCGGCGCATTCGTGGCGTCGCAGGTGCTTGGACTGTTCACGCTCAACTGGCTGCTGAATAATTTTCTTGGATCGTTGTTTGTGATCCTGGTGGTGATCTTCCAGGCCGACATTCGGCGCGCGCTGACCCGCGTCGGCGCGCAATCGTTCCTCGGCCGCAACGCGGCTGCGGTCACGCCGGCGGAGGAAATCGCGACAGCCGCGGCGTGGTGCTCGTCGCGCCGCGTTGGTGCGCTGATAGTGATAGAGCAGGACGACGGGCTCGGCGAGTTCGTCGAGACTGGCAGAATCATCGAAGGCAAAGTCTCGCCGGAACTGCTCGAAACGATTTTCATGAACGGATCGCCGCTGCACGACGGCGCGGTGATAGTAAACGGCGACCGGGTACTCGCGGCCGCGTGCCTGTTGCCGCTGTCGCAGAACCCCAACGTGAGCTTGACGCTGGGCACGCGTCATCGCGCGGCGATCGGACTCAGCGAGGACAGCGACGCGGTGGTACTGGTTGTATCTGAGGAGAGCGGGGCTATTTCGCTTGCGCGCGGCGGGGTGCTGAGCCGTGGACTGGAACCGGCCGAGGTTCTTTCCACGCTGAGGAAGCTGCCGGGTTAGCCGCGCGGGAAGCAGGAAGAGCGACGGACGATGAGGCTGGGCGATTTCAAATATCTGCTCTCAGTGAGCACCTCGCGGCGGCTCCGCGGGAGTGATATCGGGATGCGCGTCCTGTCCGTGGTGCTGGCGGTCGGCCTGTGGATTTTTGTCAACGCGGGCGAACGCGGCTCGGTCGAGTCGCTCGCAGTGCCTATCAGCTATGCCGCGCTGCCGGCCGGGATGGTGATCGTGAACCATCCACCGACGCAGGTGAATATCGAGGTTACTGGTCCACGCACGCTGCTGTCGCTGCTCGATCCCGAGCGCCTAGCGCTCAAGATCGATCCGGCCAGTCTGGCGTCAGGACAGTCCGAGTTCAAAATATATCCCTCGATGTTCAACGTCGGACGAAATACCTCGGTGACCAGCATCTCCCCGGACTCAATTTCGCTCGATATCGATCGGCTGGTTACGCGTGACGTGCCGGTGCATCTCAGGGTTCAGGACAACGTCGCCCCGGGCTACGCGATATCGTCGGTCGATATCACCCCGCCGAGCGTGACCGTAGCCGGCCCGAGCCGCTATGTGTCGCCGCTTACGTCGGTCACCACCGAGCCCTTCAACCTGAAGGGACTGACTTCGGATGTCAGCCGCTCGGTCGAAATAGTGGCGCCGGATCCGTCGCTGGGATTGTCCACCGGTCACGTCGACGCGCGGGTCAACGTGGCGGAAGCGATCGTCGACCGCGAGCTTCGCTCGGACGTCGAGGTCAAGGACAGCGATTTCAAATACCGGGTCGAACCGAAGCAGGCGACGCTGACGATTCGCGGGCCGGCGGTCAAGCTGGCGGGCCTCGCGCAGAAGGGCTTGGCGTACGTTGACGCGAACGGCCTCGCGCCCGGCTCGCATGAATTGCCGCTGCAGGTGACGGTGCCGACTGGGATGCAGTTGGTGCGCCAGTCGCCCGACAAGGTTAGACTCCGCATGTATCACGAGAAGCTGACGACTACTGCCGATGAGCATCCATCCTAAGCTGTTCGGCACCGACGGTGTCCGCGGCGTCGCCAACGTCGAGCCGATCACATCGGAGACGGCGCTGAAGCTGGGCCGCGCACTCGCGCACGTGTTCCGCAATTCCACCGGGCGTCATCGCAAAATTTTAATCGGCAAGGACACCCGCCTCTCGGGCTACATGCTCGAGACCGCGATCGAGTCCGGCATTTGCTCGATGGGCGTGGACGTGTGGCTGGTGGGTCCGTTGCCAACTCCGGCGATCGCGTTCCTGACCCGAAGCATGCGCGCCGACGCCGGCGTGGTGATCTCAGCATCGCACAATTCTTTCGAGGACAACGGCATCAAATTTTTTTCGCGCGAAGGATTCAAGCTCGACGATGAGACCGAGCGGCGAATCGAAGCGCTGGTATTTGACGACGGCGAAATCGGGAAGAATCGCGCGCGCCCAGACGATATCGGCAAGGCCGCGCGAATCGACGACGCACTCGGCCGCTACCTGGTGTTCCTCAAGTCCTGCCTGCCGCGCTCAGTCATCTTCGACGGGCTGAAGGTCGCGATCGATTGCGCCAACGGCGCGGCCTACAAGGTCGGTCCCGAGGCGCTCGAAGAACTCGGCGCCGAGGTGGTGGCGATCGGAGTCGATCCCGACGGCAAAAATATCAATCTGAACTGTGGCGCGATGCATCTCGACGCGATTCGCGAAACCGTGCTCCGCGAGGGCTGCCAGGTCGGTATTGCGCTCGACGGCGACGGCGATCGCGTGATGCTGATCGACGAGCGCGGCGAGGTCTGGGACGGCGACGACGTGATGGCGCTGCTCGGGCGCAAGCTCGCCGCCGAGGGCCGGCTCAGCGGGAACGCCGTCGTCGCCACCGTGATGAGCAACTTCGGACTCGAGCTGGCGCTGCGCGACGCGGGCGTGCGGCTGATTCGCACCGAGGTCGGCGACCCCGCGGTCGCGCGCGAGATGCGTCTCAACTCCTACAACCTTGGTGGCGAGCAGTCGGGCCACGTGATCTTCATGGATCACTCGACCACCGGCGACGGACTCATAAGCGCGCTGCTCGTGCTCGCGCATCTGGCCGAGAGCGGGCGGACGCTGGGCGAACTCCGCGCGATGCGCCGCGTGCCGCAGGTGCTCGAAAACGTGCGGGTCAAGAATCGCATGCCACTGGCCGAGATGCCCGATGTTCAGCGAATAATCGCCGACGCCGAGCGGCGCCTGGCGGGCAGCGGCCGGCTGCTGGTGCGATATTCTGGAACCGAAATGCTCGCGCGGGTGATGGTTGAAGGCGAAGACGGCGTCCAGATCAAAACCCTGGCGCAGGAAATCGGCGCTGCCATCCAAAAATACGCTGGCGCGCTGTGATCGTCATTTTCGCTTCGCGCGCTTCCGCTTCGCGTCCAACGGTTTCGATCCGAGCGCCTTCAGATACGCCTTCACTGTGCGCGTCAGGCCCATGTAGAGCGCGTCGCTGATCAGGGCGTGGCCGATCGAAACTTCCTGCAAGCCCTTCACCGCTTTCGCGTAGGCAGGAATATTTTTGAGATCGAGATCGTGGCCGGCATTCACGCCGAGTCCGATTTCCCGCGCGATGCGCGCGGCCTCACGATGCGCCGCGAGGATTGTTTTGCCGGCCGGTGTGCCGAACGCTTGAGCATACGGTCCGGTGTATAACTCGATTCGGTCCGCGCCGAGTTTTCGCGCGCCTCTGATCTGATCGGCGTCCGTCTCGAGAAAAAGGCTGGTGCGGATGCCCGCCTTCTTGAACCCGGCGAGCAGGTCGCCGAGCCAATCCGCAGCGCCAGCCGCCAGGTTCCATCCCGCATTCGACGTCAGCACCGTGGGTGGATCGGGTACCAGTGTCACTTGCGTCGGCCGCACGCGCATTACGAGATCGATAAATTCCGCGCCCGGGTATCCTTCGATATTGAATTCGACCGTGAGCATCGCGGCGAGATCGAGCACGTCCTGAAACGTGATGTGCCGCGCGTCGGGTCGCGGGTGCACCGTGATCCCGTGGCATCCCGCGGCGATGCAGGTGCGCGCAGCCTCGACGACGTCGGGAATATTTCCGCCGCGCGCATTTCGAATCGTCGCAATTTTGTTGAGGTTGACGCTGAGCCGAATCATCTCGACGCCCAAGTTACCAGACCGGCCCCGCTCATTCACGGGTAGTGCGCATAGTGTAATATTTTTGCTGAGATGGGCCGACCATGATTCTTCTTGATGCCAGCCAGAGCCGTGAACTCGATCGCATCAGCCAGGAAAAACACGGAATTCCCTCATACTCGCTGATGACGCGTGCCGGTGAGGCTGTTGCCGACGCGCTGGTCGAGCGGTTTTCCGATGCGGTTACCGACGTGCTCGTCGTCGCGGGCAAGGGTAACAACGGTGGCGACGGATTCGTCGCAGGTCGCCGGTTGATCCAGGACGGCTTCGCCACGCGCGCGGTACTGCTCGGGCGCGCGGCGGATTTGAAGGGCGACGCCGCGCGCGCATACGCGGACTTTCGCGCATGCGGCGGCAAGACGACGGAGGTGTCGGGCGAGTCGAGTCTCGAGGGCGCGCTCAGAAAACATCCAAGCGCCGTGATCGACGCGATTTTCGGCACCGGGCTGAACGCGGAGGTGAAGGACTTGCCGCGACGCGCGATCGAGATGCTCAACTCGTTCGCGATGCCGACGGTTGCGGTCGATGTCGCGTCGGGAGTGAACTCGGGCACCGGCGCGGTCATGGGCGCGGCGATTCGAGCCTCACTCACGGTCACGTTCGGGTTCGCGAAGTTCGGCCACGTTTCATATCCAGGCGCCGGGCAATGCGGCGAGCTGTGTATTGTCGACATCGGGTTTGGTCCGCGTGCGATTGAGGAGATAGCACCGCGCGGCCGATTTCTCGAGCGCGCGGACTTGCAGCATCTGATTCGCGCGCGGCCGATAAATTCGCACAAAGGCATGTACGGGCATCCCCTGGTCATAGCGGGCGGGCGCGGCAAGTCCGGCGCGGTACTGCTTGCGTCGCGCGCCGCGCTCCGAACGGGCGCGGGCCTGGTTACCGCCGCGATGCCCGAATCGATACAGCCGATCGTCGCGGCCGGGCAGGCTGAACTGATGACGGAGCCGATCGCAGATCGCGACGGTCATTTTGACGGCGCGCATGCGCCCGACGCGCTGAAGATGTTGCTCGAGGGCAAGAACGCGTTGATTGTGGGACCGGGGATTGGCGTGACAGATGATACGAAGCGGCTGGTCGAATGGCTGATTTCAGACGCCTCCGAGCCCGGCCGTCCGATGCTGATCGACGCCGACGGACTCAACGCGCTGGCCGCGCTCGGTTGCGAGTCTCTGAAGCGTGCGCGCGGTCCAGTGGTGCTGACGCCTCATCCAGGAGAGGCATCACGGCTGCTTGGCATAAGCACTGGAAAAATCAACGACGATCGCGTGTCGGCGGCGCGCACGTTGGCTGAGCGAACCGGCGCTACCGTGCTGATAAAAGGTGCGCGCTCGGTTATCGCGTCTGCCGATGGCGACGTTTATGTGAACTCGACCGGGAATCCCGGGATGTCCACGCCGGGGATGGGCGACGCGCTTTCGGGTATCGTCGGGGCGCTGCTCGGACAGCATCTGCGCCGGCTCGACGCACTCGCTCTCGGCGTATACCTCCACGGCTATGCGGCGGATCGCGTGGCGGCGCGGATGGGGCGCGTCGGCTATATCGCGGGTGACCTGATTGACGAGTTGCCGGCGGCGATTGAAGCACTAACAGAGAGTTGAGCTATAGTAGTTAGTGAGTAATGGCGATGGCTAATGAGGCAGTGGAATCCAGCGCGGCCGTGGTCACGATGGTGATCGAGAGCCGCTCGCCGCACGAGACCAAATCGTGGGGACGGCGTCTGGCGTCACTGCTCGAAGGCGGAGAATTGCTCGGGCTGATCGGCGATCTCGGCGCGGGCAAGACCGTCTTCATCAAGGGCCTTGCGCGCGGACTGAGCCTGCGCGAAGAGGACATCCTGAGCCCGACCTTCACGATGATCCAGGAGCATCACGGACGCTTCCCGCTCTATCATATAGATCTGTACCGTCTCGAAGAGGCGACGCTCGACGACCTGGGTCTGCGCGAATACCTGTTCTCCGAAGGAGTCGCGGCAGTGGAATGGTTCGAGCGCCTGCGCGGCGGCACCGAAATGGAATTACTGTCGGTCCGCATCAGCTACGCCGGCGCCAATTTGCGCCGCATCGAATTCAGCGCAGTCGACTCGCGCCACGCGCGAATCATTTCGAGGTTAAAGCGCGGCTTCGCCTGATATGATCGTAGCGGCCTAATATCGGCTCTTGGAACTTTCGGAAACCGGGTCCCCTTCCCTCGATGGAACGGGTTAGGGGTTAGGTTGCTTGCGCATCTCGCGACGCAGCGGATAGTCCACCACAATCGCCCGTCCATCCGTGATCGCTCTCACAAAATGAAGCGTCTCCGGCGGCACGATCGCGACGCATCCCGGCCCCGCGACTTCCGTCTTCCCGCCGATAGTCACCTCGAGCTCACCTTCGATTACGTTCCAGACTTCCTCGTTCGAGTGCGAGTGTTCGTGGATCGTCGAGCCTGCCTCGAAGACGTAGTGCCCGAAGGTCATGCTTTCCGAATCAAAGTATTTTCCTTTCCATCCAGGAAGACGCTCGATAGTTTTCAACTCGTTAGTGTCGATGAAGGGCATCTGCTTATCTCCGTATTGCGTCCGATACCTATACTAACCGCGTGCCCGAGCAAAAGTTACGTTATCGGAGGGACTGGTTTGATCGGCTTTTTCCGATCATAATAGTCGATTACCCCATTTTTTCGGGTATATAAGGTCATTCTGATGGGATTGGTTGTGCAAAAATACGGCGGCACTTCGGTCGGCTCGATCGAGCGGATCAAGGCGGTCGCCGAACGTGTGGTCCGCGCGCGGGACGGCGGCGATCGGATCGTCGTGGTCGTGTCCGCGATGGCCGGTGAGACTAATCGGTTGTTCCATCTCGCGTCCGAGCTGAGCGAATCGCCCAGCGCGCGCGAGACTGACGTGCTGGTCGCCACCGGCGAACAGGTCTCGGCCGCGCTGCTGGCGATTCGGCTCCATTCGATGGGGCATCCGACGGTTTCGTTTCTCGCATTTCAAATGAATCTTACGACCGACTCGAATCACGGCCGCGCGCGAATCAAGTCGGTGCAATGCGATCGCGTGATGCGCTCGCTCGACGACGGCAAGATTGTCGTCGTGGCCGGATTCCAGGGCGTCAATCCCGACGGCGATATCACGACCCTTGGCCGCGGCGCGTCGGACCTGACCGCGGTCGCGCTCGCAGCCGCTCTCAAAGCCGACGCCTGTGAAATCTACACCGACGTGGACGGCGTTTACACCGCTGATCCCAACATCTGCCCCAAGGCAAGAAAGCTCGGGCGTATCTCGTATGAAGAGATGCTCGAGATGGCGGGACTCGGCGCCAAGGTCCTGCAAACCCGTTCGGTAGAACTTGCCCGCCGCTACAACGTGCCGCTCGTCGTCCGCTCAAGCTTCGGTGAAGGCGAGGGGACGCGGGTCGGACAAGAGGATCAGTCGATGGAGGACGTGCTCGTCTCGGGCGTAACGCTCGATCAGAATCAAAGCAAGATAACCGTAGCCGGGGTCGAGGATCGGCCCGGACTCGCGGCTAGAATTTTCAGCCCGATTGCGGACGCGGGCATTGTCGTCGACATGATTATTCAGAACGCCAGCGCCGACGGCCGCACCGACATGACCTTTACCATCGGCCGCGAGGATCTCACGCGCGCGCTCGAAATCGTCACGCGCACGGCCGGCGAAATCGGCGCGTTCTCGGTGCGCCACAACGACCAGGTGGCCAAGGTCTCGGTGGTCGGCGTGGGCATGCGCACCCATTCGGGAGTCGCCTCGACGATGTTCAATGTGCTGGCGGCGGAGCGAATTAATATCGAGATGATTTCTACTTCGGAAATCAAGGTCTCGGTCGTGGTCAATTCGAAATACGGCGAGCTCGCGATGCGTGCGCTGCACGACGCGTTTATCAACGGCGACGGCGGCCCTCACGGCACGCCGCGGGAGTCAGTTTGAGTCCGATGGCTGATGCAAAACATATCCAGGTTTACGACACCACCTTGCGCGACGGGTGCCAGTCCGAGGACGTTTCGCTGACGGTGGAGGACAAGGTCACGATTGCGGAGCGGTTGGACGATCTCGGGTTCGATTACATCGAGGGCGGATGGCCGGGCTCGAACGATCGCGACGCGGCGTTCTTCAAAGAGATCAAGAAGATAAAGATTCGCCACGCGAAGATCGCGGCTTTCGGCTCGACCCGCCGTTCCGGAGTGCGCGCCTCCGCCGATCGCAATCTGCAATTGCTGCTGCGGACGGGCACCCAGGTCGCGACCGTGGTCGGCAAGACCTGGGACATGCACGTGCGCGAGGCGCTCAGAATTCCGCTCAACGAGAATCTGGAAATCCTCAACGACACGATCTCGTTTTTGAAAAAAAACTTCGACGAGGCGATTTTCGACGCCGAACATTTCTTCGACGGCTATTTTCACAATCCCGAGTATGCGCTCGCGTGCCTGAAGGCGGTCGATGATGCAGGCGTCACGCTGATTGCGCTGTGCGACACCAACGGCGGCCGCCTGCCCGGCGAAATCGAGGCCGCGGTTGCGGCGGCGCGCGCCGCGGTGAATTGCCCGATCGGAATTCACTGCCATAACGACTCGGAAGTCGCCGTCGCCAACACGCTGTCCGGGGTGAAGGCGGGCGCGACGCAGGTGCAGGGCACCGTCAACGGCTTCGGCGAGCGATGCGGTAACGCGAACCTGGTCTCGATTGTCGCGAACCTGCAGCTCAAGCTCGGGTATCACTGCGTGCCGCCGGCCAAGCTCAAGACGATGCGCGAGGTCTCGACCCTGGTCTACGAGCTCGCCAATATCACGCCGTTCGCGCGCCAGCCTTACGTTGGCCGCAGCGCGTTCGCGCACAAGGGCGGCCTGCATGTCTCGGGAATCCAGCGCAATACCGCGACCTACGAGCACATCGATCCGGCGCTGCTCGGCAACGATCGCCGTGTGCTGCTCTCGGAGCTCTCGGGCCGCGCCAATATCGTGTACAAGGCCAAGGAGTTCGGCCTCGAGATCGATACGGCCAGCGACGACAAAATCGGCGCGCTGCTCGACGAGCTCAAGCGGCTCGAAGGCGCTGGTTACACCTTCGACGGCGCCGACGCTTCGTTCGAGCTGCTGATGCTGCGCACGCTCGGCCTCGCCCGGGAACATTTCAACTTCGTCAGCTTCCGCGTGTTCGACGACAAGTGGCACGAGGATCGCGCGCCGTTCAGCGAAGCGGTGGTCGTGCTCGAGGGTCCCGACGGCGTGCGCACGCGCAACTCCGCCATCGGCAACGGCCCCGTCAACGCGCTCGATTCGGCGCTGCGCCAGGCGCTGCTGCCGTACTATCCGAATCTCGCGGCGATGCAGCTGGTCGACTACAAAGTCCGCGTGCTCGACAACGGCGCCGGCACCGAGGCGCGCGTCCGCGTGCTGATCGAATCGACCGACGGCAAGCGCCGATGGGGTACGGTCGGACTGTCGAGCAACGTGGTCGAAGCGAGCTGGCAGGCGCTGGTTGACTCGGTCGAATACAAGCTGCACAAGGATAACGTGAAGCCGCGCGCCAAGGCTGCGGCTGGAAAACAGAACGGAACGCGCCCGCGTTCGGCCAAACCCGCGGAGAATGGCCACGCTGCACATTCGAAGGCTTGAACGCTGCCGCCGCAAATGAGGTACGTGCCATGGGTGTTCTGAGCCGAATGAGGGAAGACATCCAGTCGATCTTCGACCGCGACCCGGCCGCGCGCTCCACGCTCGAAGTAGTACTCCTGTATCCCGGTCTCCACGCAATCTGGGCCTACCGCGCCGCACATTGGCTCTGGGGGCATAACTGCAAGTTCCTTGGCCGTCTCGTCAGCGAGATTGCGAGATTTATCACCGGCATCGAGATTCATCCCGGCGCGAAAATCGGCCGCCGCCTGTTCATCGATCACGGCATGGGCATCGTGATGGGCGAGACCGTGGAAATCGGCGACGACGTGCTCATCTACCAAGGCGTCACGCTCGGAGGCACCAGTCTCAAGAAAGAAAAGCGGCATCCGACGCTCGAGGATCACGTGATGGTGAGCGCGGGCGCGTCGGTGATCGGGCCGGTGCGAATCGGCGAGGGCAGCCGTATCGGCGCGGGCGCGGTGGTCGTGTCGTCGTCGCCGCCCTGGTCAACGATCGTCGGAATCCCGGGCAAGGTGATCGAGGGCGACAACGCGCGCCACGACGTGATGGAACTCGATCACGCCAAGCTGCCCGACCCGGTTGCGCGCGCGATGGGCACTCTGATCGAGAAGCTCAACAAGATCGGCGTGCGGATGGAAGAAATCGAGGAGCGCCAGGACTGCCTCGAGGACAAAGTCGGAGAGCATCTCCCGCCGACGCCCGATCGCATCCTCGCCAACAAGGGCTAGCGCTACCGCCAGCCCTTATCGGCGAGGTCTTCTTTCTAGAGATAATCTGCCACGCGCGCCGCTAGCTCTTCTTCTGATGCGGCGTGCCGATGTACGGGAACTCCTTGAGCGTGTCGCTGTGCGGCTTAAGGCCAGTGTGGGGACACTCATTTTTCGTCAGGAACTGGAGACGATAATCGATCACGTCGTCGGTGAAGACGCGGCCGTTAGGGTACTTCGCCGGCTTCGACGGATCGAAAGTCATCACGTCGGGCAGCGTTCCCTCCTTATCGATCTCCGCGATCGCTTCGTCGCGCGTGTAGTTTCCCGTATGCCCCATCAGATGCACGAACTGATCGATCCATCGTTTGCGATCGTTAACCGGCTCGCTCGCGTTGTATTCCAGCTTGGTGTCGTCGGTGTTGAAAAAGCTGCTGACTGAGGGATGGCCCGCGCGATCGACGTGGAGCAGCTTGCCGTCTTGCCGCACGCTGCATCGTCCCCAGATGTGTACCACGGGCTTCGGCGCCAGTTCGCTGGTCGGGATTTCGATCACCGTCGAGAACACGTTGGCTTCGGTGTTGGAATCGACGCCGGTCCACGGAGACTTGCCGCCGAGGGTGCTGAGGTGAGGCTCGGTGAAATTCCGCTTGCCCCTCGTGTCGAACAGAGCCTTGATTCCGTCGTAGTCGAAAAAGAAAGCGTCGCTCCGGCTGCCGGCGAAGAATTTGTAATCGCCCGCCTTGACGATGTTAGGCTTGGGCCCGAACGAAACCTCGGCGTCGGTAACTATCTTCTTCCCGACCGCTTCGGGCGATCGCGACTCCGCGCCTTTGGCGATGAAAACGCTGAAGGTCTGCTTGCCGTTTTGCGGCTTCGAGAACACGTAGCTGAACGCGATATCCGTCAGCAAATCACCGTCGTTGTCGATATTAAGGCGATAGATGGCGTCAGGGTGGAGCGCGTCGGCATTCGGATTTGCATTGAGGATGATTACGGTCTTCGACGGATCTGCCGGCGACCGGAATGCGTAGAGGTCGCACAGGTCAAGCCGTTGGTCGCCGAGCGGCGGCCCGAGACTGAGTCCAGTAAAATGGTTCGACATTGTTTCTCTCCTTGAAGTTGAAGATGCGATGGCGCTGTCTGCAAGGACCGTAACAAATGGAAGATTTAGTATCTCCCTATATTTGTTTCAACGACGTCAGAGCTTGTGTCCGAAGCCCGCGCCCATCTCGTATTCATTCGGACTCTCGATCTTGTGCCCAGCCAGGATTCGCTCGAAGCCGAACGGCGTCAGGTCAACCGTCCTGCTGGTGCCCGTCAGAATCAGCTCAGCCATAGACGCGCCAACCGCCGGCGCGGTCTTGAATCCCGTGCCGCTGAACCCCGCCGCGACGAACAAGCGCTCGATGCCAGGCACCGGTCCCATGACGGCGCGCGCGTCGGGGCTGACGTCGTAAATTCCGGCGTGACCGCGCGAGTAGGGCGCATCGGCCATCGCGGGGATCCTCTTCGCCAGGCGCGTGCGCACCGCCTCGACAAAATCGTCGTCGTTTGTCTCGCGGAAATCGTCGGGATTCGCCTCCGCCTCAAGCTTCCATCCGCCGAGCCCGGCCAGCGTCAAATCGTCGCCGTGCGGCCGAAAATAGCTGCCGGCTATCGTATCAATATATATGTAGTGCTTGAGTTGCGGCGGTCGCTTGAAGAATGCGATCTGCGCGCGCTCGCTCTTGATACCGATCTTCACGCCCAGCGAGGCGAGTAGCGCATCGGTCCACGGCCCAGCCACCACACATACCGCATCTGCCTCGTGAACGCGCCCGTCGCGATCCTGGATTCCCGCGGCTCGTCCGTTGCGGTTCACGATTCGTGCGACGGGCGTATTGATCGAGAATTCCGCGCCGTGCCGCTTGGCCGCCGCGGCCAGCGACTCGGTCGTCGCGACCGGATCGGCGTATCCGCTGTGCGGCTCGATGGCGGCAATCGCAACGTCGTCGACAAACGTGTGAGGATCGCGCGCGCCCAACTCCGCCGCCGTCACAACTTCGGTATCGACGCCGACCCGCTGGAGCATCGCGACATTCGCGCGCAGCCGCAGTGCGTTGCGCTCGCCGACTACCACTGCGAAGCCGGTTTCGACGAAACCGCATCGCCCGCCGACGATCTCGTTCCAGTTGCGGAAGTAATGATGGCTCTTCCATGCCAGCTCGGCTTCCGGCGCGAACGTGTAATGCATTCTGACCAGCGCACCCGACCGCGCCGACATCCCGGCACAAATTCCGCCCTT
>DATNLS010000383.1:0-9761 GCA_035602775.1 Candidatus Acidiferrales bacterium | reverse complement strand
GGGCGGCTCCGCCGTCGGCTCCGACCTGGTGTGGCGCGCCGTGCGCGAGGCGCAGGGACGCGGCAAGCCGGTCGTCGTCTCGATGGGCGACGTGGCGGGATCGGGCGGCTACTACGTCGCGGCCGGCGCCGACGCGATCGTCGCGGAGCCAGCCACTATCACCGGTTCCATCGGGGTGGTATACGCGAAGTTCAATCTCGGCAATCTGCTCAGCGAGATGGGCGTGCATTTTGATTTCGTGAAGAGTGCGCCCATCAGCGACGCGATGTCTTTCGCGCGCGCGATGACCGACGCCGAGCTCGCGCAGCTCAACGATACTGTCGGGCATCTGTATTCGGCGTTCACCGCAAAAGTCGCGGAAGGCCGGCGCCTCAGTCCCGAACAGGCTGAAGCGGTAGCGAAGGGGCGTGTCTGGAGCGGTCTGGCGGCTAAGGAACGCGGCCTCGTCGATGAAGTCGGCGGCCTCTCAACCGCAATCGCGATCGCCCGCAACCGCGCGCACATCGCCGCGGATCGACGCCATCAACTCGTGACGTATCGCAGTGAGCGCCGATGGCTGGATCTTCGCAGCAGCAGCTCCGAGGCGGAGTTATCGACGCCGTGGGCAATTCGCGCCGCCGCCGCCACGCTCGGCATCCCCAACCGTTGGGCGCCCACGATGCTCGAGCTGCTAATCCGCGGCGGCGTGATGCTCCTGTGCCCGTTCATCGAGCTGTGACGACGCCGCTACTCGGGGGAGCGTTCCAGTTCCTCGCGCAGGGACAGCATCTTCTGACGCGCCTCGTTCACGTAGCCGTCGAGGTTGCGACGATGATTCGCGAACAGCCCGTCGGGCGAGCCATTCAGAACAACTAACGGCTTCATGACAGCGGCCTTGCCGAGCGCGTCAACCGCGTCGTCGAACAGCGTCTTCAGAACCGGGTCGTCCTTGAGCTGTCCTTTGTACTCGCGCTCGATCGCCTGCATCATGTGGTACATCACGTGCGCGTAACCCTGCGCGTGATAAAAGTAGTGATCGCAGTCCCAGCTATGGACCGGAGTGCCGTCGTCCTTGGTGGTCCGGTAGAGATTCGCGTGCGCGTCGCCCAGCAGATCGGTCCACGTCTGCAGCAGGCTGATCAGCTCGACGGCGCGAGTGTTGAGCGGGCGCGACGATGGCGGCGTGCTATGCAATCCGGCGACGTACATTCTCAGATGCTCGATACCGTCGTCGTATTTGCCTTCGGGCGACGGCAGTATCCACTTGAGCGCGTCGTTTCGAAAATCGGTGTCGGCAATCACAAGATTCGGATCGTATTGATTTGACGAAACCTTGGTCAGGTGATCCTTGAAGATGCGCGTCGTTTCGCGAACCGCCTGGATGATTCCAAGCTGACGATCGGCGTTGTTGTCGGCCCCGACTTTCGGCCCCCAGAAAAACAGATCGTTGGGACGCCAGCCGAAGCCCGTGTGCAGCTCATGGTCCATGATTGCGGCGAGCGTCGACGCGTAGATCTCACCGGGCACAGTCGGCTTGTCGGGCGGGAAAACCTGGTCGATGTCGTAATTGAGAATGTCGTGATGCTTCTGTCCGAAATGAAGCGCGAGATTACCGCCAATCCAGATCAGAAGCAGGGCCGCAGCGCCAATCAGAAGTCGATTCCGGTTCATCGCCGGAAGGAACTATATCAGGATTGTCAGGATGCCGCGCGCAGTGGAACTACTGCGGCGCCGGCGCGCTTGAGTTCGTCGCGGCTGGTGCCCAACTGCTTCAGCAACGGAAACACCGCTCGCGTCAGGAACACGCGCGCACTGATCCCGCCTTCGCCGATGCTCAGGCTCTCGTGATAGTTAGGAATCAGGCCGTCCCCGGGCATCTTGAAATTCGCGATTACGTACGCGAGATCCGCGAGCGTGCCGACGCGATCCTCGGCCATCTCGATCTCGATCATCGCGCGGTAGAAGCCGGCGTGGGCGGCCTCGTCGCGGCTGACCAGGAAGAAGATCGCCTCGAGCGTCGCGTCCTGCTCGAGTTCGGCGCGATCCTTTTGCGCACGATATGCGAGATAGGTCGCCGATTCCTGCAACGCTCCGTAGCAACTCATCTGGCGCCGCGTGCGGAAGGGCGCTTTCCACGAGCGCGAGAATACGTCGGTCTCCAACTTATCGAATTGCGCCTGCGTGCGCAGCCCGGACCGGATCAGATACTCGCGGAACACCAGTCCATGACGCGACTCCTCGTAGCTCCAGGCGTTCTGAAACCACGCGAGCCCGAACACTCCGCGCAACAATTCGTTACCCGCCGCCGTGTAATCCGGCAGGAACATTTCCTCGGCGCAGTACGTCTCAATCCGAATCGCGCGAGCCTCGGTGTTGACGTCGGGAGACAGCTTGTCCCACGGGACGTCTTCGAAGAGATTCCAGCGGCGCTTGCGCTCCGCAGTCTCGAAAAATTCCATGTACGCGCGGTAAAACTTGTCTTTTGCAGTCATCAGGCGGGGATTACAGTCTCATCACAGGCGGGGCTATGCAATCACGCTAGCATGCGACTATGCAGCAACCTAACGAAGAATGTTCCTTAGGTGACAGATTCAGATGAAACAGGATCAGAAAATACTTAATAGACGTTTAGTTAACGATGCGCTCCTGGCCACGTCAGACGGCGCCAGCAATGCGATCGTGGCGACCTGTTTGCCACCTTCAGTCACTTCGGCAGTTCCGATTTGCTGGCCCGCTTTCAGCGGAGCCGCGATCGACGATGGCAGATTGTAATCGACTTTGATCCCGTTCTTTTCGTCGCCATGCTTTATGAAAACGCCTGCGTCGCTGCCCCAAACCGGCTTGATACTGCCGGTGTCAGCGTCGGTCACCGCGACGGATTGCGCGATTGGCGCGCCTTTCTTCGCGATCGGATGCATCTCGTAGTTGAGAAATCCCTGCGAGAGCATCTCGGACGCCTCCTTGAAATTCGTCAGCTTGTGCTGACTGCCGAGCACCACCGCGATCAGCCTCAGGTCATTGCGTTTTGCAGTGGCGACCACGTTGAAGCCCGCCTTGTCGTAGAATCCGGTCTTGAGCCCGTCGCATCCCGGGAACGTCCGCACCATATGATTGGTGTTGCGCAGAATGAACGTTCCCGCGCGGAAGGGCGCCGTGTCGATCGACGCCCATCGCGTCACGTCGGGATATTTCAGCAGCGCACGCGCGAGAATCGCTTGATCGTATGCGCTGGCGACGTCAGGCTGCTGCCCCTTCGCCGGCGGCAGCCCGTGCACCGAGTAGTAGTGCGAGTCTTTCATCCCGAGCGCGGCGGCCTGTTGGTTCATCATCACCACGAACGCATCGGTCGAGCCCGCGATATATTCCGCCATCGCCACCGACGCGTCGTTGGCCGAATGCACAACGACCGCCTTCATCATGTCGTCGAGCGAGAACGTCTCGCCCTCCTTGAGATATACCTGCGAGCCGCCCATCTCGGCCGCCTTGCGCGAGGTGGTGACATTGTCGGTGAGCTTGAGCGAGCCGTCGTGGAGTTTCTCGGCGACGATCAGCATCAACATCATCTTGGCCAGCGACGCCGTCGGCCACGGCTCGCGATCGTTCGACTCGAAGATGACGGTGCCGGTCGTCGGTTCGAGCACGCACGCCTCGGAGTACGCACCCAGTGCCGTGCTCGACGAAGTGGCCGCACTTTCTTCTTCAGACGACGCGGCGGGCGCAGCGGCCGCGTGATGTCGGCGCGCGGCGAGGGCAGGGCGTGTCAACATCAACGCGGCGAGCGCGATCGACACTGCGAGGAATCCGAATCTTCGGCTAACGGAAATTTCGGCGACCGATTCGTCGGACGCTGAACGATTTCTCATCACGCACCACCTCCACCGCTCATCGGAACAAGAGACAAGGATTCTAGCCAACAACTCGCGTTGCGGCGAGCGTGTGCGAATAAACTAGAAACGATCGGCGGTCCAGTACACGGATCGAGAATCGGCGAAGATTTCAAACGCGCGCGCCGAGGCGGCATCCGGAGCCATCGCGAACCGTCGGGCGAGTTTGTCGGGCTCCAGGATCCGCCACATGTAATCGTTGTCGACGTGATGCGCGACCGGGCAGCCCGCGTCGCCGAGCGCCTTTTCGAGCGCGGGATCGTGCGCGGTGTGCGTGACGAGGACGGAGGGCTCATTGGGCTTGGACGTGCTGTGGAGCAGGGCGGCGCGCTTGTGATCCCCGATGCGCCGAACCGTGACCGGCACGCCGGCCGCCGACTGGCCGAGGTATTTGAACGTCGCCAGCATCGCATCAATCCCCGACGCGCCGGCGTCGTAGCCAAATTCCATCACCATCGAGACGCCGTGGAATCGCGTGACCCTCGCGTACGCCGCGATTCGTACACCGTCGCGGCACACGACGAAATATTCCTCGGAGGGCAGGATCGGTTGACTGCCGGCAAATTTGAGGTTGGCGCGCCATGCGGCCTCGTCGCGGACCGCGGTCACATTGAATCGTCCGCTGTAGCCGCGATGGATCGTGGTAATCTCGTCAAGGTCGCGCTCAGCTTCGAACGAATCGATGACGAAACGATCGGGTACGTCGAGCGCGGCCGCGGTCGGCAGCACGCTGAATTTACGCTCCACCTCGCGCCACCCGAACTGGTTGTAGAAGGTGAGGCGGTCCGCGAACAACAACGATACTTCGAAGCCCTCGCTAATCATCGTATCGACGCTGAGCCGCATCAGCGCCGATGCGACGCGCTTGTGCCGATACTCGTCGAGCGTGAAGACGGATCCAATCCCGCCCATCGGCACCGATTGCCGGTCCAGATTGATGGCGCGATCGAAAATCTGGACCGTCGAAACCAACCGGCCACCATCGCGCGCGACGAGGCATAACTCGTCGCGAAAGCCGGGATCGTTCTGATTGTAGCGCGCGAAGAACTCTCCGCCGTCGTTGTACCAATGCCCGAGCAGCTCGAGCACTTCGTCCCGCTCGCTGCGATGCGCCGATCGAACTTCCATAATTTGGTTTGTAACGAACTTCAGCGACCGCCGCTACAGGCGATTTCGCGCATGCCTTGCGACGCTTCGATAACCGGCCTATACGCTAGGACGCGTGTACGCCTATCAGATCGCGAGCTGGACTGGCTTCCTCTCTGTCGCAGCCGAGGTGGCTGCAACGTTGACCGGACTGATCTTCGTCGCCGTCTCGATCAACCTGAGCCGGGTCCTCGAGTTCCAGCCGCTCGCCGACCGCGCCGCCGAATCGATTCTGCAGATGTTCGGCGCACTGATCGTATCGATGTGCGGTCTCTTGCCCGGTCAATCCAGCCTGGTGCTTGGGGTCGAGCTGGTTACGGCGGGACTTGTCCTTTGGTTGTTGCAGACGCTCCTTCAGTATCGATCGTATTCCGCAGACCATCCCCGTCCGCTCATATCGCTCGTCCTTTCCCAACTTTCCGTCGCCACTCTGGTTGTCGCGGGAATTTCCCTGGCGACCGAAACGTTCGGCGGTCTTTACTGGCTGGCCGCCGGCATCAACCTGTCGATCGCCGTCGGCATTTCAAGTGCCTGGGTCTTGCTGGTGGAAATTCTGCGCTGAGCTATCGTTTCGTGCGCTTGAAATATTCAAACGCACTGGGAATTCCAAAGACCACTCCCGGCAAAATGAATGCAACCGGGATCGGCGGGAAGTTTGCATCCGGAGAAACTATTCTCGGAACCACAATGAAAAAAGTGGCCGCAAATAATGTGACGGCGATCCACTGCCTTGCCAGGCTGACAAGCACCTGCTCGCTCGTCTCTTGCGGGAAGGGTCCGTGTTCAGGCCACCGACCTAAGGACGCGCGCGCGAGTCGGTCGGCGACATATGAAGGAATTCTAAGACTTCCTCTGGAAGGATTGCCGAATTGAAGCTTGGCACTCTGCCCGAAAAAGCCGTCCTTTCGATTGATGGTAATTTCCTCCCATGGCACGAAGAACTTCCGGCACCAGATTCCGAACACGCGCATCATGCCAATCCGTAAGCCGGACCGGCATGCACTTATGTTCAGGATTCGGTTCATCCTAACTAGCCCCACCGAACCAGATAGACCCTTAAGACATAGGAGTTCCGTTTCCTCACGATTCGGATACCGAATCATCAAGAAATACCAACCTGAGAAAAGCCCCAAGGCGGTGGTAATCGTCAGCAACATGAGCACAAAAAAGACTGGGAAAAAAATAGGGAAGTTTTGCGCGTTCAGACCGAAACCCGCTATCGTAAATCGAGATGAACCGACGTCGGCGCGCCGCCGCGATTCACCGTCAGATCAATCGCCGACGCTGTCTTCACCGCCTGGATCAGGCCCATCGCCTGCATCGGGTTGGTCACGGGCTGCCCGTCGATCGAGGTCAGCAGGTCGCCGTTCTGCAGACCGAGCTGATCGAAGACCGAGCCCGGCGCGACCTGCGAGATCGAGAAGCCGTCGGTCTTGCCATTGACGAAATGCGGCATCGCGCGCATCTGCGAGAAGAACTGCGCCGGATTTTCCATCGTCTGCTGAACTTCCGCTCGACTGACTTCGAATTTTCCGGGGCCAACTTTTTTCAGCTCGATTTTGCTGCTGCTGTTGTCGTCGTCGCTGTCGTCGTTGTCGTGATTGGGAAGATTGTGACGCAGCCCGCGCAGTCTGTTACGCATCGCAGCGGAAAGGCCTCTGAGCCCCGGTCCGCGGATCGCTCCCGCTCCCAGCTCCGAAGGCGGCGCTTCCGGAATGTCCGAGGACGGCAACTCGATCGCGACCCGATGTCCGCCGCCGCGGTCGATGATCGCGCGGCTGTGCTCGACCCCGACCAGCTTGCCCGCGTCCGGGATGTCCTCGCCTAACTGGTAGAGCGATTCGTTGCCGGCGGGATCTTCGATTATCGCGTACGGCTTCGATCTGCTCAGGATCGAAGTGCCGATCAGCTTGATATTCAGATCAGCCTCGGGCACGACCACCGGCCCGCTCTCCTGCGGCCGCTCGTTGAAGATGTCGCGCTTGACTATCTGGTCGTAGTAGGCGCGCGTGCGCGCCCCAATACTCATCCTGTGCGCGGACGTGGATACCGGCGTATCGGCATCGTTTGAAACGCTGCGCGCGATGATATCGCGCACGCACATCGCCGAGACGATCGCCAGCGCCGCGATCAGCACGAAGTTCAGAATCGTGACGTGAATCTGTGAGAATCTGAGTTGCATTGCCCCCTCAATCCAGAACTTTGCCGAATCTATTCCATCGGATTGGCAACACGCCTGGACCGTTGTGATCCCACGAAAGATAGATCGCGACCGCGCGGCCTTCAACATCGTTCTCGTCGGCAAAGCCCCAGAAGCGGCTATCCCAGCTATCGTCGCGGTTGTCGCCCATCATGAAGAGCCTGCCGGGCGGCACGACCACCGGACCCGGATCGACCTCCGGATGGCGCGAATCCCGGGGCGGAAAATTGTCGGCCGGCGAGTAGGGCGATCGTGCCGTTTGCCGCGGAGCGAAAAACGCATGCGGATCGGGCACTCGCACGCCATTGCGCCAAACCACCCCGTCGATCACCTGGATTCTATCTCCAGGAAGGCCGATTACCCGCTTGATCAGGTCGACGCCACGCTCGCGGGGAGACTCGAACACGAGGATGTCGCCGTGATGAATCTGCCCCAGATGCATGAGGTACTTTCCGGTCGAAAACCCCGGCACCGGGATGCCCGCGATCGAATCGGGGATTCGCAGGCCGAACGCGACCTTGTTCACGATAATATGGTCGCCCACCAGGATCGTCGGTTCCATCGATTCCGACGGGATCACGTAGGCCTCGACAAAAGAGGAACGCATCACGATTGCGAGTATCAGCGCGATGCCGATAGATTCGGCATACTGTCGCGCAACTGATTTTGGCGGGCGTTGTTTCGCGCTCGTCATCGGCTCCCCTTGCCGCGGAAATGTTCGTTACAGGATAGGCTCAGCCCCGTATGCGCACCCCTTAACTAGACGTCCCACGTCGTAATTCCATTCACCCTTCCAGCGGCTGATGACGAAGCTGGCCTGGCTGTGGCCGCTATGCACCAAGTCCATGAGGCGAAGCAGGTAGATGCTCTCATCCTGGCCGCTGCTGTTCAATGCCCGCTGGCGCTCGAGCCCGGTCGCGGCTATCCGCATCAGCTCGTGACCCAGTTCCTGAAGTCTAATTTTTCCCGCGCGGGCGTCAAGCCCGTTCTTATGCGCCGCGTCGGTGATTTCGCGCCGCTCGCGATAACTCCAGCCCTTGACCAGGTCCCATGCCCCGGCGATGCAATCGTCGTCGTACAGCATCCCCTTCAGCAGCGCCGGCAGCGCGAGCATGAAATGCGGCGGCTGGCTGTCGGCGGTCCGCACCTCGACGTACTTCTTTAGGCGCACCTCGGTGAAAATCGTGGTCAGGTGATTGGTCCAATCGTCAACCGTGGCGCGCTCACGGCCGAAACCGCGTTCGAGATATTGGCGGAAGGTAAGTCCCGGCGGCTGGGTGAGATCGATGTACTCATGGTTGCGAATCAGGAAGTACATCGGCACGTCGAGTGCGAACTCGGCGTAATCCTCGAATGAACAATCCTCGCGGAATACGAACTCCGGCACTCCGCTGCGCTCGTTGTCGGTATCGGTCCAGATATGCCCGCGGAAGCTGTGATAGCCGTTGAGGCCGCCGTCGCTGAGCGGTGAGTTCGCGAAAATCGCATAGAGCAGCGGCACGATGCCCATGCTGACGCGCAGCTTGAGCATGGCGTCGCGCTCGTCGCTGTAGTCGAGGTTGGCCTGCACGCCCGCGGTCTGCTTCATCATCCGCTGGCCGAGGGTCCCCTTGCGCGCCATGTAGGGGTACATGATGTGGTAGCGGGCCTTCGGCAAAAGCTCGATTTGGTCGATGCGGCTGACGGGTTGCATCCCGAGGCCGAGCACGGTCGCGCCAATCTGGCCGGTCACTTCGATCAGCTGTTGTACGTGGGTCGCGAACTCGGCGTAGGCGCAATGGATACTGTCGCATTGCTCGCCCGACAACTCGACCTGACCGCCGGGCTCGAGCGTGATCGCAGATCTCTCGCCCTTGAGCGCGAGGATATGCCCATGCTCGTCTTCGGGCTCGAAGCCGTAATCGGCCGCCATCCGGCGCAGCAGGTCTTCGACCCCGCCGGCTCCGGAGTAGGGAATCGCGGTAGAGTCGGTGTTGCGGACGATGACCTTTTCGTACTCGGTTCCAATTCGCCACTGAGCGCGGGGTTTGCCGCCTTCCTGGAAGTAGCGGATGAGATCGTCCTTCTTTTCAAGCAACTCACTCATGAATCAAATCCAATCGCGACTCCCTGAAAAGTGTGTCCGCAAGCGCGCTTATAATGGCCCCGCCAGATATGCGAGGCAAGCACGACAGCACGACATGCCAATCATACACTAGCTCTCGTTTCCAATCCGTCGCACATTCGGAACCAACAGAAAAATTCCATATAGTGTTGCCTCGTGTGATCAATGGAAGTTGAAGATCTATCCGCGCGCGACGAAAACGCGAGCGGCCCCGAACTGCCCGCCGGCGGCGATACCCCGGCGATGCAGCTCGAGGTTCTTGCCTACTTCGCGATCCTGAATGTCGCGATCGGACTCGGCTCGCCGTTGGGTATCGCGTCGATTCCGATTTCCTACTTCCTGAAAGACACCCTTCATCTTTCTCCGGTCCGGCTCGCGATCTTCCTCGCGGTTGCTTCGATACCCGTCTGCGCCGGATTCGCATTCGGCTTTATCCGCGACCGATGGC